>NZ_DATMXX010000339.1:0-24345 GCF_035561255.1 Sporomusa sp. | reverse complement strand
CAGAAAATGTATTCATTAATCAATGAGACTTTAGTACTGCTAAATCAAAGTGAAGATTGCTCAAGAACAATTTAAAACGGAAACGTGCGTAAGAGAAGCCCTGGCGATATGCCAGGGCTTTAACTCTTTCATAACCGTGCATAAGAATTTGATTGGATGTATATGGATAATAATTGGAGTGATATAAATTAAAATAAACCTACTTGCATGTCAATGTGTCCACTATTCCGTACGCTGCTGTCTGGATATGCAGTATCTGGAATTACCCGCTGAGTTGGCTTCCGGTGATTTCATTACTTTTATTCATGAACAAATGGCTACTGAAGAAGGAATCAGACTCAGGTATACTTTTTCCGGCTCTGTCTATTTTGAACGCATGAAAAAGTTGGGATTGTACTCAGCTCAGCGAGGAGAAATTAATGATCGCGTAACTAAAGCCAATTTATCAGATATTTATAATACCTGCCTGGTATAAGGAGGGGTGAACATGTGGAACAAACTATCCATAAAATGCATTGACATCAACTCACCCTACTGCCCATGCCTGCTCTCACAGACCAACCATTGTACGTTTTGTAGTCATTTAAAAGGTGAACCAGTATGTGATTGCAACTGGAGCGGAGTGTGCATACTATATGAAAAGCAGTGGCAGCAGAAAAAACAAAGCTGGGGCAGCGATGCTGACAGACCTGTTCGGTTAGAGTCTGACACAGAATTTATCATCAAACAAAAAATTGCTGAACATACCTACCTATTAGAGTTTGGAGTGCTCCCTGAGCTTGCCCAGTCACTTGACAAATGCGGTGCTTTTATTTTTATGCGCCGGCCGTCTGACCAGCATTTTTATCACTTTCCAGTAGGTGTCATGAAGGTTTCCGAGAATAAACTCCAGGTAGTTATCGAAACCCTCGGACCTAAGTCTTCGCGGTTACTTGCTGATGACAACAAACAAGTGCTGGTACGCGGTCCATATTATAACGGTATTTTTGGTCAGCCCTGGATTGACAATGTAGATAATGGTAAAATAGTATTGATAGCTGGGGGTATGGGTCAGCCGCCTGCTGTACCGATCACTCACAAGCTGCTTAAAAAGGGCAATAGTGTTAAGGCTATCTTAGCGCCAGGTAAGATAGGCAAAGTATTTATTGCCGAAGAACTAGCCGCACTTGGCGTACAGGTACAGGAAGTAGCATCTATGCGTCAGTTTGGTATGCATGCCCTAGCCGAAATCTTAGCTGACAAGGATAGACTGCCTGATCTAATCGTGAGTGCCGGTCCTGACGACCAGCATTACGGCATTATTGCCGCTATGCAAGCCTCCGGAGTAAATTTACCCATGGCTGCTACCAACAACACTACAATGTGTTGTGGTGAAGGTATTTGCGGCAGTTGTGAACGGCTAACCAAGAGTAATAGCCGAGTACGCACCTGTAAGGTGCAGACTGATTTTGGTCAATTTATCCAAGACTAATATTGTAAGGAAAGTAGGAATCAAATTTTGGAACGTTTGCAGAAAGTTATTGCTCAAGCTGGAATTGCTTCGCGGCGGGATGCTGAGGAACTCATTACAGCCGGGCGGGTTACTGTCAATAGTAAAGTTGTAACCGAGCTTGGAACTAAGATTGAGCCTCGGAAAGACCGGGTCGCTGTTGATGGCAAACCGCTAAAAGCTGAAAAGTATGTTTACATTTTACTTAATAAACCCAAGGGGGTAGTAACAACACTAGAAGATCCCCGGGGCCGCAAAACAGTAGCTGATATTGTTGCCAAAATTCCCGAGCGAATTTACCCTGTTGGCAGACTGGATTATAATACTGAGGGATTATTGATTATGACTAATGACGGTGATGTGACTCACGCCTTAACCCATCCTAGTCATGAGATTGCCAAAACTTATTTGGCTAAGGTTGAGGGATTCCCGCCTGAAGAAAAACTTGATAAGCTGCGGGTTGGTATTAAACTGGAAGATGGTGTTACCGCTCCGGCAAAAATTAATATTGTGGACATTGACCGCGAAAAACAATTAACAACATTAGAGATTGTCATTTACGAAGGAAAAAACAGGCAGATTCGCCGCATGTGCGAAACGATTGGCTACCCTGTCAAAAATTTAAAACGAATTCAATATGCCTTCTTAACATTAGAGGGGCTTCACCGCGGGCAGTACCGCCAACTGCTTGCCAGTGAGGTTGAAGAACTCAAACGGCTTGGTAAGAAAAAAAACGGATAAGTTTTTTACCCTTATTTCAAAGATAAATAAGGGTTTTTTTTACTACAACAGCTACTTGAAAGTGAGTGTGACCCACATGAAGAAGGTTCTCATTATCGGTGGTGGTGCGGCCGGGATATTAGCCGCTATCAGCGCTGCCCAGCACGGAGCCGTAGTGACGGTATTAGAGAAAATGAAAGATATTGGCCGAAAAATACTGATAACCGGTAAAGGTCGCTGTAATATCACCAACAGCTGTGACCTT
Organism: Sporomusa sp.; assembly: GCF_035561255.1. Taxonomy (GTDB): domain Bacteria; phylum Bacillota; class Negativicutes; order Sporomusales; family Sporomusaceae; genus Sporomusa. The sequence continues at coordinate 21,871 of NZ_DATMXX010000339.1, read as the reverse complement.
CACGAACTGGTAAAGAATATGCCAGGAAATGGTGCATTTCTCTATAGTGCGTTCAATGCATTCACCAATCAAGACATTGTTGATTTCTTAGAGCATGCTGGTTTGCCAACCAAAGTAGAGCGCGGTGGTCGCGTTTTTCCAGTCAGCGATCAGGCCAAAGATGTAATTAGAACATTTGCCAAGGAATTATCCCGATTACATGTTGATGTAAAAACAGGACAAACTGTGAAAAAGCTACTCTTTGAAAATGGCATTATTACTGGTGCAGCAACAATCGATAGAGAATATCACGCCGATGCTGTCATTATCGCAACAGGTGGAGCCTCTTATCCAGGTACAGGGTCTTCTGGTGACGGCTACCGCCTGGCGCAGGCAGCAGGACATACCATAGTGCCGCTTAAACCCTCGCTGGTGCCAGTTGAGGTTGAAGAAGAGTGGATAGGTGAGCTACAAGGCCTGTCACTGAAAAACGTAACGGCGACAGTTATGGGCGGCGGAAAAAAGGCTGCTGAGGAATTTGGTGAAATGCTGTTTACGCATTATGGTTTATCAGGCCCCATTATTCTGTCATTAAGCAAAAAAGTTTCCGAGCTATTTGCAGCGACTCCCCATCAGGAGGTGACCATTGAGATTAACCTCAAACCGGCGCTGTCTAGCGAAACCCTGGACAAGCGTTTGCAACGGGACTTTACTAAATTCGCCAGGAAACAGCTGAAAAACTCCCTTAATGAGCTGCTGCCAGCCAAGATAATACCGGTAGTAATTGACCTGGCTATTATTGATCCTGATAAATTTGTACATCAAATTACCAAAGAAGAGCGCCTTCGTCTACTTGATGTACTACAACATCTTACTTTTACAATATCACAAACCAGACCGGTGGCTGAAGCAATAGTAACAGCTGGCGGGGTAAGCACAAAAGAGCTTAACTCACGCACGATGGAATCAAAACTGGTAACAGGTCTGTTTTTTGCCGGTGAGGTTATTGACATTGATGGTTATACTGGCGGTTTTAATCTTCAGGCAGCTTTTTCCTCCGGCTATGTAGCCGGTAAATATGCTGCTCAGGACTAATCATAACTACGCATAGGGAGGGTGTGATATGGAAGATAGGAAGCATAAGTTCCGCCGCAAACAATTCTTTACTGTTGATCGACTGCTGATACGACTGGCGACAGTTGCTGTTGTTCTGCTTTTAGCCGTTCAGACGCTCCTCTTAAGCGGCGATGCCCGTAAGTATCTTTCGCTGGTTGACAAGCTGGAAGGGGATCAAATAACATCGCCAGCGACCATGTATGCGTCCGATGTCCCCTGGCCTAATCCAAATAAGGAAATGAACGCCGTGAACAAGGTTGTAACAAGGTCAATTCGCACCCTTAGACCCAGTCAAAGTATAACTATCCGGATGATTAACCCACCAGCAAGTAATGCCGCGATTGTTACAGTAAATGGTGAAACAGGAGGAGATTTTGGCAAAGGAAATGTTGCGCTGACAGTCTATGACGGCGATTATATTGAGATTGATGCTGTCAATGTAAAAACTCCTGCCCAATTCATCATCGATACCCATCATGGCGATATGATAAACCCTGTCGACGGGATTATGCTTGAAAGTAAGAGTAATATGATTGTGGTAGGCAAGGTTGTTTTTAAACGTTGAGCTGTCATTGGGAATTAAGTTTGAAATATTTACAAAAAGTTAGCATCAAAACGCTAACATTAGAGGAAAAATTCTTTGGGCAGGGAATTATAAATAATACATTTTTTGATATTCGTGGAGGCCTGCTATGATTATAATGATGAACGCGCCCACTATTGATCAAATTAACCGGGTACTGGACAAACTCTGTCAACTTGGACTTGATGGGCACTCGATAACTAGTTCAGATAAAACCATTATTACGGCGAATGGCGACTTATCAGCCTGCCAGCCAGAACTATATGAAAGAATGCCTGGTGTGGATAGGGTTGTTATTGTCGAAACACCCTATAAATTAGCCAGCCGGGAGTATCAGAAAAAAAATACTGTTGTCACAGTAGGTAATGCCTGTTTTGGCGGTAGTAACATTCCAGTTATTGCCGGCCCATGTGCCATTGAAAGTTATAACCAGCTTTATCAGACGGGGGTTGGTGTTAAAGCGGCCGGGGCAGTTATGCTTAGGGGCGGGGCTTATAAACCACGCTCTTCCCCCTATAGCTTTCAAGGGCTGGAAAAGGAGGGACTGGAAATTATCAAGGCTGTTGGCCGTGAAGTAGGGCTGCCAATAGTCTCTGAAGTAACCGACCCGCGCAAAGTAGAGTTGATAGCGGAGCATGTTGATATGCTGCAAATAGGTACCCGTAATATGCAAAATTTCGTGCTGTTAAAGGAAGTAGCCTCAGCTCAAAAGCCTGTTTTACTTAAACGCGGTCTGGCTGCTACTATTGAAGAATGGCTGATGGCGGCTGAGTATATAATGTCAGGTGGTAATAATCAGGTTGTGCTTTGTGAACGAGGCATCCGCACCTATGAGACTTACACACGAAACACCTTGGATTTGACAGCGGTTCCGGTAATAAAGCATCTAAGCCATTTACCTGTTATCGTCGATCCTAGCCACGGTACAGGCAACTGGCGCTGGGTAAACCCGATGGCGAAGGCTTCGGTTGCCGCTGGCGCGGATGGTCTTCTAATCGAGGTACATCCTTGTCCGGAAGAGGCATTGTCTGATGGACCGCAATCGTTGACTCCAGGCAACTTTGCCCAGCTTATGTCTGAACTGGATACGTTAACCACAGCTCTTGGACGTTCATTATAAGAACTTAAAGAAATATATCGGCAAAGAGGGATGATTATGGGAGAAGTCATTACAATAACCCCCACTACGGGGTTGGTAGGAACAGTTCATATTCCCGGGGACAAGTCAATATCACATCGCAGTGTGATGTTAGCCGGGCTTGCTGACTCTCAGGTAAAAGTAACAAACTTTCTGCATGCAGCAGACTGCTGGTCAACCATCAACTGTATGAGGGCGATGGGGGTTACTGTAGAGCAGGATGAGGAGGGGGCATTAACCATTGCCGGGAGAGGGTTTTATGGTTTGAGGGAGCCTGATGATGTACTGGATGCCGGCAACTCGGGAACTACTATCAGACTGTTAACAGGGCTATTAGGCGCTCAATCTTTTTTTAGCGTCCTGACAGGTGATGCCTCACTAAGGAAACGGCCGATGGCCCGTGTGATAACCCCCCTAACCAAAATGGGCTTAACTTTAATGGGTCGTGAGCAGTCTCGGTATGCTCCGTTAGCCATAATCCCGGCAAAACAGGTTACAGGGATCGAGTATGATATGCCTGTTGCTAGTGCCCAGGTAAAATCGGCTATTTTGCTGGCCGCCTTATATGCCGACAGCCCCACTATAATTACAGAACCCCTGCCTTCGCGTGACCATACAGAGCGAATGTTTGAAACCTTCGGCGTACCAGTCACACGCACTGGCGCATCCATTACCCTTGAGCCTGTACAAAAACTTACGGCTCCGGAGTTAATTAATATCCCGGGTGACATCAGTTCGGCTGCTTTTTGGCTGGTAGCAGCATCCATTATTCCCAATAGCCGTCTAACCCTGGTTAACGTTGGTATAAACCCGACCCGTACCGGAATTCTTGATGTCCTGAAACAAATGGGGGCAGATATAACTGTCATTAATGAGCGGTGGAGTGGCCGTGAACCAGTAGCTGATATTAGTGTGGGCTCATCCCAGCTAAAAGGTATTACCATTGGGGCCGAAATTATTCCCCGGCTGATTGACGAAATTCCGGTATTAGCTGTAGCCGCCTTGTTTGCTGAAGGACAAACAGTGGTGCAGGGGGCAGAGGAACTTAGGGTTAAGGAGACTGACCGACTAAAGGCAGTCACCCTGGAACTAGGTAAAATGGGAGCAGCTATTACCGAAACTCCCGATGGCCTGGTGATTGAGGGACCACAGCAGCTAAACTTTGCCGCTTGCTATTCCCATCATGATCACCGTATGGCCATGGCACTGGCAGTTGCAGGTATGGCAGCACAAGGGGTTGAAATTGCAGAACCGGATTGCGTGAAAATTTCGTATCCCGATTTTTTCGCTGTCTTTTCAGGGCTAAGGCAGGATTGATAGGAGGCCATTATGAAGCGCTTAATTATTGCAATTGACGGACCCGCAGGAGCAGGAAAAAGCACAGTAGCCAAACTGGCTGCCCATCAATTGGGCTATACCTATATTGATACCGGGGCTATGTATCGGGCTGTAGCTTGGCAGGTATTAAATGAGGGTGTTGAGCCTGATAATGAAACTGTCGCCAGATTGGCCTGCAATCTTGATATGAAGCTAACATATGTAAACGGTAAAACAGAGGTAGCAGTCAATGGCCAGGATATTACCGATGCTATCCGTACCCCTGAGGTTAACCGGCTTGTGTCGAAAGTAGCCCAGGTTCCGGCGCTAAGAGAGATAATGCTCCGCTTGCAGCGTAATATGGCGGTAGATGGCGGGGTGGTTATGGACGGCAGAGATATTGGCACACATGTTTTGCCCAACGCTGACATAAAGATATTCTTGACTGCATCAATTACCGAACGCGCCAAACGCCGCTGGCAGGAACTAACAGACAAAGGCTATACCATTGATTTAGCTGAATTGGAAAATGAAATTTCCGCCCGCGATAAAGCAGATTGCGAGCGGGAGATTGCCCCCTTAGTTGCAGCAGTGGATGCCTTTTTCATTGATACTACCGAATTACCTATTGACATTATTGTTGAAAAGATACTAGGGCTTTGTAAGGAGAGACAATCCTGTGTATAAATTATTATGTTTAGTACTAGGTGCTGTTTTCTCGATTTTTTTCCGCTGGAAGGTGATTGGCGCTGAGAATGTTCCGGTCACTGGCGGTGTCATTATTGCGGCAAACCATATAAGTCTTTGGGATCCGCCGGTTGTTGGCGCCGCCATACCCCGGCGGATTCATTTTATGGCTAAAGAAGAGCTGTTCGCCAACCGTTTTTTTGGTTGGCTGATTTCCAAGCTGGGGGCTTTCCCTGTCAAGCGTGGAATCGCTGACAGAACAGCAATCCGTACAGCTTTAACCTTATTGGAAAACGGCTCGGTCCTGGGATTATTTCCTGAAGGCACGCGTAGCAAAAACGGTATATTAGGCGCACCGGAGCCGGGCTTGGCTATGTTGGGTGTAAAAGCCGGAGTGCCGGTTGTACCTGCCGCAATAATTGGTACTAACAAAGTCTTTCGTGACGGTCAACTACTGCCTCAGTTTAAAGTAATATTTGGTAAACCGATGATCCTTACCCGGGACAATGCCGGTAAAGACAGCCTGGACATTATGAGCGGCAAGGTTATGGAAGAAATCGGCCGTTTGCTTACAGAAGAAAAAGAAAACAGAGCAATAAAATAAACGGGTAGGTATTGTTATGGACAATAGCACAATTGAGATATTAGACGGTAATTTATCAATTATCTTAGTGCAGCGTATCGCCATAATCGCCGTTTTTGCTTATGTACTATCACATACTCTGGCATTTCGTCTGATATTTAAAGAAAACACTACCGGCCAGGAAAAGCTGGTGCTGATCTTTGTTTTTTCATTAATTTCGATTGGCGGTACCTATTTTGGTATACCAATAGAAGGAGCCCTGGCTAATGTTCGTGATACCGGCACCATTGTTGCCGGCCTCTTAGCCGGTCCATTAGTAGGTACGGCTACCGGACTGATTAGTGGCCTGCACCGCATTTATCTGGGTGGTTTTACAGCTGTGCAGTGTGGTGTTACCACTATGATTGGTGGTATACTGGCCGGATATATCTATATGAGAACAAAACCAAAAAGCCCGGAATGGATTACAGGCATCATCACAGGTGTCGGGGTCGTTATGCTTAGTATGGGGTTTATTTTGCTGTTTGCCAAACCTTATACTACAGCCCTCTCGCTGGTTACCCGTATCACTGTTCCAATGTCGTTGGCAAATGCAATTGGTATAGCAGTGTTTATGATTATAATACATAATGCCAGAGAACATCAGACTAAGATAGCGGCCTTGCAAACACATAAGGCACTAAATATTGCAAATGCGACTTTACCGTATTTCCGCCAGGGACTCAATCCGGCATCGGCAGAGAAAGTCGCTCTCACTATCCTAAATATGACTTCAGCTGCCGCAGTCGCGTTCACTGACCTTGAACAAGCTTTGACCCATGTTGGTCTGGGGAGTGATCACCACGCTAAAGGTAAGCAGGTGTTTACAAAGCTCACTAAATCCTGCTTGGCACAAAGCCAGGTTACTGTTGCTCAAACTCAAGCGGAAATTGGCTGCAACGTTTCGGCATGCCCGCTTAAATCGGCAATAGTAGTACCGCTATACTGCCGTGATGAGCTTGTAGGTACGTTGAAGATTTATTATGCCCGTGAGGAAGCGTTAACAGCGCTAGATATTGAATTTGCCCAAGGCCTGGGCCAGGTATTCAGTACTCAGCTTGAACTGGCAGCCTTACAACATAAGGCTGAATTGGCAGCAAAAGCTGAACTTAAAGCCCTCAGGGCCCAGATTAACCCGCACTTTTTGTTTAATGCACTAAATACTATTGTTTCGTTCTGCCGTACCAACCCGGAAAACGCTCGTAATTTGTTGATTGAACTAAGTGAATTCTTCCGGCGCAGTCTTAAGGCAGCCCGCGATTTTGTAACCCTCAAAGAAGAGCTCGAACAGGTTGAGTCCTATCTTACCCTGGAGCAGGCCCGCTTTGGCCAGAGGTTAATAATCAAGCAGGATGTTGCGTCAGACACTCTGGATATATTGATCCCAACCTTTATTCTTCAGCCCTTAGTTGAAAATGCCGTTAAGCACGGGCTTTTATCAAAAACTGACGGCGGTACTGTGGAAATCGCTGCTCAAAGAAGTGGTCAGCAAATTAAAATTTCTATAAGTGATACCGGGTTGGGCATACCACAATGTATTCAAAAACAAATCTTAGAATACGGTTATGGCAAAGGGGCGGGAGTTGGCTTAACAAATGTTAATGAACGACTCAAAGCAATATACGGGCCTAAACACGCGCTTATTATTAATAGTGTAGAAGGACAGGGAACAACAGTAATACTTCATATTCCTATTGGTATGGAGGTTATGGTTAATGGTTGACCAATTACGCCAAATAAGAGTGATCGTGGTCGATGATGAAGAACCATCCCGGAGTGAATTACGGTACTTATTAGAGCAATTTGATGATATCAAAATCATTGGCGAGTTCCACAGCGGCGAGGAAGTCAGCAGAGCATTAGTAACTCTTAATCCTCATCTGATTTTTATTGACATAGAAATGCCTGGAATAAATGGTATTCAAACAGCCGAAAAAATTAGTAAAAGCAATAGCGTACCATTACTGGTTTTTGCTACTGCTCATGAAGAATTTGCAGTAAAAGCGTTTGAACTTAATGCCGTAGACTATCTATTAAAACCTTTTTCCGCTAAAAGGGTTTCCCAATGTATCGGAAAAGTCCGCAACCTGTTGAATGAAGCGATGTCGGCAACGCTAAAACTGCGTGACGCCGGGGTGATGCTTCACAGCCTGCAAAAACTCGCCATCGAGTATAACGGCAAAACCTATGTAGTTGATACTAAGAGCATTATTGCTGTGTGCTGTACAGAGGGACAACTATCTATACATTTAGCGAATAAATGTTATTACTCTAATATGTCGCTGCAGGATTTCCAGTCCCGCCTGGACGAACGATTGTTTTTCCGTACCCATCGGGCTTATCTTGTTAACCTTGAAAAGATCAGGGAGATGGTACCCTGGTTTAATGGGACATATAATCTGATTTTAGAGGGTTTTGATAGAGACGTGCCTGTTAGCCGGCAGCAAGTTTCCAAGCTGAAGAAGCTCTTTGGCCTATAAATATTTTTGTAACTATGTCAACATATTTGTGCTATTGACCAGGACGATAATGTATTTCATCCTGGTTTTTTGTCATTTCACAGGCTACATATTGCTTAGACTTTTGTGTATATTGTATTATTTGAAGTATAGAGAAAGTTTTGAGTAAAGGAGGGAAGGTAGTCAAGGTCTTTTCATTATTCATATATTTTGAAAGGGGGACTATTAATGAATTCAGTCAGTTTATTAATAATTTCTGTATGTGTTTATATTTTAGCATACCGCTATTATTCGGCATTCATTGCCGCAAAGGTTCTGGCATTAAACGATTCTAATATAACGCCGGCGTACCGTTGTAAGGATGGGCGCGAATTTGTTCCTACAAATAAATGGGTATTATTTGGTCACCATTTTGCTGCTATTGCCGGTGCTGGTCCGCTTGTAGGTCCGGTGCTGGCAGCCCAGTATGGCTGGGGTCCTGGATTTATGTGGATCCTATTGGGCTCTGTTTTTGCCGGTGCAGTGCATGATTTTATTATCCTCTTTGCCTCGATCCGTCACAATGGTCAGTCACTGGCCGTTATTGCCAGGCGGGAGGTTGGCCCCTTGACTGGTATAACCACATCACTGGCCGTGTTCTTCATTATCATCGTTGCACTTGCCGGTCTTGCTATTGTTGTGGTAAATGCCTTATTTAAAAATCCCTGGGGTCTCTACACCCTGTTTATGACCATTCCGATAGCTATTATTGTTGGTTTGTACATGTTCAAGATTGCTCCTGGTTCAATTCGTTCCGGATCTATTGCCGGTTTCATCATGGTAATGGCGGCAGTAGTTACCGGTCACTGGCTAAGCCCCGGTCAACCCTGGGCTGGTTTAGCCGGTATCTTTGATCTTACCAAACAACAGCTGTCGGTAGCGTTGCCGGTTTATGGCTTCTTTGCTGCGGTTCTGCCGGTATGGCTGCTCTTAGCTCCACGTGATTACCTTAGCTCCTACATGAAAATTGGGACTATATTAGCCCTGGCTTTGGGCATTCTCATCGTACAGCCTAATATCAACATGCCGATGACCACTCGCTTTATGGATGGTGGCGGGCCAATTATCCCCGGTCCGTGGTGGCCGTATGTATTTATTACTATTGCCTGTGGCGCTATCTCAGGCTTCCATTCACTCATTAGCTCAGGCACCACTCCTAAGATGATTGAACTTGAGTCCCAATCCCGTATGATTGCTTTTGGCGGCATGCTTACCGAAGGTTTTGTGGCTGTAATGGCGCTTATCTCAGCGGTTGTGCTTATGCCTGGCGATTATTTTGCAATCAACAGCCCGGCTGCGGTATTTGCCAAACTGGGTATACCTACCGTTGAAATAAACGAATTATCGCGGTTGGTGCAAATGGATGTTGCCCATCGACCTGGCGGCGCGGTATCTTTGGCAGTTGGTATGGCGCATATTTTCTCCAGCATCGGTGGCATGCAGCACCTCATGAGCTATTGGTATCAATTCGCTATTATGTTTGAGGCGTTATTCATTCTTACCACGATTGACGCCGGTACCCGTGTCGCCCGTTATATCCTGCAGGATATTCTCGGAACCTACCTGTATTCCCCGCTTAAACAAACAAACTGGTGGCCTGGCATTCTTTTCACAAGCTTCCTGGTTACTTATTGCTGGGGCTATCTGCTTTATAGCGGAGACGTTGCCAGCATCTGGCCGCTTTTTGGTGTGGCTAACCAGCTCTTATCCGTTATTGCGCTGGCGATTGGCACCACCATTATTCTGAAGATTGCCCCAAAGAAATCGTATGCCTGGGTAACCTTTGCCCCACTAAGCTTCTTGGCAGTTACTGTTATTACTGCCGGTATCATGAACGTTCAAATGTTCTACAAACGTGGTGATGCCCTTGGCAACACGAACGGCACCGTGAGTATCATTCTGATTGTTCTCGTAATTATTACCTTACTGGATTCCATTAGGCAGTGGATTAGTCTGCTGAAAACTGATAAACCGGTTGGCATGAACACCGAAGTCTCATTCCTGTCTTGCCCGGTGAATACCACCAAGCCTAATATTCCAAGCTAATCAAATTTCACTAATTAACTAAAATCGCAAGAAAAAACCGCCGCTATGTCAGCTTTTAGGCTAAATAGCGGCGGTTTACATTTGAAACACAGGAGCAAAGGTATTATAATAAATAAGGTGAGTATACCAAAGACTACCCAGCAGGAGGCTCTTATGAAAATCTATCTTGCCGAAAACCGTGGCTTCTGCTATGGTGTAAAGCGAGCTATTGACCTGGCCTTGAAAGCGGCTGACGCAAATTGTCCAGTACATACACTAGGGCCGATCATCCATAACCCGCAAATGGTACGTCATCTGAAAGATCAGGGCATTGCTACTGCCGACAGGCTGGAAGAGATAGCAGCAGGCAAGATCATTATCCGCTCTCATGGCGTTGGCCCTGAAGTGTACCGCCAGGCTGAGGAGAAACAACTGGATGTGGTGGATGCCACCTGTCCGCATGTGAAAAAGGCTCAGCAGGCGGCGTATAAACTTTTCACAACTGGATACCGGGTAGTCATCATTGGCGAGCGCCACCATCCCGAGGTTCAGAGTATTCTGGCCTGGGCAAATCACGAGGCCGACGTGGTGGAAACACCCCAGGAAGCAGAGGCACTTCCCTTTCATTCCCGGCTGGGGGTAGTGGCTCAGACTACATTTGCAGCCGAGGGATTTGCGGCTATTGTTGCCATTCTGCAGTCTAAATGTGAAGATTTAAAGATTGAACGCACCATCTGTACGGCAACCGATCTGAGGCAGCAGGCCGCTGTCGATTTGGCAAAAAAGGTTGATATCATGATTGTAGTTGGGGGTAAGAACAGCGCCAATACGGCCCGACTGGCCAGTGTCTGCCGCGATGCAGGTACACCCGCTTATCATATTGAATCTGCCAGTGAGCTTAAACCTGATTGGTTTACCTGTGTACATATTGCCGGGATAACAGCCGGCGCATCGACGCCCGATTGGGTTATTGAGGAGGTATATAGCAAGATGGAAGAAATGAATATGACTGATGTTGTTAAATTGGAAATAGGCAGTATTGTAAAAGGAACTATTGTTGGTGTTCGTCATGATGAGGTGTTTATTGATATTGGCTATAAGGCAGAAGGCATCATTCCTTTGGCTGAATTGGCATATCCGGCACCGCAAACGGCTTTGGATGCTGCAAGCATAGGGCAGGTTATCGAGGTATTAGTGCTTGACACCGACAGTGCCGATGGTCAGGTCAAGCTTTCTAAAGTACAGGCTGACAGGCTGACTGCCTGGGATAAACTTGAGCAGGCGTTCACTGCGCAACAGCCGGTCGATGTCAAAATTACCGGGATTGTAAAAGGTGGTGTGATTGCTGCCGTATTGGGTGTTCGCGGCTTTATCCCGGCTTCGCAGCTTGATCTTAGATTTGTGGAAAACCTGGACTCGTTTGTGGGACAAACTATTCAGGCTATCCCGATTGAAATCGAGAGGGATAAACAAAAGGCTGTACTTTCACGCAGGCTGGTATTGGTGCAGGAAAAACAAATACTGGAAAAGGAATTATTGGAAAAACTAGCTGTTGGCCAAACAATTACCGGGAAAGTCAGTCGTCTGGCCAATTTTGGCGCTTTTGTCGATATCGGCGGTATTGATGGGCTTGTACATATTTCCGACTTATCCTGGCAGCGGATCAAAACACCACAAGAAGTTGTCAACGTTGGCGATGAGGTTACTGTCGTTATCCTCAAAATTGACATTGAGGCTAAAAAACTGTCACTTAGTTTAAAAGATGTAGAACGAGATCCCTGGTATTCAACTGTTGAAACCCTGACTGTAGGTGCAATCGTTAGCGGAACAGTTAGCAAACTTGCCAAGTTTGGCGCCTTTGTTGAAATAAAGAAAGGTGTTGAGGGGCTGGTACATATTTCGGAGATGGCTGAACGCCGGGTGGCCCATCCTGAAGAAATTGTCAGCACCGGTCAACAGGTTGCGGTTAAGATACTCAGTATTGATAGAGAGAACAAACGGGTTGGGCTGAGCATGATCCAGGCTGAACAAGATAAAGAGCGGGCTGAATTCAGCGATTATCTCACGACACAGGCCCCGGCATCGGGAGTCACACTTGGTGATAAATTTGGTCATCTATTTAAACGGGAGGACTAGCAAGTCACATGACACGGCAGTCACGTAAACTGGAACACTTAAAGTACTCCTTGCTTCTAGAGGATGGTCCGGCGGCTGCCGGATTTACTGATTTTCACTTGATACATAATTGCTTGCCGGACTTGGCGTGGCGGGATATTGACGTAAGTACGGCCGTAGCCGGTATACCCCTGCCACAGCCTGTTATCATTAATGCAATCACCGGCGGCGCAGCCGATGTCACAGCTGTTAACCGCGAGCTGGCGGAATTTGCCCGGCAAACAGGTACTGCGATAGCCGTAGGTTCACAATACGCCGCCATCGAAGACAAATCTGCTGCAGAATCGTATAAAATTGTACGAAAGACTAATCCTAATGGTGTAATATTTGCCAATTTAGGTGCCCACGCTGTCCCTGATGCTGCCCGTTATGCCGTTGAGATGATTGGGGCCCAGGCAATTCAGATTCACCTTAATGCCGGACAAGAAATTATCATGAGTGAGGGTGACCGTGACTTCTGCGGCTATTTGTCACACATTGAAGCAATTGTCGAAAAAGTTGACGTTCCGGTTATCGTCAAAGAAGTAGGTTGCGGCATTGGTCGCGAACAAGCTAAAGCGCTTGTTAATATTGGGGTAAAAGCCATTGATGTTGGCGGCACAGGTGGTACTAACTTTCTGGCCATTGAAGCAGCCCGCGGACAACTAAAACTGGATGCTGAGCTGCTAGCCTGGGGTATTCCTACTGCCATTGCGGCAGTAGAAGCAGTGTCGGTAATTGAGTCAGCCGTTGATGTGGTCGTTTCAGGCGGCGTACGAACCCCACTGGATGTTGTTAAGTCCTTATCTATCGGCGGTGCAGCTGCCGGGATTGCCGGTCCTATCCTAAAAACACTCAGAGATAAAGATCTTGATGGCGCTGTCCACTGGTATGAGAATTTTATTCTAGATATAAAGCGCTTTATGCTTCTGGTAGGCGCACACAATATCCATGATTTACGGTCATCCCCTATTATTATTACCGGTTTTAGCCGGGAATGGTTATCTGCAAGGGGCATTAATACTGTAAAATTAGCGACACGTAAAAAAATAGGGTAAAAAAGCATGGCCAATGGCCATGCTTTTTGCATTAATAAGCTGGGAATAGCGCAAACTAGGATGGATACGTCAACATTACAAGGCTATGAGGTGAAACAACAATGATGAATATGCCACTCGGAATGATTTTACTTTTAGTTGTCAGCGTGCTGGTGTACTTTGGATTAGCCCATCGAATTTTGGACCGCATGCGGATGACTGATAAACAAGCGTTACTGTTTATTGCCGGTATTGTTGTCGGCAGTTTTATCGACATTCCCATTATGAGTTCCCCTATGCAAATTACAATCAATGTCGGCGGCGCAGTGTTGCCTATCTTGCTCTGCATTTACTTGATTTACAAAGCTGATGAAACCGCTGAGAGAGTCCGGGCCATAGTTGCCTCAATACTTGTGGCTGGAGCAGTATCACTGGGCTCACGTTATTTACCATATGAACCCGAAAACATGTTTCTTGATCCCAAGCTCATCTATGGATTATCGGCAGGTCTTATTGCCTACCTTGCCGGCCGTTCCCGTCGTAGCGCCTTCATTGGCGGGGTACTGGGCATTGTCCTAAGCGATATCGTCCATATTATCACCCTCTCGGGGTTAGGTATTCCGGGTACTACAGCGATTGGCGGGGCTGGAGCTTTTGATGTTACCATCATCGCCGGTATAGTAGCTGTAATGATCGCCGAACTGGTTGGTGAAACAAGAGAAAAGCTTCAAGGAGGGCCGGTATTAGGGCCCAATCGCCCTGAAGGATTATATGAGTTTAGTAAAGAGCTGCATCCAAACGAAAAACAAAAAGCTGAGCAGCAAAATTCCAAACAAACAGGATCTAGTGATAAAACCTCTGACAACGGAGGTGAAGGCAGTGAAAAATAGGGTACTGGCGCTGCTACTGGCACTGCTATTTATTGCAGCAAATACACTATGTTATGCTGACGAAGGTAAGGATGGAGATTATTCAACAGTTGTCGATGAGGGGGGCAACCAAGTCTACATGACCGGGTGGAAAATGCGGCCCGGCGATGAGGTACTAACCGAGAATAACCGCCGTTATGAAGTTATTCGGGTTGAAGGAAATATTGCACATGCTAAATTTACCGGTGAGGTCAATTTGTCAGTGTATTATAATGACAATAAGAGCATGTTAGGCCGCCTGACAGCCTTTCTTCAACCATCGATTGCCCAAGCCGAGGGTGGCGGTAAAGTAGCTGTCTACCATACCCACTCTGACGAATCCTATGTTCCTACTGATGGCAAAGAGAGTATCATGGGTTCCGGTGGCATCTATAAGGTTGGCGATGCTTTTACCTCTTCGTTAGAGAAAAAGGGAGTCACAGTAGTTCATTCGCAGGCAAAACATGATCCGCATGATGATATGGCTTATGAGCGCTCTCGCCGGACAGCCCTTGACTTGATAAAGAAAGAGCAACCTGATGCTGTTTTTGATATTCATCGTGATGCTGTGCCGCCGCAGGTATATAAAACCAACATTGACGGGCAAGATGTGAGTAAAATTCAGCTTGTTGTTGGAAAATACGGACCGACAGGTAAACAGATTGAGGACTATGCCCTCCAAATAAAGGCAGCTTCTGACAAACAACATCCTGGGTTGGTAAAAGGAATTTTTTTTGCAAAAGGCGGGGACTATAACCAGGATTTGCACCCACGTTCGATGCTGCTTGAGGTAGGTGCCCACACCAATGATCGCGAGTCAGCCGAGAGAGGAATTGCGCTATTCTCTGATGTTGTGCCAACCATTTTGGGCAAGTCCAGCGCCCCCACAGGACCTAATGCGGCAGGGGCAACCGGGGCTGATGGCAATACCGGACTTGGTTCGGCAGCCGGCGGTGCCTCTGGAGCGACCAAATCTATGGGGTGGATTCTGGGACTATTGATTGCCGGTATTGCGGCTTTCTTATTCCTAAGTACCGGCAGTATCAAAGAAGCCGGCGCAAAACTTAAGAATTTCGCTTCCACTGAGTTTACTAACTTCCTTGGTCCTAAGGCCAAAAAACGACAGAATACCCAAACAGATTCTGATCAGTCTGAGAAACAGGACGATAACAAGTAATGCTCATCAGGCAGGTTTATATCCTGCCTTTTTTCTATTTATTTATCGATTAATAAAATGCATTGCAGGAAAATATAGCTACTAACGGAATATTAAAGGAAGGGGGGAATACTTTGACTTATAAAGGGATCATCTCAAATGTTAAACCTGACAGTATCGGCGCTGAAATAGGCCTTATGCCCGGAGACCGCCTGCTTGGGGTCAACGGGGAGGCTGTTCAAGATATTATTGACCTCAGCTTTGCGTTGGCAGAGGAAGAGATTGAATTGCTGATTGAGCGAACTTCGGGCGAACAAGAACTGATTGCGCTAGAAAAAGAATATGATGAGGATCTGGGGCTGGAGTTTGAAAGCGCAGTATTTGATAAGGTGCGGCAGTGTGCCAACAGATGCATCTTTTGTTTTGTTGATCAGATGCCATCTGGAATGCGTGACAGTTTGTATATTAAAGATGATGATTATCGCCTGTCCTTTCTGTACGGCAATTTCGTCACACTATCTAATCTGGGACCGCGGGATCTCAGCCGTATAGCCAGGCTGCACTTATCACCGCTTTATGTATCGGTACATACTACCAATGGCAGCCTCAGGGAGAAAATGTTGGGCGGTAAGCCAGCCGGCAAGATTATGGAGCAACTTAATGAACTGGTAGATAAAGGTATTGATCTTCATACCCAGGTTGTCTTATGCCCAGGCTTTAACGATGGAGTAGAACTGGAAAAAACGATTAGTGATTTATATGCTATATATCCGTCAGTTTTGTCGCTGGCCATCGTTCCTGTCGGGCTTACCCGTTACCGTGACAACTGCCATCCCTTAACAACATTTTCCAGTGAAGCGGCCAATCAGGTCATTAAAATTGTTCATAAATGGCAGGAAAAATGCCGTAAGGAAAACCAGGAATCCTTTGTGTATCTGGCTGATGAGTTTTATCTGGCCGCAGATCAGGAAATTCCCAGTTATGAATGCTACGACGGGTTTCCCCAACTGGAAAATGGAGTTGGTATTGTTCGTACTTTCCTCTCTGAGTGGGAGGAGCAGTCAGTCGCTGACCCCGGTTATACAGAGCCGCATTATATCGATGTTATCTGTGGCGTGTCAGCAGAGAAAATTCTAACACCGCTCTTAGCCCAGCTATCTTTCCCGAATCTTAACGTGCGGGTCGTTTCGGTAGAAAACAGTTTTTTTGGCTGTGATGTAACAGTTACCGGTCTCTTAACCGGTGGTGACATTACTGAAACTTTACAACAGATTCCCGGCCCGCGCACCGGTATTATTGTGCCAGGGGTGGCCCTTAGAAAAGGCGAACAGGTTTTCCTTGATAACACCACACCAGAGACAATTGCCGATAAGCTGGGTGTACCGGTACGTACCGCCTACTTTGCCCAGGATTTAAAAGAACTTCTGGCTGCATGGCGGTAGGGATAAAAAACGTGAGGAGGTCTAACTATGGGTAAGCAGAATAACCTTGGTTTAATCCAAGTATATACTGGTAACGGTAAGGGAAAAACTACTGCTAGCTTAGGTCTGGCTTTTCGCGCTTACGGCCATGGATTCAACGTGTGCATGATTCAGTTTATGAAAAAAAATGATGACTACGGCGAGGTAAAAACTGCCCGCAAACTTCCTAATTTCAAGCTCATTCAAGTAGGTCGCGAAGCATTCGTCGACTTGACCAACCCTGAGAATATTGACTATAAACTGGCTGAAGAAGGCTGGGAGTTGGCCAAGTCGGTCATATTGTCAGGGCAGTATGACATCGTTATTCTAGATGAGATTAATGTTGCTATGGCGGCAAAATTACTGGATGCTTCCATTGTGGCTGCCTTCTTGCAGGCCAAGAAAAACAGTACAGAGGTTATTCTGACAGGCAGATATGCTCCGGCTGAAATAACAGCCATCGCCCATCTGGTAACCGAGATGCAGGATATTAAACACCCAGCTACTATTGGAATCCCGGCCCGACAGGGCATAGATTTTTAGAAATATACAAGGTGGTATTCGATGAGTAAACCAATTGTTGCAATTGTTGGCCGGCCTAATGTCGGCAAATCAACCATATTCAATTATATAGGCAGAAACCGGTTATCTATTGTTGAAGATATTCCGGGCGTTACCCGTGACCGCATCTATATGGATGCCGAATGGCTGGGCCGTAATTTCACGATGATTGATACTGGCGGTATCGAATTTGAATCAACTGATAAACTCCTTACAGCTATGCGCAATCAGGCCAAACTGGCCATTGATGAGGCTGATGCCATCATGTTTATTGTAGATGGTAAAACCGGCCTGACCTCAGCCGACAACGAGGTAGCCGTTATTTTACGCAACACCAGAAAGCCTGTATTGCTAGTGGTAAATAAAGTTGACAACATGAAAAACGAAGCTGATATTTACGAGTTTTATAATCTGGGTTTAGGTGATCCGATTGCCATTTCCGCCACAAATGCGCTTAATATTGGTGACATGCTTGACAGGGTGATAGAAAAACTGCCGGAAGAACATGTTGAGCCAGAAGAGAGTGATCAGATTAAGGTGGCTGTGATCGGCCGCCCTAATGTTGGCAAATCTTCCCTGGTTAATTCCATTATTGGAGAGGAACGGGTCATTGTCAGCGACATTCCCGGAACTACCCGGGACGCTATTGACACACATTTTACTAAAGACGGACAGTCCTATGTGATGATTGATACGGCTGGCATGCGCCGCAAAGCTAAGGTTGACATGCCGGTTGAGCGCTATAGTGTCATCCGCTCCCTTAGGGCTGTTGACCGCTGTGATGTTGTCCTCATGGTTATTAACGCTGAAGAGGGTGTCACAGAACAAGACAAAAAAATTGCCGGTTACGCCCATGAGGCAGGTAAGGCCAGCATTATTGTAGTTAATAAATGGGACCTTATTGACAAAGACGGTAAAACCTCACTTAAATTTACCGAAACCATTCGATCAGAGTTAGGCTTTATGCAGTACTCACCGGTATTGTTTACATCAGCACTTACTAAACAGCGCGTTAACCGGATAACCGAGCTTGTCAAATATGTGGCTGACCAACATGCCATGCGAGTAGCAACAAGTGTACTTAACCAGGTTATTGAAGACGCGACAGCAATCAATCCACCGCCTTCAGAACGAGGACGACGTCTCAAAATCTACTTTACTACCCAGCCTGATGTCAAACCGCCTACCTTTATTTTCTTCGTCAATGATCCTGAGATCATGCATTTTTCTTACTTGCGCTTTCTGGAAAACAGATTAAGAGAATCTTTTGGTTTCGAAGGAACTCCACTCAAACTGGTTGTTCGCGGACGTAAAGAAAAAGATGAATAACTGATTGAGGGAGTGGGAGAATGGAGTATGTGCTGGTTATTATCACCAGCTACCTGATTGGTTCAATTCCGAATGGATTGATTATCGGTCAGAAGTTTTATGAGGTTGATTTAAGACAATTTGGCAGTAAAAACATTGGTGCAACAAACGCATATAGGACATTAGGCCCCTGGCCAGCCTTTTGGGTGTTTTTTACAGATGCCCTGAAAGGCGTGGCCGGGGTACTTTTAGGCCACTATATTGGTGGGACAGCGCTGGCCGAATTGACTGGCGGCATTGGCGCCATTGCAGGTCATAACTGGTCAGTCTTCCTTGTGTTTAAAGGCGGGCGCGGCGTAGCCACAGGGCTCGGTGTTATTGCCATGATTGCGCCAATGGTAACGTTCATAGTTTTTTTTGTATGGGCAATTATTGTTTACTTTACAAGGTATGTTTCGCTAGCGTCTATTGTAGCCGCCGCTCTGGTACCAATTACTATGTGGCTGCTCCACGCCAGACAGGAATTCTTCTATTTTGGCATATTGGCCGCCTTGTTTGTCATCGTGAGACATCGCCCGAACATTGAGCGCCTCTTAAAAGGGGCAGAACCAAAAATTAAAGCCGGTGGCCAACCTGAGTCTGGTCCCACGAAAGAGAAGTGACAGTTCATCAATGAAAATAGCAGTCATTGGCGCCGGCAGCTGGGGCACAGCCCTGGCCGCCATTTTGGGTCAAAAACACCAGTCAGTTGCACTTTGGGTGCGGTCACCTGAGTTGTCCGGCCAAATAGAGGCAACCCGCGAGAATGCAACCTATTTGCCTGGCTGCAAATTGCCACGTTCTGTTGCCATAACCGCTAGTTTAGGCGAGGCTGCAGGCGGTGCATCTTTAATCGTACTGGCAACCCCGTCTCATGCCATACGCCAAACAGCAGCGAAACTGGTTCCATATATCCGCGCCGAGAGTGTCATCGTTAGTGCGGCTAAAGGCTTGGAACTAGCCAGTGTTAAACGTATGTCCGAAATTATTGCTGAGGAGCTGCCGGTAGTCGCCGGCCAGATAGCAGTACTATCTGGTCCCAATCATGCTGAAGAGGTAGCTTTACATCAGCCGGCAGCCACGGTGGCTGCCGCCCAGTCACGAAAAGTAGCTGAGTATGTACAGGATACATTTATGCTGCCCTATTTCCGTGTTTATACCAACCCCGATATTATTGGGGTTGAATTAGCCGGAGCTCTTAAAAACATTATTGCACTTGGTGCAGGAATTGCTGATGGATTAGGGTTTGGTGACAACGCCAAATCTGCCCTCATGACACGTGGACTCGCTGAAATTGCCCGGCTAGGGATGGCGATGGGGGCCAATCCGCTAACTTTTGCAGGGTTAGCCGGTATCGGCGATCTGATTGCCACCTGTACCAGTGTGCACAGCCGCAACCGGCGAGCCGGTATCCTGCTGGCCTCAGGTAAAACGGTCGACCAACTCCAGTCCGAAACATCGATGGTGGTGGAAGGCATCCGGGCTACGATGGCAGCACACCAATTAGCTGCCCAATATGAGGTAGATATGCCGATAACAGAGCAGATCCACCAGGTACTGTACCAAAGCAAACCTCCCAAAGACGCGGTCCTTGAACTCATGACCCGCAGCCGGACACATGAGGTTGAAGAAGTTGCACTTAACCATTTACATTGGAACTGAATAAAACTTGGCATAAAAAAGTATGGTGGCTAATAAAGTAATGTATGAGTTACTTTTAAGTTACCATACTTTTTTTTATTTTGTAATATTTGGAGTGGCCTGTCATATATTTATAATGACAACTACCGTAATCAGGGAGGGAGACGCCAGATGGAAAAGTTCGACCTGTTTAGAGATATCGCCGAACGTACTGGTGGAGATATCTATATTGGTGTAGTCGGCCCAGTCCGCACTGGTAAATCGACGTTTATCAAGCGTTTTATGGAGACAATGGTATTACCCAACATCGCTGACCCGTATGACAAAGAACGCGCCAAAGATGAGCTGCCGCAAAGTGCCGGCGGTAAGACCATCATGACAACCGAACCTAAGTTCATTCCCAATGAAGCTGTTGAAATCAATGTTAAAGACAATGTTAATGTAAGGGTACGGGTCGTCGACTGTGTCGGCTATACAGTTGAGGGTGCACTGGGCTATGAAGAAGAATCTGGTCCCCGCATGGTACTCACGCCCTGGTTCGAGAATGAAATCCCGTTTCAGGAAGCAGCCGAAGTCGGTACACGCAAAGTCATTGCCGAACATTCAACCATTGGTCTAGTGATCACTACTGATGGCACCGTGACTGACCTGGCCCGGGATAAATATATCCCAGCCGAAGAACGGGTTATCCGTGAACTCAAAGAGTTGCAAAAACCATTCCTGGTAATTTTAAATACCGGTAAACCTAATTCCAAGGACACACGGGAACTTGTTGCTAAACTGGAAGGGGAATATGATGTTCCGGTAATTCCAGTTGACTGCGCTCAGCTTTCCCATGACGATATCTATGGTATTTTGCAAGAGGTACTTTACGAATTCCCGGTTAAAGAAGTTAATATTACACTGCCGAAGTGGGTAGAAGAGCTGGATAAAATCCACTGGCTGCGTCAAAAATTTGAAGGCGCAGTTAACGATGTTGTTCAATATATTCGTCGCCTGCGGGATATTGACCGGGCAATTGACGATTTGTCAGGGTATGACTTTGTTGCTGACGTTATCCTGCATGACATGGACCTTGGCAGCGGTATTGCCGTTATCGAGATGACGGCCCGGGGTGACCTCTTTTACAGTGTACTTGAAGAACTCACCGGTTTTACCATTGACGGCGAGCATCATCTCTTACGGCTAATGAAGGATTTATCTGTTGCTAAACGACAATATGATAAAATCGCGTCTGCCCTTGAAGACGTCGAACAAACCGGCTATGGCATTGTCGCCCCGCAACTTGACGAAATGATTCTCGAAGAACCGGAAATCATTCGTACTGGCAACCGATTTGGCGTAAAACTTAAGGCCTCAGCTCCCTCATTACATATTATCCGAACCGATGTCCAAGCCGAAATCTCGCCGATTATTGGTACTGAAAAACAAAGCGAGGAATTGATTCAATATCTGATGCGTGAATTTGAGGGAGAACCGGAAAAAATCTGGCGAACGAATCTGTTTGGTAAATCATTAAATGAACTTGTCCGCGAAGGTATTCAAAACAAACTAACAAGTATGCCTGAGAATGCACAAATGAAACTAAAAGATACACTCCAAAAAATCGTTAACGAAGGCAGTGGCGGACTAATATGTATCA
>NZ_DATMXX010000338.1:0-9764 GCF_035561255.1 Sporomusa sp. | reverse complement strand
GAAAAACGGCGCAAAGATCTTTTGCATTTTGACTCCTATTTCGATTTCGATAAATTTGTGGCAATCTACACATTTACGCTGTTTGATAACGCCAAAGATGGAATAGTGTTTTGTACAGATGGGATATATATCGACTGTGGGTTTACAAAATATTATATAAACTTTGCTGACATTGTTTCAACCTACACAACTAAAGGTTTCTTTGGCGAATTTAGAATTAGGATAAATACTGGTGAAGACTTAGCAGTTCAATCAATATCTTTACATAAAAATACAGGGTGCGATGAATTGTCGATGTTGTTGAAATCACTTAAAGGTTTTGCATTGCAACATAATCACGGTACCGGTGACAGGGTTAGCGGCAAGGTAGACAAAAAAATGAAACTGACGCAGGACGAGAAAATTAAGAGCAATGCGATTATCCATTCGGCTGCTACAGCGGCCGGCAGCGTAGGCGCGGGGCTTGCCCAAGTGCCGCTTTCTGACGCGACGATTATTATGCCGATTCAAGTTACGATGATTACATCGCTAGGCTTGGTTTTCGGCGTTAAAGTAACTGACAGCATGGCAAAGGGCATCATAGAATCATTAGCTGCATCCTTTGTTGGGCGTGGCGTGGTTCAACTCCTTTTGGGCTGGGTGCCGGGAGTGGGAAACGTCGTTAACGCTTCAACCGCCGTTGCTATAACGGAAGCTGTCGGATGGGCCGCCGTGAGGAATTTCAAAAATAAGCAGAAAGAAGGCTGGCATGAAGGGATGAAAGCGGGGTATGTTAAAGCCTCTCGTGAGTATGAAGAAAAGCTTCGCAAGCAAGCGCAGGAATTTATTAAAAAAGCTAAGATTTATGAAAATGAACGTGAAGAATTTTTACAACTGATAGCCGAATATTTGAAGTTGATTAACGAATATGAATTGGCCAAAGACAGCGAGAAATCCACTGAGAAAGTCAGTGTGTTAAAGAGTGAGCTTTCCACGCTGACTTCACTACCTTTTGCTAAGTGAGGGTGTGCATATGACACGTGAAGAATTACAAAGACGGACGGAAAATATAATAGAACGTTCATCACGTACCATCGACGGTATGCGTACTATCACTAAAGAATCAAATCGGGTGGCCGATGTTGCGCATAATGCGAAAAAAATATTGGAAGACTTGGACGAGGAATTTGAGTCTCAAACCGGCTTGAATAAAACCGATGTGGCTTTCATGTTTTTTGCAACCGCTCTGCAATGTGTGCGCTGGGCTGTATTAACCAAATTTACAGACCGGGTTGACCACAATAAAACAGACAAAGGGCCGTATGATGAACATTCAGACCGATCACATCGGTGGTACAACCCATCTTTAGAGGAAATAATAACCAACCCTGTACCATTTGATACGACACAAGGTTCGCCGGATATGGGGGCAGGTATAGGTGGCCCTGAGCATCGCTTAAAAACATTAGGGCATGACCCTATTCTGGGGTGGATTTTTGGCACGGCTAATATCGCAACGAGTACACTTACCGCATGGAACTTTCAGTCTTATCATATTAAAACTGGCGAAAATAAATGTGGCAACAAGATAGACAAGCTAACTAATCATGCAAAAACTGATCTGGTACTCTCGTATACAAAGGATAAATTGTTTAATAATGGAGCAAAAGGCAGGAGCATTA
This sequence comes from Sporomusa sp., assembly GCF_035561255.1. Lineage (GTDB taxonomy): Bacteria > Bacillota > Negativicutes > Sporomusales > Sporomusaceae > Sporomusa. The sequence continues at coordinate 8,103 of NZ_DATMXX010000338.1, read as the reverse complement.
TCGGCACTTCCATTATTAAAGAATATTACCATCTAAAGTCTGATATAGGGTCTCATAAGAGTTTGCCTTTCCCCATTGTTTCTACAATTTCGCCTAAAATAGCCGATACATTGGCCGATTATGGGATAGATATGGCAAATGTACTGACCGTTGCTAAACAGGTTGCATACGCCGAGTTAATCAACGTAATTATTGGTATGATTCATTATTTATTCTATGACCCCATAAGGGATGGATCGCGGAGACTTTATGAGGTGCGTACGCGAAAAGTAATTACGTACTCAAACTTAATTTCTTCCGCCAGTAATGTTCTAAGGGTGGCTATAGAATCGTATTTGGGAAACCAAGCAGCATTGAAGAAATTAGATGTCGGAGGTTTTCTTGTTACTATATACCGTTTGCTTAATGATGCAAAATTTATACGAGAAGTAAAAGAAGAGTTTGTTTTTAATAACTTCGATAAGCTCATTCGAGGAAGAGAGAGCGTTTAGTTAACCTTAAAAATCATTTTTTACATGGACAATATCAGTCCCTCCCTGTTTGATATATACAGGCAAAGGCTTAACCAAGCCCCAATTATATCAAGCAGGGGGGGTATACCGACGAATTGTCAAGCTAAATGCGAGAGTTTCTCGATGGATGGGCTTGAAAGTGACACCATCGGCGGTACGGGGATATTGTTTCGTCAAGAGTGATGGTGCGTGGAGGGGATAATAGCTATTATTGCAACCAAATCAAATTGTTTCTGATATAAGAAAAATCCAGAATTCTTCCTTCTGAACTGCACCCTAATTTAAGACTGTAAAAAAAGTCGCTGTTTAGGTAGGTAGCTACTAAACATGGGGGACCCGGATTTTTTCGATTGGGAGTGATGGCGCGAATAGAAGGACTATCGCCAACATAGGTTTTGAAAGTCCGAAACGAATTCCCTGTCCCCTTGGTTTCAGCACCCTGGACTGCCGTGGTATTGCTGGTCCGGCGTATCGCGTTACAATTCCGGCAGTGATTTACATAGCGGCACTTAGACAAGTGCATCATTTTGGACAATATAGAATATTTTCTTTTTGAAGGAGAGGGCTGTTTTCCAAGATTAATATGGGTGTAACTGGAGATTTTTCAGGGAGAATAGGCCGATAAATGCGGAAATACAGTATGGCACAGCGAACTACTGAAACCAGTGAAAACCTCTAAGTTAAAATTCTTAGGCCGACGATCTTGGACAAAGCTTTGTGCGCATACAAGTCCCAATTCATTTATATTTTTGAACAAATTAAAAAGGAGGCGAATTTCTGTTGAAAAAAGGATTAACGGAATTGATGTTCAGTTGCTTTTTTCTTAGCAAAGATTATAAAGAAGACCTTTACAAAATCTACGGAAACGCTGCTGTATTTACAGATAAATGCGAGAATCCATACTCATGTCAACTAGAACCGGATGAATTACTGCCAGGCGAGTTGACGGCTGTTACGTTTACAGTCGGTTGTTATATCGTCCGTAGTGCGCTGAGGGTTTATAAGGCTTGCGATAATTTAGGATTAGAAATCCCTGCGGATAAAGAAGAACTTGACTGTGTTCAAGCAGACCTTAGGGGTGGAAGCGGACTATTTAGTCCTTTTAGTCCTCCATGGCACGACAGGCTGCGTGTTACCAGTGAAATATCTGCTAAACATAGTTCTGATCCATATGGCATATTTACGAATGGATTCAAATATATATGCCGCGGCGGTCATAATGTGGAGAATGAGCTTTGGTCTCATTCCATCGGCAGTATTTGTACGTTGAAAAAGAATATTTTACTTTCTGATAATGCCGCTGACTTACTTATATTACATACGAACCACTATTTTACTGCCACATCTTCAACATGGTATTCACTGAACCCACAAGGGGTGCTGACAAACGCAGAAGCACAGCCTGAAATCGACTTTGTCCTTATAAATGATGCAAGGTTTGAATCAAAGATTAATGATATAAGGTATAGGGAAATAGAACTGGAGAAAATGATTGAGGCTGCTAAAAAGGCTGTAGCTGTAGCCGTAGCCACAGCTGCTGGAATCGGAGCAATTCCTATACCTTTTGCTGATTTGCCTATTTTGATTGGAAATCAAGTTGCCCTTATGGCAAGCATAGCGGTCATTTTTAAGATTGATATTAAAAAGGATGGGTTAAAAACTCTCGTGATGGCAGCACTAGGCGTAGGCGGCGTAGCCATTTTGGGAAGGGCTATTTTTACTAATCTTTTCAAATTCATCCCTGGCATTGGTTCTCTAATCGGTGGTGCCATTTCTGCGTCAGCCGCCGGAATCATAACATATGGGATAGGAATGGCTTTTATCAAAGTCTGCAAAGCCATTAAAGTTGGGAAACTCCAGGAAGAGGACATAACTTCCAAAGAAGGTAAAGCGATATTTAAGGAATATTTCACATCTTTTGCAAAGTCGAAAACAGAAGAGGTGTCATAATAAAAAAAGAAAATCATTTTAACATGGACAATATCCGTCCTCCCCTGTTTGATATAATCTAAGCAAAAGGCTTAACCAAGCCCAAATTATATCAAGCAGGGGGTTTTTAGTTTTAAACACGTCATTTAGGACCCAGCCTTAAAAATTGGCATAACAAAATAAACCGTCGACAAACGGTCAAAAAAACAGAATGAATAGCTACGCGACTTCGCCGGCTTCCGCGTCCACAATCACAAAACCCTTGCTGCGCAAGAGCGCAACAGCCTGAGCCGTGGTTAAGGGAGACAGGCGGGGACGTTCACTAAATGACAACTTTTCGCATAAACGTGTTAAAAAAGATCCTTCCCTCCAGCGTCCTAGCAGTTAAGTGTCCATAACATCATATTCTCTGTCCTATGGCACCAGAAACCAACATTTTTTCAAATCTGTCTTGATTTTGAAATGTAAGCTTATATTTCAAAATCAAGACAGATTTTTTATTAAAACCCCCAATATGTGTCCATGGTGGTTTTGTATAATGGAGAAAACAGTCGAAAAGAGGGGGATTTCTCATGAAAAAAGGCTTAACCGAACTGGTATTTATCATCGACAGAAGCGGCTCAATGGGAGGGCTTGAAAGCGATACCATCGGCGGTTTCAACGCAATGCTAAAAGAACAGCAGGCGGTTGAGGGAGAAGCAGTCGTGACTACTGTATTGTTTGACGATAAATACGAATTACTCCACGATAGAATCAATATAAGGGCGGTTGCGCCGCTGACTGACAAGGATTACACAGTCCGGGGAACTACCGCGCTGCTTGATGCGGTAGGCGGGACAATCCACAAAATACGTGCGGCGCAGAAACATACCGCCGAGAATTACCGCGCCGAGAAAGTGCTGTTTGTCATTATCACCGACGGACAGGAAAATGCAAGCCGTGAGTATTCGGCGGAGTGTATTAAAACACGGATAGAACGCCAAAAGCAAAAGTATGGGTGGGAATTTGTATTCTTTGGCGCAAATATGGATGCCGTAATGGAAGCGGGAAAACTCGGCATAGCAGCAGACCGCGCACAAAATTGGTCCGCCGACGCCAAAGGAACAAGTACAGCATACACGGCTATGTCTGCCTTTTCTACGGCTTACAGAGGTTGAAAGCCAATAAAACCATCGCAAGGAATATAGTAATTAGGTCAAGTGGCAGAACGGCCTTTAACTGTTGGAGATTAGTTATGAGAAAAATAGTATCTACCTTTATGGGAGTAATCATGATGATGTTAGCTTCCGTAGCATTTGCCTATCCAGTGCATTTGAATGGAGATTCAAATTACATCTTGTGCGATGGAAATGAGGGAACGGGGTATTATGTTGATCGTAGTTCTTTGAACGTGAAACAATATACGCCGCCGATTTATATTATTGCTGTTAACATCGTAAGGGTGCCTGATGCTGATATGGGAAAGACTAAAATATCAGATGTGAAGACACATTATTTCCTATATAAATATAATGTTCGAGAAATGTATGTGCCGGCTGAAGGTGATTCAGATTATGATTGGCGCCTCCTGAAACCACGTGGAAGTTATGCAGATACAGGAATTTCCATGCCTGCTGGTGAAATAATCTTTTACTTGGCATATAATTTACGTTTCTATGGTGAAAGAGCCGGTTATGGTGATTCATTTTATGACAAAATCTAAATCTAGGGAAACGAGGTGACGGTGGTGTACCACCGTCACTCTGTCTGTGTCCTGATCATATGTTTACGAAAGGCAAGTATATGCCCTGAGGTTTTATGAAATGAGTGTCAGGAAAGGCCTGGGATATAGACGAAGGGAGTTTTTGTTGTTTTGGATATTTACAACTATATCAACTCGCGCGATGTGGCCAAGCATTGCCGTGAAATCAACAAGGTTTGGACACCGTTTGAAATGGCGATCCTCATTGACAGAAGCCACCGCCCAATAGCTGAAAAGCATGCGGCCTGGCGTAAAATAATAGCTGAGTACCCTGATATGCCGATGCCAGTGAACGATAAAGGCGGTAGTTATGAAAGCCTGCATAAAAAACTAGCAGAGCGGATTGATTATGAAGAACATTTGCTTACAATTTTCAAAAAGACAGAAGCAGGTGCTGTTTACAGGTATAATGACTGGTCGGGTTCCTACACTGATCCAGATCACGTTTTTGATAATTTTGAAACTGCTTTATCTGATGCCGTAAAGTATTACGGAAACCGGCGTGATAGAGTGCATGTAATCAGAATGACCAAATCATTTATCAACGATGACGATAGTATGACAGCGTTTTTCAATAATGACGATAATCTGGATTGTGTGCGGATTGTTGGCAGTCGCAAACAAGATGAGCTATTCCCTGATATTACTAAAAACGGTTGTGCTTTTGATGCTTATGTAGATATACCTATGCCATTCAAGCGCTGCGATATATTAACACGCAACAAAGGCTGGGATAAAGAAGATGATGGCATAATATTTGTGCTTGATTCATTTGACCGCGATGACCCTAAATGGCTTGAAAAACATTCTAGCCGAAGAGTACGTAGTGTCGCTGAGAAAGCTCGAGGCTTCTGCGTTGAAGAAAGCGGACATTTATATGATTATGTTTCAGAGTATGACCATGAGCAGCTTGAATATTACCGGGGAAAGACTTATATCCCCCAAATAGGCACAATCAAATTCTGGCTGTCAAATGCTGACAACCTATCAGTCGTACAAAGCACAGCCCCTGTTCCACGCTCCAAAGTAGCCTTGTCAATCACACCAAACACACGAGTGAGCTGGCTTTGAGGCGTGGCAGTTTTCTTGATTTCCATGGGGTATAGCTTGCCGCTGCCCTCTAGTAGAATATCAATCTCCTTAGTATCCTTATCCCGATAGTAGTAAATAAAGGCTTCCCAGCCGCAGTTCTGATAGCTCTTGACAATCTCAGATACCACAAAATTCTCAAGAATCGCACCACTCATGGCACCGTTCATCAGGGTATCACTGTTACTCCATTTGGTCAGGTATGCCACCAACCCGCAGTCATAGAAATAGAGCTTTGGCTTGGTTACCATGCGTTTAAGCATATTGTTGGAATACGGGTGAAGATAAAATACGATGCCCAGTCGCTCTAAAATCCCCAGCCAGTTTTTGGCGGTAATCTGGTCAATACCGGCAGCGTCAGCAATGGTCTTGTAGTTGAGCATCTGCCCGCACAGGGCTGCGGCGGCCGTGATGAAATCCATAAACCTGAGCGAATCTATGGCACCGGAAAGCTCTTTTACATCCCGGTCTATATAGGTACTGATGTAGCTGGAATAAACTGTCCGATGATCGCTATACTGCCCGCTGATAAGGGCAGGCATACCGCCTCTGAAAATACGCTCATAAAGTGCAGGAGTATCAATAGGCGTGCGCTCCTTTATTCGTTGTGACAGCTGCTCCAAATCCAGTACAAAAGGTGCAGTGGCAGCACCGTAGATTTCCGCCTGAGATAGGGGAGCCATATGAAGCAGGCAGACACGTCCGGCCAGCGACTCCTGTATCCCCTCCATCAATTTGAATACCTGCGAACCAGTCAACCAAAAGTCACCGGCCCGTCGGTTCTGGTCAACATGTATTTTGATATAGGTAAACAGCTCCGGTGCATACTGTACCTCATCGATAAACACCGGCGGCTTGTGGATTTGCAGGAACATCTTCGGGTCGTTCTTCGCCATTTGGCGCTCCGTCAAATCATCCAGTGTCACATACTCCCGCCCTATGTTCTCCTCCGCAGCTAGTTTTTGAAGCATGGTTGTCTTGCCAACCTGCCTTGGACCGGTGAGCAGCAACGCTGGAAACTCCTTGCTAAGACGGAGAAACGTATCCTCCATTGCTCTGTGTATATAATTCATGAAATCACCTCGTCGTCTAAAAATAAAATTTACTATATTATAGCCGAAACACGTTTTATGGTCAATAAGATTTCGGCTATTATTTATACTTCTTATATTTTAGACGGAATCGTTGCAATATATACCGTAAATAAGAAGTTCCCAGCGTTCTAACGCTGAGAACTCCTTTCGCGGTTTGCCCCGAATGGCGATAACTTGGTGGTGAAAGTCCACTACAGGCTTGGCAGTAGGAACTGTTAGCAGAGGGCAAGGGTGTCCGCCGTCGGCGGAATCTGAAGTAAGCCTAATGCAAATCCTTGGTCTGACGAACAGAAACTACATATAAGGCATATGCAGGGCGGACGAGTTTGCCGCACAAAACAAAGTCCAATACTGCCCGAACCCTGGTGGTTGTAATGGTGAAACAATGTTAAGAGAGCAGAAAATGGCGAAAGCCGGCTACCGTTGCGAGGGTATCCTGATTACTGGCAAGTATTCGAGGCGGCTGGTACAAACCAAAATCCGTAAGACGAGTAGAAATACCAAAGCCTGACGGAGGGAAGCAATAAAACGATGAAGGGAATTTATAGTGCGTTTTCTAAGATTTTTTGACTTATGTCCAGCGAAAGGTCCTGGGTTTCGGAGAGCGCTGTCATGCCATGCGCTTTTAATTGTTCAACAATAACCGGTATCTGATCTTCGCCAATATTATAGTCGGACAGCCGTGTCTTTACGCCAAGGCGTTCAAAGAATTCCCTGGTTTTTTGTATAGCGGAATGTATCCGGTCATCTTCGCTTCCTTCCGTTATATTCCAGACGCGCGTAGCATACTGCAGAAGCTTCGCGTGCTTTTGTTCGCGGCGTATTTCTAACAATGACGGTAATAGGATGGCTAATGTTTGTCCATGATCGATGCCATATAAGCTGGTCAATTCATGCCCGACCATGTGAGAGGCCCAATCTTGAGGGACACCTGCGCAGATTAACCCATTCAGTGCCAGTGTTGCGCTCCAGACCAGGTTGGCGCGTGCATCGTAATTTTCCGGTTCCGCAATGGTGGTTTCACCGATTTCAATCAACGTCTGCAAAATACCTTCCGATATACGGTCTTGGATTCTGCCGTCTACAGGATAGGTGATATATTGCTCCGTCGTATGCACAAAGGCGTCAATTACGCCATTGGCTACTTGAATTTTTGGGAGCGTGTAAGTGAGTGTCGGGTCCAATACTGAAAAACGGGGAAAGACTAATTCGCTAAAGACAGGGTACTTGCCTTGTTCATAACTAATCACGCCGCCGCAGTTCATTTCTGAGCCAGTTGCGGGTAGTGTCAGTACAGTGCCGATTGGAATTGCTGTTTTTACAGTGTCTGTACCGATGGGTGTAAAACCATAACGTAAAAGATCAAGTGCCTCACCGCTGTAAGAAGCGGCAAGTGCAATAAATTTTGTTCCGTCGATGACGGAACCACCGCCGATGGCCAGCAGAAAATCAATACCTTCCCGGCGTACAATCTCTGCAGCTTTTACCAGAGTCTCATAATGGGGATTCGGTTCTATACCGCCAAATTCCTGAACCTTTCTGTTTCCCAGTGCACTTTTTACTTTATCCAGCGTTCCGTACTTTTTCGCGCTGCCTCCTCCATAAGTGATCAAAACATGAGCATCGGCTGGGATCATTTGATCAATGCTGTCAAGCCGACCCTTTCCAAATAAAATGCGTGTGGGATTGTAAAAATTAAAATTTAGCATGCGGAGCACTCCTTTCTTATATATATCTA
>NZ_DATMXX010000337.1:0-14962 GCF_035561255.1 Sporomusa sp. | reverse complement strand
CACATTGGGCTATACTTTGGCAAAATTGGAATCCTCATCCTATAATTTTATATAAAAAAAAACCCCTTCTACGCAGAAAGAGCATTCCGAAAAAGATTATGTAGGCCCATGATACCGTTCTCTTGTATGTTCATACCCGCTTCTCGCAGGTGGGCATTTTATATTTATGTTTTTGCCTTCCGCTCTTAGGCGGCTTGGCAGCAGCATAACATCAAATTCCCCATGTAAATGAGTCGGTTGAACATATAAGAGGTTACGAGCACCTCAGGCATTAGTGACTTTCGACACTATGTATCTTATCATGTTCGCATCGTTAGATCAAGGATGAAAATCAGCCAAAAAACTGTTTTTTAGGCTAGTATATCAAATTCACCGGAATATACCAGTTCGACCTTGCGCGCACGCAGTCATACTTATTTGACTTTCATGAAATCGCTAGAACTCACTTTCTGCTTTTAAGTGGCGAACACAATTGAGCAGAGTAATTGTCGGTCGTCCATCATAATAATCAATTACATTTACGGCAGTATTATCCTGTCTGATACTCCAGACATGATTTAAATGAATATCCAGCATGGCGCACAGAATTGTTCCAATTGTTCCTCCATGGGCTACTACCGCTACGGTTTGACCCGGATGAGCATCTACAATTTGCTGGATAGCGGCACTTGCCCGCTCTTTTAGCTGATAAAAGGTTTCCCCGGCAGGAATCTCAAGCTCGTCCGGAGTTGTCCACAGTTTCCCCAACAGACCTGGCCAACGCTCGGAAATTTGTTCGTAAGTAAGACCTTCCCAATCACCAAACTTTATCTCCCGTAGTTCAGGAACAAGGGTAACTGTCAGGTTGTGCTTGGCAGCTATGCATTCAGCGGTCTTAAAAGCCCGGGATAAATCACTGGCATAAACAGCCTGGATAGGTTCTTCAGCCAAACGTGTTGCAACTGCCTGAGCCTGGCTAACCCCTTTATCAGTAAGAGCAATATCACTGTGTCCCTGATATTTCCGTTCCAGATTCCATAAAGTTTGACCGTGGCGCACTACTATTAGTCTGGTCATGGGTTCACCTCAACACCTGCTCTAAATGCTGGAGCAGTATTTTGTTCTGTTCATTGAGTCTAACAGCCACCCGGATGTAATAAGGAGAAAGTCCGGGGTAGTTACTACAATCACGAATTAGGATATTCCGCTCAGCCATAGTCTGACACAACCGGGCCGCTGAATGACCCGTCTGTCCTATATTGATTAATATATAATTAACAGATGGCAGATAGGGATTTATTCCTGGTAAAGCCTTAAGACTGGCAAATAATATGTTTTTTTCAGCATGTATAACGGCTCGGCTTTTATCCTGATAATGCTTATCGGCTAAAGCTGCCACGCCTGCTGCCTGTGCTAAGGAATTAACATTCCAGGGGTCCTTGGCAGCATGTAGCCTGGCCGCCAAAGCTGGCTGAGTAAGGGCAAAGCCCAGCCGCAGACCAGGGATGGCATAAAACTTTGTAAGTGAATGTAGTATTACCAGGTTATCATATTGTTTAAGCAGCGGCCGGCAAGTATATTCCCAGGCACCAGGGATAAAGTCCATAAAAGACTCATCTACAACCACTATTATGCCCGCCTGGCTGGCTGCAGCTAATAAGTGTTCAAGTTGACTGGCCGTCAATAGCGTACCTGTAGGATTATTGGGGTTGCCGATAAACACCATATCGACCCCGTTTAGACGGCTACACAGCGTGCTTACATCAACAGCAAAATTATTTTCCGGCGATAAATATGCATATTCAATCCCGGCACCGGCCGCCCTGGCCGCCCGCTCATATTCGCTAAAAGCCGGAGCGGGGATAAGTACTTTTTTAGGACGCAAGGTGTGCGTCAACACATAAAGCAATTCAACGGCGCCGTTACCGGCAGTAATATACTCACTATCAACCTGATAATAGCTGCTGATCGCTGCTTTTAGCATTACAGCCTGAACATCGGGATAATGAATCACCTGACTAACAGACTTGGTTACCGCTTCACGTATACTGTCAGCTAAACCAAGCGGGTTTATGTTGGCGCTATAGTCGAGCACGCCTGCCAACTCACTGCCACGCTCCCGTGCCCAGGCATGCACATTGCCGCCATGAACGAAACTCACGGCTTGGTTGTCAGCGCTCAATGCCATCATCTCCATTTATGATTAGTCCGCCGGAAATTAGGCGAACCGTCTTTAAATAAGTTACCTCCGGACAGGCCCGGCATATCTCCTTGATACATGCTGCGTGACCGAACATTGCGTCTGCGCTAAACAGCACACCCAATACTGTACCGCTATGAGCAGCGCAGACACCGACAGCACCGAAATCATGGCTTCTGGTTATCACTAGCTCAAGGCAAGGCTTGTATAATATCCCCTGATTAGCGATAGCACTCATAGTGGCTCCCTGCCCAATCAGCCGGGCGTTACCGGTTCTCAGACCTTGGGCTACTAACTCAACGGCGTTCACTATCTGCGGCTCTTTTGCTTTGTTTAAAATTGCCAAATCCTCGCGATGGTTAAAAGCTAACGTATCAACTTGGCCGCCGGCATCAAAAACAGCGATGTGCATTGGCGGCGGATTGCCCAGGCAGCGACGGATTTTTCCCTGCACATGGTCAAACATCATAATTCCGGGATAAAAAATACCGTCTGTTGGTTCAATTGTTAAAGCAATATCGGCAATTTCATCACATGAGAGCGTCGTAGCAGCTACAGCCAACGCCGCAGCCTGACAAGCAGCACTAATATCAGCACTACTGGAAGCCATACCTTTGCCTACCGGCAAATCGGATTCTACCGTTAACCCGAATTCTCCAGGGATTCTCAGATATTTCAATGTCTTATTTACAGCTGCCGCGGTTTTCGGTTGAGCATGGGCCATACTGCCGCCGGTAACAACTGCGACCTCAGAATACCAATCGACCGGACAGGTAATTAAAAAGTTAACCCCGTTTATTGTGCCCTGTACCAGTTCACCACATGAGCCAGGCGCTTTAACTTTAATTGTCATACAAAAGTCTGCCTTTCAGTAATTGAATCTTATTTCTTCTAAATGACAAATATGAGCAAAGCCATTAGCTCGGTCAGAGCAGTAACAGCGCCATAAGTATCCCCGGTTAAGCCCCCTAAAACATCGGCAAAATAACGTGCTGACAGTATCCCGCCCAACACCGCTACACCTGCACTAATCGATGCCGGAAGCCCCATTGGAATCACAACCACAAGAGCAACAAGTACAGCAATGATTAAAGTTTTAGGACCAGCATACTGGGCAAAAGCCTTTCCCATACCGTCAGGTCGTGCATAAGGGAAAGAGGTTATACTGATTACCATGGCCAAGCGCCCCGCTACCGGCATAATCAAAAGAGCCGTGGTAAGCATTGTCGGTGTCATATCAATAATAAGCGAATATTTTAGCAGCACCACTACGACAAATGCCACCACACCATTAGCGCCAACCCGGCTGTCTTTCATTATTTCCAGCATTCGCTCTCTGGACCGTCCTGAGAATACACCGTCAGCGGTGTCCATAAGACCATCACAGTGCAGGCCGCCGGTAAGTACTATTTCGGCTAAGATAATAATAACTGCCAGTACATGCGCTGGTAAAAACTGGCTCAGAGCATAATTGATTCCAGCCAGAATTAACCCGATAATGGCGCCAATCAGCGTAAAATATTTTACGCTGCGGCCAAAGCTCTCCGGTGACCAATCGGTCTGCTCAACCACCCGGATGCGGGTAAGAAATTGTAATCCGGTAAAAAAATCTTTCAAGCGCTAATTCCTCCACATCGAACTACACACAAACTAGGACAGCAGCCATTTTACAGCTATAGCTGCTGCAATAAACAGCATAGTCACCATATACATAATGTGAATAGTTTGTTCAATATGTACAGGCTGGAGCTCTTGTTCAGCCTCACCCATATAGGCCCGTAAGGAGGCTACTCCGCCATAATAGTTGAGGCCACCCAGCCTCACCCCAAGTGCTCCAGCCACACCGGCCTCAGAAAAACCGCTGTTGGGGCTGGGGTGTTTGGCTGCATCCCGCTTGATCGCGTGCCAGGCACCGCCGGCATCATATCTAAGTAGCGCTGCGGCGATAACAATTAGTATACCGGTAATCCTTGCTGGAATATAATTAAACACATCATCGACACGGGCAGCAGTCATGCCAAAGTCCTGGTATTTTTCATTCTTATAACCTACCATAGAATCCATGGTATTGACTGCCCGGTACAGACAAGCCAGCGGTATACCGCCTATTACGGCGTAAAACAGTGGTGATATAATACCATCGACAATATTCTCAGCCACAGTCTCAACCGTGGCGCGGGTAACCTCAGAGGTATTAAGATTGGCAGTATCACGCCCCACGATCCAGCCCACCTTATAGCGTGCCTGTTCCATATCGCCGGTATGTAGATACCCAGCGATCTCCCGTCCGGCCTCAGCCAGACTCCGGGGCGATATGGTAAAAGATAGCAATAAGGCCCCACCAACATAAACAGCCCATGGATGAATAAAACTTAAAGCTGCCATAATCAGCCAGGCTATCGCATACACGACCAAGATCACAATTGCGACAAGTACAGCACCTGCCAATTTCCTACGTCCGGGTGAATGACCGGTATCCAATAGCCCACGTTCCAGCCAGGCTATAAAATTACCGATCATGACTACCGGATGGAATACGGTGCGCGGATCGCCAACAAGACGGTCAATAGCCACTGCACCTAATGCTACATACTCTGTCATACCTACTTACCAGTGGATTCGTTCATGATACGGTAGACTAAGTCCATGTTCATACTCTGGCGGACAACATCGGCCAAACGGTCATAGGCAGCGTCTTTGCGGGCCTGAGTATTCAGCATTGTCCCTAGCGGAGCCAGACCTTTACGCACTCTCAGCGCATCAAGCACCGCCCGGCGATAGGCATCATTATCAAAAATTCCATGCATATAGGTGCCCATAACCAGGCCATCTGCAGTAACGGCGCCGTCAGACATCGCTATCTGCTCGCCGGAACGGGTAACAATCGTAAAGGCAGGGTCCACAGGAGTCATAAACTGGGTGCGACCCATGTGAATTTCATAGCCGGTCAGATTATCACCGGAATAATTAATACCCAAGAACCGGTGATTATTAGCCGCTGCCTTGACCTGATGGGTTACTTTATCGGCTTCAAAAATAGTAATACTGTCAATAAGGCCTAAGCCCATGACTTGATCAAGATCTGATTCTGTATGATCCGGGTCCTGAACCTCCCGCCCCAGCATCTGATAACCGCCGCAGATGCCAACAACAGGAGTGCCACTCTTAACCAGCTTAATAAGCTCCTGCTCATAGCCATTATTCCGAAGGTATAATAAATCTTCAGTTGTGTTCTTGCTGCCGGGCAGAATAATAAGATCAGGTTTACCGATGGCTTCTCCCTGGCGCACATATCTGACCCGCACATCACTTTCATTCCCAAGGGCATCAAAGTCCGTAAAATTCGATATTTTGGGGAGACGTAAAACAGCAATATCAATCTCTCCAGTCGTGTCTGACTGCTGTTTATCTTCTAACGATACCGAGTCCTCATCATCAATACCCAGCCGGTCAAGATGCGGGATAACCCCAAGTACCGGCTTACCGGTTTTGGTTTCAAGGAAATCCAACGCCGGTTTCAGCAAATTAATATCGCCCCGGAATTTATTAATGATAATGCCTTTTACCAAATCGCGTTCATCAGGATCTAACAGTTCCAGGGTACCGACAACTGATGCCAGTGCGCCACCTCTATCAATATCAGCAATTAGGAGCACCGGTGCCGGCGCTAGCTTAGCAATACGCATATTAACAATATCATTGTCTTTAAGGTTAACCTCAGCCGGACTGCCAGCCCCTTCTATCACAATAATATCAAAGTCATTATGCAGCCGCTGCAGACACTCGGTTACTACCCCCAGTGCCGTAAGGCTATAGCCGGAATGATATTCTTTTGCTGACATATTGCCAACAGGCTTACCCATGACAATGACCTGCGAGCAAGAATTACCGGTAGGTTTTAATAATACCGGATTCATATCAACAGCAGGTTCCAGCCCGGCAGCCTCAGCCTGGGCCACCTGTGCCCGGCCCATTTCGCCACCCGTTTTTGTCACATAGGAATTAAGTGCCATATTCTGTGATTTAAATGGCGTTACCCGCTGACCATCTTGTTTAAATATCCGGCATAACGCTGTTGTTAAAATACTTTTGCCAACATGAGAACTTGTTCCCTGCAGCATGATTGCTTTAGCCATTAAGCTCAACCTCCCTCAGACTAACGGCTATCTTTTTTAACTCAGCAGCCAGGCCGCACACTACTAAATAAACCTCGTCTGCGTATCTGGCTACTTTTTGATTGACAAGCCCGGCCACATCACGGTATTCACGGGCCAGCGCATTCTCAGGCACAATCCCGTAACCAACTTCGTTAGTAACAAATATTACATCTGAATGCCCCTGTTTAGCACTAGTAAGCAATTTATCAATGGCGCCAAGCACCGCCTGACAACGCTCTTCCCGGTCAGTTGGTGCGTCAGGCGCTAAGAGCAGATTACTGGTATAGAGGGTCAGGCAATCAAACAAGACTACATCTGCGCTTTGAACTGCCTCTGCCATAGCCAGCTCGGCCTTATAAGGCGCTTCAAAAGTTGACCAGCTTGCCGGGCGGCGGTTTCGATGAAGGGTCACCCGCTCTTTCATCTCATCGTCATATATCTGGGCAGTAGCAATATACGCTACCGCCCGGCTGCCATGGGCAGCGTAGCGTTCAGCAAAAGTGCTTTTACCGCTGCGGGCGCCACCGGTAACCAAAACAATTTTACCGGCCATGCGTTCTACCTCCCAGCCCAGTTAGGCTATACTGCGCACACTGTTCAACAAACCGGGCGGCGGCCTGCTTATTACCGGCAAAATGCATGTGCAAATAGGACGCCACCACACTGCTTGATGCATAACCACCGTTATAGATGGCACCTGTGCGCATTTTCTTAAACTCAAACGCCCAGGGAAACTCGCCTGGATCTACATCGGGAATCATCCGTGAAAAATGAAACTCGTGCCCGCGCAGGGTCGCCCCGCCGTCACATAATACATTATCATTTAAGGCTGTTGCTTCCACATAGCCTACTGTTTCAAGTTTGGACTGCATATGACATACCGCAGGAATAACCCCGGCCATATCATAAGCCTGTCCATCAAAATCCACAATCTGACGGGCCAGATACATCAGGCCGCCACACTCGGCATATACAGGCATACCTTGCTTTACGGCCTGCAGTATCGCCTGACGCATCAGGGTATTTGCCGACAATTCCCTGACAAACATTTCAGGAAAACCGCCACCAAGCACGATACCGTCCACTGCAGGCAAATGGCTATCCTTGAGGGGACTAAAGGGAATAATTTTCGCTCCAAATTCAGTCAAAATCTCAAGACTGGAAGGATAATAAAAGGTAAATACTTCGTCTTGGGCCACACCGATTCGGGCTTTAATCGCAGGCTTGTTTATTGCCCGTAATGAGGGCACAGAAAGCGGTCCTGCTGCACCAGCCAATTTGATTAATTCGTCCAATGCCACCTGCTGCGTAACCTGGTGTCCCATTTTGGCCACAGTTGCTGCGGCCTCATGCTCAGTAACCGGTGTCAGGCCAAGATGACGTTCTGGCATACTAAGCTCATTATTACGGAAAACCGCCCCAATTACAGGAATCCCCAATTTGCCCAAAGCCTCACAAACCATCAGCCGGTGGCTTTCCGAGCCAAGCCTGTTAATAATTACACCGGCCAGATTGACTTCGGGATCATACATTTTAAAGCCTAAAGCAATCGCGGCAGCACTCTCACCCATTGATTTGGCGTCAATGACCAGAACTACTGGTGCGTTGAGCATTTTTGCTATGGCCGCAGTGCTGCTGACACCAGAGCGCCCGCCATCATACAGTCCCATAACACCTTCGATAACAGCAAGGTCATTGCCTGCCGCCGTACCGGCAAATATTTCTGAAAGACAATCTGGCGGCACCAGCCAGGTATCAAGGTTATGAGCACTTTTACCACTGGCCAGCCGGTGAAAACCGGGGTCGATATAGTCAGGGCCAACTTTATATGATTGAACCTTAAGGCCACGCTCAGCTAAAGCAGACAATATACCGGTTACAATCGTCGTTTTGCCAGCACCACTACTAACCCCGGCAATAACCACCCGTGGGATATTCAATTGGCCCATACGTAATCCTCCTATCATTCGTTGCCACTGTTGTCTTGCCTTTACTGCCTGACTAAACCCGCAGACAGCCGTTATCGGCCCAGCATATACATGACCGCATTGACAGAAGCTGCTGCGATGGGACTGCCACCCTTGTTGCCCAGGACAGTAATATACGGGACAGACGAGGTAGTATGCAGCAACTCCTTGGACTCTGCCGCACCAACAAAGCCAACAGGCACACCAATGATCAGCGCCGGTTTAATATTATCTTCCTTAATCATTTTTAAAACTTCAAACAAAGCTGTTGGCGCATTGCCAATCGCCACAATAGCCCCATTAAGCTGAGCACCAAATTTACGCATAGCCGCCATAGACCGGGTAATACCTGCCGCCTTAGCCTCCTCGGCCACTGCCGGATCAGCTACCAGGCAATACGTCTGTCCGCCCAATTCAGCCAGCCGGCGCTTGTTAATACCGGTACGTACCATCTCAACATCACAAAAAATATTACACCCGGCTTTGAGCGCACTCAAACCCGCGGCAATAGCCTCTGGATGAATTTTTATAATATTAGCATAGTCCGGGTCACCGGCAGCGTGAATTATCCGCGAAAAAACCTTGACGGCCTGTTCATCTAAATGTAACCCGGCCAGGTACGGCGCAATAATCTCCATGCTGCGTGTTTCAATGGCCATCGGGTCTTTTATGTATTCCATTATATTACCTCCAGAACCATATTAATTACTTCCTCGTGGGTCAGGCACAGGTTTTTATACACAATAGCCGGTCTGCCAATAACAATAATTGGCAAACCCAGTTCCATCGCGGCTGATATTTTAGTATCAGCACCGCCGATTGTACCACTGTTTTTAGTTATAACAACCTCAGCAGCATATTCCTTAAACATCGCTGCATTAAACTTGTGGGAAAAAGGCCCCTGTATGGCGACAATATCACCGGGGCTAAAACCCAGTTCAATACACTCAGAAATAACCTCAGGCTGAGGCAACACCCTCGCAATAATCCGGCATTTGGCCAATAACGGCTCATATTTAAATAATTTAAGGGTACGGCTGCCGGTGGTCAGGAAGATTACCTGCCCCAAACCGGCGGCAATCTTTGCCGCCTCGCCAGCATCACCGGCCAGATATAGACCTTCATATTCATCAGGAACACTTACCGCAGACCGTTCATACCGGATGTATTTAATACCAGTGGCCTCACATGCCGCCATCGCATTTGTTGAACCATTAACGGCATAGGGATGGCTGGCATCAATAATAGCCTTAATCCCCTGGGCATCAATCATTTCCTGCATATCTGCTATTGTCAGTTGTCCGGCATAAACACTGAGACCTGGTGATTCAGCTAGACTGCGGCCATAATCACTGATTACCGATACAATGACCTGATAACCTGCGTTAGCCAAACGTACCGCCAATTCCCGGCCATCAAGCGTTCCTGCCAGCACTAAAATCATAGCCGATAGCCCCTCGGGGTTACCATTTTACCGTCAGCTACATATGTCTGGCTGTTGCCGATGAGAACCAGCGAAAACATGTCGATATGTTCATTAGTGAAATTATCAAGGGTCGATAAGGTCATATCCTCTTTGGCTCTGGTAGCATGATGCACGATACCGACAGGGGTATTAGGCCCACGGTGTTTTAACGTAATCTCGCGCACAGCCTCAATCTGACTTGTTCTTCTGATACTTTTTGGGTTATAGATAGCAATAACAAAGTCGCCAGCCGCCGCCATCTCTACCCTTTTCTCAATAATCTCCCACGGGGTTAGCAAATCGCTTAAACTGATAACCGCAAAATCATGCATTAACGGTGCTCCCAGGACAGCGGCAGCAGCACTGACGGCACTGATTCCAGGAATCACAACGACTTCAGGCTGAACAGTTGCAGGATACTTGCCAACAAGCTCAAGCACCAGACCCGCCATACCATATACGCCGGGATCACCGCTGGAGATAACGGCAACCTGTTTTCCACTCATGGCCTGTTCAACAGCTGCCTGACACCGGTCAATTTCCTGCATCATCCCTGTACCAATTGTGGCCTTGCCTGCTAACAAATCTTGTATCAGGTTTAAGTATGTATCATAGCCAACAATAACCTCGGCACTCTCAATGGCCTGACGAGCCCGGGGCGTCATATCGATTAAACTGCCTGGTCCTATTCCCACCACCGATATCTTACCGGCGCAATAGCAACAGTTACTTTGGGATACTTGGTTTTGGGCAACAGCAGACTGCTGCTCTGCCCTGTTAGAATTGCTGCTGGTTCGCATACATTTCCCACTCCTATCGTTTCATTAACAAAATCAGATAATGATAATTTATATTGTTCAATACATCGTGCAAGCTGCTCATTGGTGAAAAACTCAATTGGCACATCCAGCTGCTCGGCAGCAGCCAGCAACCCAATCTCATCTTCCTTAACAACAGTGCTTCCAATAACTGCAACACTCTTAAAACTGCGGCCAGCCTCTCTGCAAGCCTGTTTAATGGCGGTCATAACCTCGCCGCCGGTAGCTCCGCGGCGACAACCAACACCAACGGCTAAGCTGCCTGGGCGTAAGTAAAGGTGTGGCTTATCAATATTGAGTTCCCTGTCGGTAATGATTACCGCGGCATCATAGCTCTCCGCGCAAGTAATCTCATCAATATCTACCAGCACAATCCCCTGTTTCGCTGCCAACCCCATATAATGCTGGTACCCGGCCAACGCCTTATCAATGAAAAACACGACCCGGTCACCATTAACTATCGCCGCATTGATCATCTTTAAGGAAGGAAAAGGTTCGATAGCCAGCTCAAGCTTGACTGCCAGCACGTCAGCGGCCGGCAGGTTGGCAGTATCAGTGGCAGTGGTAATAACCGCCGTAGCGCCGGTAGCCATACTTATCAGCCGGGTTAGATCATTTGCACCGCCAATATGACCGGATAACAGGCTAATAGCAAAATTACCACCGTCATCCATGACTATTACAGCCGGATCAAGCCTTTTGTCCCTGACATATGGTGCAATAACCCTCACCACAATGCCTGTCGCCATGATAAAAACCAATCCATCATAAAGTGAAAATATTTCATGGACTAACTCACTCAAACTGTCATACGTGTGCGGTGAATCAATCGGGTTACGCCCTGACTTTACATATATAGCAACATTAGAACCTAAGCGCAACGCCAGGCGCTCCGCCAGCTGGGCCCCTTGATTAGTCACTGAAATGACTGCCAGTTTCACAACCTACTTAGCCTCCTGTGCCTGCCTGAACATATGTCCAAACTCGGGAGCATACAGTCGCGACAACGCGTAATCTGTACTCAAGACCTTGCCCACCACAATCATGGCTGTGCGGTCAATGCTGCTTTCCCTCGCAATTTGCGCAATGGTGGCCAAAGTGCCGCGGAAAATCTTTTGATCAGGCCAGGAAGCCTTTTGGACAATGGCTACAGGCGTTTCGTAGGTATACCCTCCATCCACAAGTTCCTTAACCACATTATCCAGCATATGGACACTCAAAAAAATACACATCGTTGCTTCATGGCTGGCCAGTTTAGCCAGTTTTTCCTTTTCCGGAACAGGCGTACGCCCTTCCAGGCGGGTAATAATAACCGTTTGCGACACATCGGGAAGGGTATATTCCTGCTTTAAGGCAGCCGCTGTAGCCAGGAAAGAACTCACTCCTGGAATAACCTCAAAAGTAATATTTTTGATCACCAGCGCATCCATTTGTTCCTGGATGGCGCCATAGATGCTGGGGTCACCGGTATGGAGCCTAACTACCAGCTTATTTTCTTTAACACCTGCATCCATCACCGCAATGACCTCATCCAGAGTCATTGATGCGCTATTATAGATAGCTGCACCATTTTTAGCCAGCGATAACAGTGCCGGGTTTACCAATGAACCGGCATAGATAATAATATCAGCCTGCCCTAAAAGACGCTGCCCTTTAACTGTTATGAGTTCAGGATCGCCCGGGCCGGCTCCAACAAAAAATACATTCATTCATCTTGCTCCCTTCTTCTTAGCTGCTCTATTGCTTCAACAGCTACCCCTCTTTATTACACGCAATTATATAAATCGGATTTAACGCTTTAAACATATTACTGGCACCCACCTGCTGGATTCGGGTGACCTGGACACAACAAGCCTCGACGCTATACGCAGACCTTTGCCGCATGTTGCTGAGTGCGGTAGACAATGTCTCTACAGTAACAGCCGTTATGATGAGTCTGCCACCCGGTTTGAGCAGCTTGTCAGCACACCCGAGAATTTCAGGCAGCTTACCGCCACTGCCGCCGATTAAAATAACATCAGCTGCCGGTAATCCGGCGAGAGCTTCGGGTGCAGCCCCCAGCCTGGCCTCAACATTTGCAGTCTTAAATTTAGCGGCATTAACCTGTATTAGATCAAAACCCTCCGGTTCACGTTCAATAGCAATTACCCGGCCTTCTTTAGCCAGCAAAGCAGCTTCTATCGACAACGAACCAGTACCGGCGCCAATATCAATAACCGTATCACCAGACCCAATCCCGGCTTTGGCTAATGTTAATATCCTGATTTCCTGCTTAGTCATAGGAATGTCGCCCCGGACAAACTCGCTGTCCGGAATGCCTATCCTGTGGTTCATGCTTTCACCACCATTACACTATGCTCAAACCCGGGGGTTCCGGTCGTCTCGGCCAAAGTCAGCGCAGCCACTACCTCATTATCATATGACAAATTGCTGCACAACCATACACAGGCATTGTCCGGCCACCCCTGTGCTAACAAAATGCCGGCAATGTGGGACGGGTTGTGCTGGGTATCAGTTAAAATCCCTAACTTGTGTCCTGGCCGGTATCTGAGCACATCGTCAGCCGCCTTGCGGCCATGCATGCTGATTAATGACGCATCCTGCCAGACCTCAGCCAGCCGGGCAAACGCCAGCTGCACCGAACTAATGCCGGGAATAACCTTGATACGCTCAGCAGCGAAATGCCCCCTAAGAGCAGCCAGCATACTATAAAATCCCGGGTCACCCGACACCAGCACAACCACATCCTGACTTGCCAGGTGACACTCGATAAAATCAAGTACCCCTTTAATATCTTTATCAATAATCCTGGTAACCTGGTTTGGTGTTCCAAAGGTATCAAGCGCCCGTTTGCTGCCCACCAATACTTTGGCCCCGGCAATGGTCCGGCTGGCGACTGGCAGTATATAATCAGGCGAACCAGGACCAATGCCTACGACAACTACCCGATAGGTATGTTCCATCCTAAATGGCCTCCAATTTCCCTGGCGTTCTGATCAAGCCCCAGTATATCTCCCTTCAAAGTCACAATCACTGTCCCTACAGTTAAATCGCCAAACACATAACGCATAGCCCTGGCACTGGCCCGCTCAGCCAGCACATCATATACAGCAGTCATGTTATAACGGGCAATAATCGGCATGACAGCCTCAGTCGTAGTCGAGGCCAGTACCTCCTCAATAGCTGCCTGCGGCGCACCGCCAGCCGCCAGATAGGCAGCCAGTGTCTCCAGCCGGGCATCAGCCATCCGGTTATGGGTGTGGAATATTCCAGCCGACACCTTAACTATTTTGCCCAGATGGCCAAACAACAGCACCCGGCGCATGTCATACTTAACAGCATTCTCTAACATATGGCCGATAAAGTTACTGGTCTGGACAACAGCTGCTGCCGGGATACCATAACGATTAATCGCAATATCCTGACCAATTTTGCCAGGGGCAAACACGATCTCATTATATCCCAACGCTTGTACCACACTAATTTGCGGGACAAGCGAATTCTTAAACGCTTCCTCTGACATGGGTTCAACAATACCGGTAGTACCGATAATTGACAAACCGCCGGCAATCCCGAGTATTGGATTAAGCGTCCGGGTTGCCAGCTTTTCCCCGCCAGGAACAGAAACAGTCACTATTGCACCTTTTCCTGGCGGCAGGCAATCCTCAACAGCCTTTGTAATCATAGTACGCGGCCCGGGGTTTACCGCCGGTTCACCGACAGGCATGGCCAACCCTGGTTTAGTCACTGTCCCCACGCCTTCACCGGCTTTTATAATGACCCCTGGTTCCCCGGTAACGATGACCTCTGCCACAATTTTAACACCATTAGTAATGTCCGGATCATCACCGGCATCTTTAATCACCCAGGCAATACCGCCGCCAGTGATCACATAGCTCCCGACCACCGGCACAACCAGTGTCACCCCCTGCGGCGAAATAACCTCAACGGCGGCGGCATGCTGCCCCTGCCAGACCATAACTGCCGCCTTAGCCGCTGCGGCTGCACACGTTCCGGTAGTAATTCCCTTACGCATCGGTTTATCAGACAATAAAAAACCCCCTTGAGCAGGGGGTAAATACCAAACAATAAATTTTTTGCCTGATTATTGTACCCACACCTGCCTATCTCCCGTAGGTCCTAACGGCATGTGTTAGAACAGGCAGGTCTCCTGACTCTGGTTCATCGCACACCTAAGCCTTCCCGGTTTCCCAGTGGCACAAATTAAGCAGCATTCCCATTACAGTGGCGGGACCGTGCCGGTATTACACCGGACTTCCCTATTAAGCATGATGCACCCATTCCCTATACCTATCAAATTATTATTTACTATAATTCCATATATTTATGTTTTTTCCTGCTGATAGGTCGAATAA
>NZ_DATMXX010000336.1:0-6844 GCF_035561255.1 Sporomusa sp. | reverse complement strand
AGAATAAGGTCTGGTATTGGCAGTATCACTGGAACCTAACGAATGCTTCTCAGAATAAATTAACCTTGCATTGTGCAAGGTTTTTGTCTTAATTTAATGTGAATTCGGTGTTGATAGTTTCTTGCGTTAATTCATCGCTTAGTTGGCAACAACTGGTTTTACTATTGCGATTAGCCATAAAACTAAAAATAGCAATTAAGGAATGTTATGGAAAAAGTTATTGACAGGAATTTTAATGTCTGTAATAATATAAACAACATATGATAATAATTATCATTCCAGATGAAGGCGAAATAGTTAAGCCCAGTGTTTACATACTACTAACCGGGTTTAGATGATGAAGGTGGGAACGCGATTGACTATTAAAACGAGATTGCTTGTTATTTCGCTATTTTTTGGGTTGCTCCCCATTGTGGTTATGGTTATGGCAGGAAACCAAGCGGGACTAAGTACGAATCGTGATTTTCAAAATACCATGGCGATAGCGTTGATGGTGACGGTTCTTGTAGGATTACTTATGCCGGGGCTTATCAGGTATTGGTTTTTCTCTAATCAGATTCAAAAAATGAAGGAGTTTTGCCAGCAGGTAAAAGCGGGCCGTTATGACGTGCTTTTGAATGTTCCTGCTGAACGCAATACTGAAGATAATGAAAATGAGTTAATTGATTTGATGCGGGATATGAATTGGATGGTTCACAGAATTAAGGTGAATGAGTCCGAACTCAGACAGGTAGTTAGCGATCTTGAGAAATCACAGGCTGAGATTCAATTACAAAAAAAAGAGTTAGAAGAAGTAAACGCGGCCCAATTGGTAGTACAGCATCAATTGCAGGGGCGGACACTGGAATTAACGGAAGCAGTTGCAAAAGTGCGTAATTTATTAGATAACGCCGGGCAGGGTTTCCTTTCTTTTGGTGAAGACTTAAAAGTGGCCGGTGAGTATAGTGCCGAGTGTGTCATGATTTTTAACCAGGAAATACAGGGAAAATTGGTTCCTGGGTTATTATATCCGGAGGATAAAGGGCAACAGGTTTTCTTGACGGCGTTATTTAAAAAGATTTTCCAGGAAGATAATGCTTTTTTACGAGAGAATTATTTTTCTCTGTTACCAGAGGAGTTGCAATTTGCTGAGAGCTATATTCAAATATCATATAAACTAATTAATCACCCTGTTGACCTAGAACGCAAAGAGATATTAGTGATCCTAACAGATATTACTCAACAACGGGAAATGGAAAAAAAGATTCAAGAAGAGAAAAATGTACTGTCAATGGTTGTACGAGCTGTCACTCATTATCAGGAGTTTAATAAAGCGATGAAAGAATATGAGCTATTTTGCCGGGAAGAATTGCCAGAGCTCTTATTCTCACAAGAGGCGGCAGTCCAAAAATTAAATACTGTTTTTCGGGCTGTGCATACCTGGAAAGGTACATTAGGACAGCTAGGGATGTGCCGCGTGGCGGCGGGTCTGCACGAATTGGAGTCAGATTTAGCAAAATTACGGGATGAAAAAAACGGACATATTGACCAGGCAGACCTGGTGACGTGTTTTGTAGCCTATCAGCCTGAGACGTTGTATAGCTGGTTAGAACAAGAGCTAATACAATTAAAAAAGATTTTAGGGGATCAGTTTTTCTTGCAGGATGAGACGATAGTTATTGAAAACTGCAAACTGCAGCAATTAGAGGAGAAAATTCAACGCTCACTTTCCAAAGATCAAGCCCGTATCTTTATTGCTGAATTGCAGCGCTTGCGGTACAAACCTTTTGGTGATTTATTGAACATGTTCCCTGAATACATAGCTAATGTAGCCTTAAACCAAGGTAAAGAAATCAGTCCTTTGATAATAAGCGGTACAAAGACACTGGTAGACCCGGTAAAATATCATGATTTTACTAAATCGCTGGTGCATGTTTTCCGTAATGCGGTAGCACATGGCCTGGAGACACCGGATGAACGCCTGGAGGCAGGTAAGGAGATTGCGGGCCGCATTACTTGCAATATAGAAGAAGACCGGGGAAATCTGGTGGTGACAATTGCTGATGATGGAAGAGGTATTGACGAAACTCTTATCAGAGAATTTGCTGTTGTTAAGGGGATATGCACCGAGACTGCGGCCTGTAGTTTAACAAATGATGAAGTTGTGCAGCTGATTTTTGCAGACGGTTTTTCCAGTGCTGCAACAGCCAACGAATTATCTGGCCGGGGCGTAGGTTTGTCTGCTGTAAAATACGAGATTGAAAAACTTGGTGGACATATTGAGATTCTAACCGAAGTGGGAAAAGGGACGCAGTTTATCTTTATTGTGCCGCTGTCAGTTGGCGAATGCGAGGCTGAGTTTGACGTTTCTCATTTTGGCGAACAAGTAATTAGTCAGGCTAAAAATTTCTTGAAAAATGAATTTGGTATTCTATCAGAGGCAATCGGTACAATGGAGACAAGCCCAGGGATTGTAAACATGCGTAATATTTCAACCTTTATTGATGTCAAGGGGGCTTTTGCCGGAAGGCTAATGATAAGCGCTGATGAAGCTTTAGTTAAGCGGCTTGCTGATTGTTGCCTAAAAGACTCATCCATTGATGCCTATGAGGAAATCTGGTTAGAGAGTGCATTTGCTGAGTTTTTTAATACTACAGTCGGCAATTCACTGCAGCAATTGCCCAGTTGGCAAGAAGGGATTGATATTGGAGCGCCGGTTACAATTTGGGCTGAAGGTGCTTCTGCGAAATACAGAGAGGCAGCTATTTATTCCTGGAAGTTGAATACTGACTTAGGGAAAATACAGCTTAGCTTAATTTCATTCATGGGAAAGGGTGGAGATGAGAATGGCACGTGTGTTAGTTGTTGATGATGCTTTAATGATGCGCAAAACAATTGGGACATTTTTAATAAGAGCCGGCCATATGGTGGTGGACGAGGCGGCGAACGGCGAACAAGCAGTCGCAGCCTATAAAAAACATCTTCCGGATTTGGTAACAATGGATATAACCATGCCGGGTGTGGATGGGATTGGTGCTTTGGAGCAAATTATGGCTTTTGACCCAGGTGCCAGAGTCGTTATGGTTAGTGCCCTCGGCCAAAAACATAAGGTATTTGATGCGTTGCAGCATGGAGCAAAAGGCTATATTTTAAAACCGTTTACTGAGGAAAAACTGCTATCAATTATTAACGAGTTGTTAGGTGCAACAACCAGTGGTTCAAGTGCTATTGGGGCTGAGCCTACCGCAATGAGCGCTCACGAAAAACCATTAACTGCAAAAATGGCGTTTGCTGTTGATAATGATGCAAACAACGCTAGAATTACTACGTTACGAGATTTTACCGCAGTTGATTTCGACGATTTGACGAAAGCTGTAGAGGGGATCATGTTAGGTCGACCGGACAGTATTACTTTTGACTTTTCGTGTGGCAATGCATTGCATAGCAAGAGTGCCCCTATTTACAGGAGAATCATAGAGACGGTTATTGCCTCTGGTTATGTATTGAAAATAGTATGCTATACGCAAGACTATACAACTTACTTCCGGAGTTTCCCCGGTTTGCAGGATATTGAATTTGAACTTGTAAAAAAACGGGGCGTGCTATAGTTTTCTCAGCAGATATATGTTATTATAGTGATAATGATTATTAATGTCATAATATAGCTTATCCAGCAGGTAATGCAGATAAGCCGGTCATATGTGAGAATGATGAGGAGGATTTACACATGGTTAAATTATTAAGTGAGTTGACACCTGGAGAACGAGGCACAGTTGCTAAAATTCATGGTAATGGGCCTATACAACGGCGCATTATTGATATGGGGGTAGTGATTGGGTCAAAAGTGGAGGTTCAAAAATTTGCTCCGCTTGGTGATCCGATGGAAGTTAAAGTACTGGGCTTTAATCTTTCCTTGCGTAAGGTCGAGGCCCAAAATATTGAGATTAAACTGAGTGAATAAGGAGTGGTGAAAATGCCAATTCATAATGCTGTTCCAAGTCAGTTAATGATCGTAACTGCATTGGGAGGCCCACGAGAGGTGCGGTCACGCCTTACTGATCTTGGCTTTACACCAGGAACGCCGGTCTGCGTATTAAGCCGTACCAATGAATCTGTCATTGTTAAAGTTCGAGGCAGTCGAATTATGTTAAACAATTCCCTGGCTTGCAACATTGCAGTAAAATAGGGAGCAGAGAGAAGGAGGAAAATTACGTTGGAAAATAGTAAAGTGAGCATTGCGCTGGCTGGTAACCCCAACTCAGGCAAAACAACGATATTCAATAGTGTGACCGGGGCCAGACAACATGTGGGCAACTATCCCGGGGTAACTGTTGAAAAACGTGAAGGATTTCGGAAGTTTAAGGATCATGAATTATTGGTGGTTGATTTGCCGGGAACATACAGCCTGACGGCTCATTCACTGGATGAACTGGTAGCCCGTAACTTTATTGTTCAGGATAAGCCTGATGTTATTGTGGATATCCTGGATGCCGGCAATTTGGAACGGAATTTGTATCTTGCGGTCCAATTGTTGGAACTTGAGCGGCCGGTGGTAATAGCTCTTAATATGGCCGATGTTGCTGAGAGTATGGGAACAAAAATCGATGAACAAGTGCTGTCACGCAAACTGGGGGCACCTGTGGTCCGCACTGTTGGCAATCGGCATACCGGGTTAGATGATCTTTTAACGGCTGCGATAAAGGTGGCCGGGGAAAAAACACAGAAATCTTTTGTTATTAGTTACGGTGATCAGGTAGAAGGTAAAATTACTGAGATTAGTAATTTACTGGCTGAAGTACGGCATGAGCTGAGATATCCTCAACGCTGGCTGGCTTTGAAATTGCTGGAAAACGACACAGAAATAGTCAATTCGATAAAGCAATTGCCTGATGGCACGCGTATTTTAACAGTCGTCGAGGCAGCCCGGAAAAGTGTGCAGGATACATATGGCATGGATCCGGAACTGGCTATTGCCAATCTCCGGTATCAGTTTGTTGGAGCGTTATGCAAGGAAGTTATTACCTCCAAACGAGAAGATGAATTAACGGCTTCTGATAAGATTGACAGGATCTTAACAAATCGTATGTTTGGCTTGCCAATATTCCTTGGACTTATGTGGTTATTATTTAACTTTGTATTTACTGTAGGTGCCTATCCGCAGGATTGGATTGAACAAGGCATGACTGCGCTTGGTGAATGGGTAGGCCAAACAATGCCTGACGGTGATCTAAAATCACTGATTGTTGATGGAATAATCGGTGGTGTTGGCGGAGTTATTGTATTTTTACCTAATATCATCATACTATTTTTGGGGATTGCCTTGCTTGAGGATACTGGTTACATGGCCAGAGCGGCATTTATTATGGATAAGGTTATGCATGCTGTAGGTCTGCATGGTAAGTCATTTATCCCATTATTATTAGGATTTGGTTGTGGTGTGCCGGCGATTATGGGGACACGTACCCTGGAAAACCCGCGTGACCGCCTGGTAACGATTCTGGTGACGCCGCTTATGAGCTGTAGTGCGCGGTTGCCTGTATATACCCTCCTTATCGCTGCATTCTTTAATGAAAGCGTTGGGGGCACGGTTCTGTTTTCCATCTATATCATAGGTATAGTTCTAGCTATCATAATGGCACGTATTTTCCGGAGTTTCTTATTTACTGGCGAACCAGAGCCTTTCGTTATGGAATTGCCACCTTATCGTATACCTACCCTGCAATCCATTCTGATGCATATGTGGGAGCGCAGCGTACTGTATTTGAAAAAAGCTGGTACCATAATTTTGGCAGTTTCTATTCTAGTTTGGTTTATGGTAAATTACCCTAATAATGTCGATTTTAGTAAAGACTATGAAGCTTTGACTGCTCAGGCAGAAGCTGGTTTTAGTCAGCAAGTGGACGAGGAAATTACTAAGCCTTTAAACATAGGCGCGATTGAAGAAAATAAAGACTTAGAAACGTTAATTGCAGATCTGACAGCAGTGGAAGAAGAGTTTGGGGAAAAAACTGAGGGTCTTGCAGAAGATAGTGCGGAACTGGCAGAACTAACAGCTGCTAAAGAAGATAAAATAAAAGAGTTAGAAGCAACCAATCCTGAATTGTACCCAGTGGCTGCCCGTTACTTAGAGCTTAAAGGCGAAAGTGATGAGCAAGTTGCAGCCTTTGAAAAAGAGCAGGCCCATGAGAAACTGGAAAAGAGCTATGCTGGGCAGATGGGCAAGTTTATTGAACCGGTAATTAGACCTCTTGGACTCGACTGGCGGTCAGGTATTGGTTTAATAGCCGCCTTTACAGCGAAAGAAGTTTTGGTTAGCACAATGGGAACAATCTATAATGTGGGCGAAGGTGACGAAGGTTCGGTTGCTCTGCAGCATGCGTTGGCTAGTGACAGCAGCTTTACCCCGTTAACTGCCTATACCTTGATGGTCTTTGTGCTTATCTATTCGCCTTGTCTGGCCGCGTTAGCGGTTATCAAACGGGAATCAAATTCCTGGAAATGGCCTGTATTTACCGCCGTATACACAACGGCCCTGGCTTGGGTAATGTCCTTCCTGGTTTATCAAATTGGAACATTAATGGGCTACTAAGAAACAAAAGGAGTGATTGAGATGGATACGATGGCTGTATTCGTGGTTGGTTTAGTTGCGGTTGGCTATATAGCCAAGATAATCTGGCGGGAAATGCATGGTGAATCGCAATGCCATTGCTCTGGTGGCTGCGGATCCAGCTGCCATAAACAAGAGAAATAGCAATAAACAGGCAGGAAAAGAGCCCCCAACTTGTACAGTTGGGGGCTTTTGCATAGGCAAAATAGAAAGCATAATTTGGCAAATATATTGACAACTATTGGTATCAATAGTATC
>NZ_DATMXX010000335.1:0-16308 GCF_035561255.1 Sporomusa sp. | reverse complement strand
AAGAGAAATGCGGGCGGGAATTGTTCGCTAACATCGTAGCTCTGGGAACCATTGCTAAGCTTACAGGTGCTGTTAGCCTGGATGCCTTAGAAAAAGCTGTTCTGGCCCGTGTGCCCAAAGGCACTGAGGAAATGAACAAGTCAGCTCTGCAAATAGGCTATCAGGCGGTGTAAGCTATACCTATGATAACAACCTCTGGCGTTCGGCCCGCCAGAGGTTATTATCATATTAACATTTAAAGGTTGTAAGGATATAGGAATTTTCTCGAATTATGGGGGAGCTGGAATATGAGAATCAAGGCAAAACTGACAATGATGATTTGCGGGCTCCTGGTTTTTTCAGTAGGGATTTTAGGTGCTATCAATTATTGGCAGGCTTATAAGCTAATTACAAGCAATGCCGAGGAAGCGCTCGCGGCAACCGCAGGCGGGGCGGCAAATGAAGTGGGGTTGTGGTTTGAGGCGCGCCGAGCCGAAACAGTTACTCTGGCTAATTCACCGATTTTGCAGGGGGATCGCGCGACTGCCATAGCTTATCTTGCCGAGGAGAGTAAAAAAAATAAGATATATTCGCGGTTCTTTATAGTTGATGATAAAGGAAACGCAGCTTATACCAACGGATCAACCGCTAACCTAAGCGATCGGGAGTTTTACCAAAAGGTGATGAGCAGCGGAGCAGCTTGTATCGCAGATCCGGTTATCTCTAAAGTTGACGGAAAGATGGTAGTAGTAATTGCCGCTCCGCTGCAGAAAGAGGGTAAGACTATAGGGATGTTAGGCGGCACGGTGACGGTGGATGACCTCATAAAGCGGGTTTTATCATTTAAAGCAGGAGTGACCGGCCATGCTTATGTCATCCAAGGTAATGGGTTGGTGATCATACACCCCGAAAAGGACCTTGTCATGAACGCTAACTTTCTAAACGACCAAAATGCGGACGCCAAGCTGCGGATCATTACTGAGAAGATGGTCAAAAGTGAAAAAGGCACTGGTCACTATACATACCAGGGGATAAGCAAATATTTGGCATATGCTCCTGTTACTGGAACAGCCTGGAGTTTGGCAGTAAACATCCCTGCTGCTGAGGTGTTGTCAAAACTTGATTCATTTAAGCTTGGTTTTTTCACAACCTTAGGTATTGTACTGATCTTAGCCAGCGTCATTAGTTTTCTTTTCTCCCGGACCCTGGCGCGACCGCTTCAGGCCCTTAGCGCAATGGCGGAAAGTATTGCCAGGGGTGATCTGGCCATTACAGATGCCCGGGTGAATTCAAAAGACGAACTTGGTGCTTTAGCCACTGCTTTTAATACTATGACCGCCAATACCAGAAGTGTAATCAAACAGGTGATGCAGTCTGCCGAGCAGGTGGCCGCCGCTTCAGAACAACTGACAGCCAGCGCTGAGCAGTCGGCAGTTGCGGCAACCCATGTGGCCGGAGTAATCGGCGAGATTACTCTCGATACGGGAAATCAACTTAAGGATCTGAATGATACCACTACTGTGGTGGAAAAACTTTCTGAACAAATCAGGGAAATTGACGGTGGAGCCCAACAGGCAGCCCACCTGGCTAAGCAGACCTCTGTCAAAATTTTAACAGGACGGCAGACTGTGGAGCAGACCGTGAGCCAAATGAACAGTATCGAGAAAGCTACTGCAAGCGTGCAGCAAGCGATCGAACGACTGGCAGCCGGTTCTTCCCAGATCGGCGAAATTGTTAATGTCATTGCCGGCATTGCCGGGCAGACCAACCTCCTGGCTTTAAACGCCGCCATAGAGGCCGCTCGGGCCGGTGAGCAAGGCCGGGGATTTGCCGTTGTTGCCGACGAGGTGCGAAAACTCGCTGAGCAGACACAGGAAGCGGCAAAGCAAATTACCGGGCTTATCGGGGAAAACCATTCCAATATTACTAACGCAGTAGCCCTCATGAATGCGGGAACCGGTGACGTTCAACAAGGGATTACGCTTGTTAACAACGCGGGGAATTCGTTTGGCGAGATTGCTCTACTTGTCAGTAAGGTTTCTGATCAGGTCCGGGATATATCCTCTTCCATCGGAGAAATGGCTAACGGCAGCGCTCAAATTGTTGCTAAGGTGCGGGGCGTGGAGCAGGCAGGCAACCGTGTGGATGAACGGATTCAAACTGTGTCTGCCGCTACTCAGGAACAGTCGGCCGCCATGGAGGAGATAACCTCCTCAAGTCATAGTCTGGCTTGTCTGGCAGAAGAACTTCAGAATGCGGTAAATTTATTTAGGTTGTGATCTACGCGGGCTGGCTTGTTACAAAGCCAGTCTTTCAATGTTTTAAAAAAGGTGTTTGGGTCATGTTTTATGTAGTTGGTAGCAATTCTTACGAGAGCGTTGCTTTGGTGTGATACAATAAATAAAAAATACTTGTCTCATTTGCGGAGGTAGCAATATGGACACCAGCTTAATGGAAGTTGTCATCAAAAATATTGCCGTTCTCGGTGTCGCGGCCTACCTGACTACCCAACTGCCGCCTTTTCGCCGGGCATTGAATCAATTTCAGTACAGATTGCAGGATAAAGTCATTCTAGTTTTCATTTTTGGCTTTTTCTCGGCAGTCGGTAATTATCTGGGTATGCCTATTATGGGTTCACTTGCTAACACCAGAATTGTTGGCGCAGTTGCAGGCGGTCTCTTAGGAGGACCAATTGTGGGCTTAGGAGCGGGGATTATTGGGGCCATTCCAAGGTATTTCATGGGTGGATTTACCATGATCCCGGCTGCGGCTGCCAATATTCTGGTAGGGTACTTAAGTGGTCTTATCTATGCTAGGTACGGCCCGCGGAAGATTGGAATTAAAACAGCATTTGCCGCAGCTTTCGGTGCTGAAGTAATACTCAAACTAATGGTGATCACCTTATCAACACCTTTTGAGGCTGCATGGGAACTGGAGCGGGTAATCGCCGTTCCGACTACGATCGCCAATAGCCTGGGGGTTATGCTTTTTGTCTACATTGTTCGCGATGTATATCAAGAGCAGGAAAAGGCTCAGGCTAGGTCGGCGCAACAAGCCATGCGCGTTATCCAGAAGACGAACGGTGTACTCGGACAAGGTTTATCAATTGAATCAGCCCAATGTGTAGCTGAGATTGTTTATTCGGAAATTGAGGCTGATGCCGTGGCAGTTACCGATACGGACAAGACTTTAGCATTTTTGGGTGCAGGAAATGATCATCATATTGTGGGGCAGCCCTTCATTACCTTGGCGACCAAACGAGCCATGCAAAGCAGGCAAACCATCATCACTAATGATAAAGAAGGGATTGGCTGTCCTTATAAAGATTGTCCATTAACTGCGGTCATAGATGCCCCTATGGTTGTTAACAACCGCTTTCAGGGAAGTATTAAGGTGTATAAGACAGGCGCTGGGATGATTCTTCCATATGAAGCAGAACTTGTTCAGGGAATTGCGGATTTTTTAAGCTTACAGCTACTGCATGGCGAACTGGAAGCGCAGACAGTCCTTTTGGCCCAAGCGGAGTATAATTCGCTAAGAGCACAGATACATCCCCACTTTATTTTTAACACACTGGGGACGATTAGGGCTACTATCCGGACAGAGCCTGAGAAAGCACGGGCGCTGATTAAAGATTTATCCGACATTATCAGACGACATATCCGACCAGGCAAGGAGATGAATGCACTGCAGGAAGAGCTGGAATTTGTGGACAGTTACATCCGCTTGGAACAAGCTAGATTCGGAGATCGCATCCAAATTATTAAAGTGATTGATCCGGAGACATATAGGCAGGCAGTTCCGGTTTTTTCCGTACAAGTACTTGTCGAAAACGCTGTTAAGCATGGTCTTTCACCCAAAAAGGATGGCGGTATCATTCAAATCCGGGTGATAAGGGAGCGGGAAGCCGTTCACATCTCAGTAGAGGATAATGGAGTAGGCATCTCCAAAGAGCGCCTTGCCCGATTATTAGAAACACAGCCTGTGCCTCAGATCGCAGGGGGAATAGGAATAGGACTCAGTAATGTTCACGCCCGTATTCAACGGCTGTTTGGCAATGAGTTTGGTATCTCGATCGGGAGTAATGAAAACGAAGGCACGCATGTGTTTATTCGTTTACCTTGGCAGGAGGTGGCACCAGATGACGCGGCTGAAGGACGTAAAAGTTGTCATTGCGGATGATGAAAAATTGATGGCTAAAGAACTACAATCCTTATTACTTGAGATATATCCTGACCTTTGTATCATAGGCGTGGCGCATGATGGGGAGGCTGCGATACATTTGGTGAAAACGTATAGACCGGATATTGCCTTTCTGGATATTCAGATGCCTGGAATGACCGGACTTGAAGTGGCAAAAAAACTTATTGACTGCGAAGAACCGCCTGCAGTGGTTTTTGCCACTGCCTACGACGAATATGCACTAAAAGCGTTTTCGGTAAATGCGATGGACTATATTCTTAAACCTTACGATGAGATTGATATTGAGCGAGTCATGGGGAAGTTTGAAAAAATGCTTACCAGGTCAACTGTAAAACCAAAATCAAGCGGAAATAAAGAGGTGTCAAAATCATGTGCCGTCCGTAAGTTTTCTGTTGAAAAGGGAGACCGAATGGAGATCATTGATAGTGATAAGATCGAGATTGTTTATGCTAAAGACCGGCTTGTGTACATTAAAACCCTTGATGGCGAGAATTACCGGACCAAGCTTACTTTGCAAGACTTCGAATCCAAATTGCCATCAGATCGCTTTTTTCGCTGTCACCGGAACTTTGTAGTGAACGTTAATCAGATTAAAGAGATTGCTACCTGGTTTAATAAAGGATATTTATTGATACTGAAAAAAACAGGGACAGGGAAAAGCACGGAAGTTCCAGTAGGCAGAGCGTATGCCGCCAAGCTGAAGGAGTATATTGAGTTATAATTATATGCCGCCTTTAGCAGGCGGTTTTTTTTTGTCACTATTATTATCTGCTGGTAATCAATTTTTTGTTGTTGGTCGATACAGAATAGCGCCTTAAGCAGCTAATAGTTAGAATTGAAAATGTACAAACCTGCTAGAAATGACTGGGTGGTACAGTAGGGAGGAAAGAACACAATGAGTGACCTATTACAACGAATTAGGAATAATACGCTGCGGGAACGAATTATATCTGCCGATGAAGCCGCTGGGATTATTAAACTAGGCATGAATGTTGGGACAAGTGGCTTTACTCCTTCGGGTTATCCCAAGGCAGTACCGCTTGCTCTGGCCAAGAGAATACAGCAAGAAAAATTTAAAGTAAACCTATGGACAGGGGCTTCGGTAGGAAAAGAACTGGATGCTGCTCTCGCTGAAGTAGAAGGTATCGGGAAAAGATTGCCCTATCAGACGAATAGTGCTACCAGACAGGCGATCAATAGCGGACGCATTCAGTATACTGACCTTCATTTGAGTCACGTAGCGCAAATGGCACGTTGCGGGTTTCTGGGCGGCAAGGTAGATGTTGCAATTGTTGAAGCCTGCGCAATTACTGAAGAGGGTTATATAGTCCCCACAACTTCTGTAGGTAATTCAGCTTCATTTGTACAGAGTGCTGATAAAGTAATTGTTGAGCTTAATGTATCTCAGCCGCTGGAACTGGAAGGGATGCACGATATTTTCGCACCAAATGATCCCCCATACAGGGCGATTCTTCCGCTAGTCAATGTGTCTGACAGAATAGGTGTACCCTATATTCCATGCCAGGCAGATAAACTCGCTGGAATTGTTTTGAGCGATATTCCTGATGATGTTCGACCGTTAGCGGCGATTGATAATGATGCTAAGGCTATGACTGGACATCTAATAGATTTCCTCCATGGCGAAATCAAGACAGGCAGAATGCCTGCTAATCTATTGCCGCTTCAATCGGGAGTAGGGTCTGTAGCCAATGCGGTTATTACCGGGCTTGTACACTCAAACTTCTCCGATCTGAAGGTTTACACCGAGGTCATTCAAGATGGTATGTTAGATCTAATTGATGCCGGAAAGCTTTCTTTTGCTTCAGGTACAGCTCTTACGCCTTCTCCTGCAGGTTTACAGAGATTTTATAAAAACATAGACAGGTATAAGAATAAGATTGTTTTACGCCCTCAAGAAATATCCAATAGCCCGGAAATCATTCGCCGCCTTGGTATCATTGCAATGAATACAGCTATTGAATTCGATATTTACGGGCATGTCAACTCTACCCATGTAATGGGAAGCAAAATCATGAATGGTATTGGCGGCTCAGGTGACTTTGCCCGAAACGGCTACTTAACCTTCTTCTTTAGCAGTTCAGTGGCTAAGGGCGGGTCTATATCTAGTGTTGTACCTATGTGCTCTCATGTTGATCACACCGAGCATGATGTTGACGTATTTATTACTGAGCAAGGCGTAGCTGACGTAAGAGGTCTTAGCCCCAAAGAGAGAGCACGAAAGATTATCACTAATTGTGCTCACCCCAATTACCGGGCACAGTTGCTGGATTATCTTAAAAGGGCTGAAGAAGCTACCGGATTTGCACATACACCGCATTTATTGGCAGAAGCACTGTCCTGGCACGCAAGATTTGTAGAAACAGGAACTATGCAAGTTTAGTAACAAACCAGTCACATACTGTAATGTATCTACAAAAGTGTGATCATACAAAGAAGCCAGCTACTTGTCAAAGGTAGCTGGCTTCTGTTTGTTTATCCATTAAGCGTTTTCGATTTCTTCAAATAAATAGTGGGTTGTATCAGCTGTGACTAAGCTGTCATTAACTTTAGCGATATATGTTTCCGCACAGTCGCCGCACTCGCCTAAACAAGGTTCCACAGAGATCTCGACATCTTTAAACTCAGCCCGGCATTTTTCCACAAGCTCTTCCATGCCCTCGTGCTTCAGATTGTTTTCGCAGAATTGCAGTTTGTTCATATTTCTTTGCCTCCTTCAGTTTTTCGAAGTTTAGTTTCGGCCTGATACCGGCAAACTATGTAAAGATATTTTACCCTGGTTTTGGTGTGACGAAAATCACACCATACTGTGATGTCTGCCAATGAATGGGAGCAAACTTTATAATACAATGTACTCAAGAGATAAATCTAGAAGGAGAC
Source organism: Sporomusa sp. (assembly GCF_035561255.1). Lineage (GTDB taxonomy): Bacteria > Bacillota > Negativicutes > Sporomusales > Sporomusaceae > Sporomusa. The sequence goes on along the minus strand of NZ_DATMXX010000335.1, from coordinate 9,228 downwards.
AGCAGCAATGGCTAATTTTGATAAACAGAAAATGATTGCCGAGTTTAAAAAACAGTTCGGATTTGTGCCTCCCTGTGGTATGGGAGCAGGCGATTTAGGCGAGGATATGCAGAAGATCATTAGTGAGTATCACCATATTATCTGGGGCGAAGGTGTTATTCCTTTAAAATACCGTTATCTTATTGCACTAGCGACTGCTGTCTATGGCGATGACGATGTACGCGCCAAGCTGGAACTCTTGAAGGCCTTAAACCACGGTGCTACCCGCGAAGAGATCATCGAGGTGTTTCGCCAGCAGGTATGGATGAAAGGCGCCCACACTATTGTAAAACTTAGTCCGCTGATTAAGTTTATGGATACTATTTATAAAGAAAACACGGTTTCCGCCGAGCCTTTGGCGTAAGCCGAAGTCGATGTTGCCCTTATCCAGACGGAAAGTTGAACTTTCTAACAGGATGAGAAAGCACAGCATGATGTTGTGAATCTGGTGGTCATTAATAACCCCAGTTATTTCGGTAAAAATAAATTAAGAAACATTGAGGAGGTGCAGTATGCTACCCAAAGGAGCAAACCTGCAGAAAATTCGGGATGGAAAACGTACTTATGCCATAACCCCGCATCTACCTGGTGGTTTTATTAAACCGGATGTTATGCAAAAATATGTAGATGTTACTAAAAAATATGGTGGTACGATGAAACTGACCTCAGCCCAGCGCATTATGATAACCGGGCTTAAGGCGGAAGACATTGAAGATATCTGGCAAGAGCTTGGCATGACACCGGCACTGGGTTTTGCCAACTGTGTCCGCAGTGTTAAAATCTGCCCAGGCAATGCTTTTTGCAAACGCGGCAAACAAGATAGTATCAAACTGGGGTTAGAGCTTGATAAACGATATATTAAGAAAGAAATGCCGAGCCGTATAAAAATGGGTGTCTCTGCCTGTCCCAACTCGTGTGGTGAATCTGTCGTCAAAGATGTAGGTGTTATTGGAACTGACGCCGGGTGGGATGTGTATGTGGGGGGCAGTGCCGGCTCTCACCCTCGCTTAGCCAACAGGCTGATTGAAGGGTTGGATTACGAGGATACCTTGCGGATTGTCGATATCATTATGCGCTATTATCAAAAACATGCCGATATTGAACGCATTGGGCAATTTATTGACCGCATAGGTTTTGAAAAATTTAAATCTGATGTTTTAGCTGAGTTTTACGGGGAAAAGAGCTCAGCCAGCGAACCGAAAGTAGCTCAATCCGGGGCAGGGGAAAAGATTGTACCACTGCCAGGCGGCCTTACCGAGGGCGATCTAGTATTTGGGGATCCCATTACCGGTGGCAGTGTAATCAGCGATATTATTAGGGTTTACCCGCAGACTGTCCCGGTATTTCGCTCATTTGGCATGGGGTGCCTTGGTTGTCCGTCTTCAGCTGGCGAACCCGTTACCCAGGCGGCTGAAATCCACGGCTTGAATCTAACAGAACTGCTGGCCGCACTGAACAAAGTCGTTCCGGCTAAAGTAAACTCTTAAACTAAGGAGGAGATTACAATGAGTGCTTTTTTAGCGCCGATTCATTACTGGTTATACAACAAGATTCGCTATGTTATTCAACGCGAGCAATTGATTTATCAAAGGGCTGAAACCCTTTGTGGCGGTACTGCCGAAGAAGCTCGTGCTCAAGCCTGGCAAAGCTACGGTGAGCCGCTGTCTGACACTGATCTGACAGAGCATATCGACCAGAGCAATATCCATGGGTGGCTGCAGCGACAGATTAATGTGGCTGAAAGCCGGGAAGCGGCTTTTGTCCAAGCCCTTGTTGACAATTGCGGTGATGCCGCTATTGACACAGCGTCCAAGGCTTTTCTGGAGCATGGTGCTCACTGCGCCCGCCACGCCGCTGCTCAGGGTAAGTATGAGACCTCAAATGCGCCTGGCATTTATAAAGCAATTAACGATTACTATCTAAATGGAATGCCTTGTGATCAGGCTGACTCTGTGCTGGAAAGTTCAGCTGACAAAATGGTCTGGGAGAGTGATGTTTGTTTGCAGGAACCTAACTGGAAAAGGGCTGGGGCTGATGGAAAAATGATGAAAGATCTTTACAATACCTGGATTACTGCGTTTGTCAGTATCCTTAATCCAGGCTTTACGCTTAAGCAAACCGCAATCACTAAGGCCGGAAGCATAACTACCAGGTACGAAATTACCCGGGTCTAACCCGTAGCCGTGGTCTAGTGCCGCGGCTTTTCCTGTTCCCAACCAGCGCAATCTGTGATATAATTCTCATGCTGAATTTTGTCGCATGATGTCGAAGTAGGAGAGGAAGATCGAGATGTTCAAAATAGTCGAAAAACGAAAATTAGCAGCTCAGATTTATTTAATGGATGTAGAAGCTCCCCGGGTGGCTAAGTCGGCCAAGCCTGGTCAGTTTGTCATTGTCAAAATGGACGAAAAAGGCGAAAGAATTCCATTAACCATTTGTGATTATGATGCAGATCGCGGAACTGTTACAATTGTATTTCAGACTTTAGGTCAATCGACCATTGGAATGGCAGCCTATGAGGCCGGTGATTATTTCACTGATTTTGCCGGACCGCTTGGTGAAGCCTCTGAATTTATCTATGATGACATTGATGACTTGAAAAAGCAACGTTTTGTTTTTGTAGCCGGTGGTGTGGGAACAGCTCCGGTGTACCCACAGGTAAAGTGGCTGCAGCAGCGGGATGTTCAGGTTGACGTAATTATCGGCGCCCGCTCTAGAGACTTCGTCATTCTTGAAGCGGAAATGAAAGCCCTGGGGGCAAATGTGTATGTTACAACTGACGATGGCTCTTACAGCCGTAAGGGCCTTGTGACCGATGTTTTAAAAGGGCTGATTGATGGTGGTGTTACCTATGACCATGTTGTCGCCATTGGCCCAATGATTATGATGAAGTTTGTGTCCAGACTGACAAAAGACTATAACATAAAAACAACCATCAGCTTAAATCCGATCATGGTTGATGGCACCGGAATGTGCGGCGCCTGCCGCGTCACAGTCGGGAATGAGATTAAGTTTGCCTGTGTCGATGGTCCTGAGTTTGACGGTCACCTGGTTGATTTTGATGAAGCTATGCGCCGGCAGACAATGTATAAGACAGAGGAAGGCCGATGCATGCTTGAGGCCGAAAAAACCAGCCATACCGGCGGGTGCTGTGGGGGTAATAAATAATGAGCAAAGTAGCCAGAATACCAGTACGGGAGCAGTGCGCCAAAGCGCGGGTCACTAATTTTGACGAGGTATGCTTGGGCTATTCACTGGAAGAAGCTGTTGCCGAGGCGTCCCGTTGTCTAAATTGTAAAAATGCTAAATGCGTGGGCGATTGCCCGGTGGCGATAGATATTCCGGCTTTTATCAGCCATGTTAAAAAAGGTGAAATTACCGAGGCGGCACAAGTTCTTGCCAGGTCCAGTGCTTTGCCTGCGGTGTGTGGCCGGGTTTGTCCCCAGGAAACTCAGTGCGAAGGCAAGTGTATTTTAGGCATTAAAGGTGAGGCGGTTGCTATTGGCAAACTGGAACGGTTTGTTGCCGACTGGGCCCGGGAAAACCAGGTGAATACCACCGAAGTAGCGGAGAAAAACGGTAAAAAGGTAGCCGTTATTGGCAGTGGCCCGGCCGGGTTATCCTGTGCCGGTGACCTTGCCCGCAGAGGTTATGCAGTAACCATATTTGAAGCGCTGCACGAACCTGGCGGCGTGCTTGTTTATGGGATCCCTGAGTTTCGTCTGCCGAAAGAAACTGTGGTAAAAACCGAGATTGATAATCTCAAAAAGATGGGTGTCAGCATTGAGACAAATGTCATTATCGGTAAAACAGTAACCATTGACGAACTTCTAAATGAGGAAGGCTTTGAAGCTGTATTTATCGGCTCAGGTGCCGGGCTGCCTAAGTTCATGGGCATTTCCGGGGAGAATGCAAACGGTGTATTCTCGGCCAATGAGTTTTTAACCCGCAATAACCTGATGAAAGCCTTTAAAACAGAATATGCGACTCCGATCAAAGTTGGCAAAAAGGTAGCGGTTGTTGGCGGCGGCAACGTAGCCATGGACGCTGCCAGAACAGCTGCCCGGCTGGGGGCGGAAACCCATATTGTTTACCGCCGGTCAGAAGCTGAATTACCGGCCCGGGCCGAAGAAGTACACCATGCCAAAGAAGAGGGGATTATCTTTGATGTCCTGACCAATCCAACCGAGATTATAGTAGATGACAAGGGCTGGGTAACTGGCTTACGCTGCATTAAAATGGAACTGGGGGAGCCTGACGCGTCAGGCCGGAGAAAACCTGTTGAAGTGCCTGACTCTGGATTTGTTATGGAAGTAGATACTGTCATCATGTCACTTGGAACTTCACCGAATCCACTCATTTCTTCAACCACCAAAGGTCTTGAAATCAATAAATGGCAATGCATTGTAGCTGACGAAGCAACCGGACTCACTAACCGTGAGCGCGTCTACGCCGGCGGCGACGCCGTTACCGGAGCAGCCACGGTAATACTGGCAATGGGAGCAGGAAAAAAAGCTGCCCAGGCCATTGACAAAATGCTCATGGGTACCCCATAAATGACTCAAGAGAACCGTCCCCGCGAGTCACTTTGGGTTTATTATATAGAGGATTGCCAATATGACTGGCTGATGCATAAGATAGATGAAGAGTGACCGGCGGCCCAGCCAGCTAAGCCAGCGGACTGGTGGGTGGTTAGCCGCTGAAGGGCACAATGATTGTTTGTCAGGATACAACAGTTTCCCAATGGCCATGCCGAAGAGGATGATGCCTAACCACGGCAATAGCGGATAATAATCAAGCGAGGTAAATCCGGGTGGTTTGATACCAAAGGGTACCAGGAAGGCAGTTGTTGACGTTATCTGAGAAAAGCTGTTGCCGACAGCAAGGATTGATAAGCCTGCTAGGATGAGCGGCAGTGCGCTGCGTTGGTTCAAGAACGGGGTGGCAAGCATACCAACACCGAGCAGATGCAGAATACCAAACCGGATATATACGGCAGGGCTGTAGAGATAGGTAATGACTGTAATGAACAGCCCTGTACCAAAGACAATAAGTCCGCGGCGTACTGGCTGGTGACTAAAGATATTGCTTATGCCTGATACCAGCATGAATAATACTGCAGAGGCTTTACCCTCGTAGTACCAAAATCCGTCCAGATAATCAAGCGGCCAGCCATAATAGAAAGCCAAATCAAATACGGTATGAAAAATGATCATTAAGAGGATGGCTATTCCCCGCAATAAATCGAGTTCAGCAAGCCGGACAGCTTCAGACAAGGGTAACGGCCTCCTTGGTGATGATGTAGTAACTCAACATATATTAACAATAAATTACAATTAGGTTGCCGTCAAGTAAGCGAAGTAAATCTTGGACTGAGTTTTTAAAAGTTTTGTAGTCGGTAATGTTTACGCTAGTTTTGTGATACACTAGGATACTAGTGACTTAGGCATGCCCCAGAAGCTGGTTTTAATGAATTTTAGAACTGCTACAGCTTGCAGGAATACCAGCGCCGAAAGGGAATATACTACCAAAGACAGGCTTTGGCTCATTGAATCAAGGCTTATTGACAGGGCGGTGCTTGTTTTGAAAGATATTTATCTTATATTATTATCTGTTTTTCTTGGCGCTGTTGGGCAAGTGGCTTTTAAGTATGGCGCTACGCATATTCCTGACACAGGTTCGGTCATGGAAAAGGTGATAGCCGCCTGGCCTATTACTGTAGGCTTGGCTGTGTATGGTGTGAGTACGCTGCTGTGGATTTATGCGTTACGCACCGTCGAACTAAGTTATGCATACCCACTCATAAGCTTAGGATATATACTGGTTTTTATAGCATCATACTTTCTATTTCATGAGGCCATTGGACTGCTCAGAATGGGTGGTCTGGTCTTAATATTGAGCGGTATTGTATTAGTAGCTAACTCGTAATATTAGTACTAAATTAACCGAATCTTAACATTTCACTACAATTAGTTAACAAAGCTCAAAGGTATATGCTATAATCAGTTTGAATCCGACAAATTGAGGAGGCTAAGTATGGGATTTGGCTTAAAGCCCCGTGAAGAAAAGTTTTATGGTTATCTTCTGGCAAATACTCAACTTATTCGGGATGCTGCCGAAGTCTTACAAGAGGCGTTAAACAAAGATGGAGACTTGTTTGAATTAATGGCTCAAATAGATGAACTGGAGAAACAAGCTGACGAGAATACGGCTAAGATTGTCGGCTTGTTACACAAGACATTTATTACGCCCCTTGACCGTGAAGACATCTATAGCATTGCTCACAAACTTGATGATGTTATAGACTGTATGCAGGGCACGATTGAACGCATGGAGCTCTATAATGCCGGTGCAGCATCAGAAGGTGCCAAGGCTCTTGCCGAATTGGTAGGTAAAAGCGCTAAGCAGATTGACAAAGCGTTCAGTCATTTGCCTGAGATTAAAAAACAAAAAGACAAACTGGAAGAGCGCTGTGCCCGGATCATTGAGTATGAGTCTCAGGGAGACCGGCTGTACAGGCAGGAGATGGCCAAACTGTTCAGAGAGTGCAACGATCCTATTGAAATAATCAAATGGAAAGAAATCCTGCTGCATTTGGAAGAGACCCTTGATATCTGTGAAGATATCGCCAATTTATTAAAGGGAGTCATCGTAAAGTATGCCTGATATGACGCTGGTCTATGTCGTGGTCTTTTTTGCGTTGGCGTTTGACTATATCAACGGTTTTCATGATACAGCTAACGCGATTGCCACATCGGTATCTACCCGGGCTTTAAACCCGCAGTTTGCTGTAGTTTTGGCTGCAACACTTAATTTTGCCGGGGCGCTCTACAGCACCGGAGTCGCCAAAACAATTGGCGGTGATCTTGTAAAATCGGCTTCTTTAGTAAGCCAGCCTGTGATTATCTCGGCCTTATTCGGTGCTATTGTCTGGAATTTGATTACATGGTGGATTGGTATTCCAAGCAGTTCTTCCCATGCGCTTGTCGGTGGTGTTTTGGGGGCGGTAATGGTAGGTGCGGGTTTTGACGCCATTAACCTTGCCGGTGTTGAAAAGATTATCCTGTCACTTGTATTGTCACCACTCATTGCGATGGCCGGTGGATACATTATCATGATTGCCATGATGTGGATCTTCGGACGGCAAGAGCCGGGGAAACTTAATACCGGGTTCAAAAAAATGCAGCTATTATCTGCCAGCCTGATGTCTTTCTCCCATGGCTCCAATGATGCGCAAAAAGCCATGGGTATTATTACGCTGGCTCTGTTGAGCTCGGGACATATTGAATCGCTGGAAGTACCCCTGTGGGCAAAAATAGCCTGCGCCACGGCTATGGGCCTGGGTACGGCAGCTGGTGGTTGGAAGATTATTAAGACTATGGGCGGCAAGATTGTTAAACTAGAGCCCATCAACGGTTTTGCTGCTGATATGAATTCGGCAATGGTCATTTTTGCAGCTACAAACCTGCACCTGCCAGTCAGTACTACCCATGTAGTATCTGGCTCAATCATGGGGGTTGGTTCTGCCAAACGGATTTCTGCTGTACGGTGGGGAGTGGCCCAGCAAATGCTTTTTGCCTGGATTCTGACCATTCCGTTCAGTGCAGTAACAAGCGCCCTAATGTATAAGTTTTTATCATTTTTTTTGTAGTTATCAGGCGCAGAACCGATGAGTAGGTGAGTATGACTTAGCATAAAAAGCAGGAATCTAGTGCTTAAGTCCGAATATTTCGCTTCAAATGAGAATACTGTAATGGCGGATCTAGAAAAGTAAACAGCTAAAAAAGCGGGTTAAATAAATTGAGCATTGGGTACTGCTCAGAGTGCAGTTGTTAATAGTAGCGGCCTTTGTTCTGCTTGCCACACCCGGGAAATGAATGAAGCTGACCGGGTATTTCATTATTTACGGCAACACACTGCCAGAGTATCAGTAGACCAGATAGCTACGGAAGCCGGTGTAAAACGCCAAACAGTCATGAGCATGCTAAAACGCGGCTGGTTTTTAGTGAACAATGTGGCATGCCAATTGTCGATGGCCACTTGTGCTCTTATTGTGTCTACGATATCAGACAGGAAATGAAGCGGATTGGCTGGTGGACTCTGGGAAGAAGAGATGCTGATAGTGGACGTTTTACCTATAATGGATTGGATAAACAGAATAATGGGAATGGGTTTTACAGCAAAAAAAACCATAGCTTAAAGGCAGCAGCTCCGGCATACGCAAGGGCTGCTTTTTGTATACCAATTTGCCTGGGCATTTTAATGTGTTCCTGCAATTAAGTTCATAAATGTGTGGGCTGCCACTGGCAACGGGACAGTGCTGTTTGTAACAGCACCAAGATAACGTGGTGGGATATTCTCTTGGATAGTTAAAAGAAACAGATTATCTTGCGCCAATTGAGTGGTAATATACTCTTTAGGCGCGAAAGCAATACCTAATCCGATCTGGGCTAAATCTATTAATAAATCGATACTGCCGATTTCTATTTCGGGTGTTATAGATACCTGATATTGCTTTAGCATCGCATCAAAGTAACTGCGGGTAACAGTATTTTTTTCCAGAACAAGAATTGGATAGTTCTCCAAATCTTTTAGGGAAAGGTTTAGTTTTTGCAGTTCCAGGTAATCCCTGCCAGCCACAAAGACGTCATGGATTACATCAAGTCTTGTGATTGAAAGTTTACTATCATGTTCACCAGGGTGAAGCTGTTCGTGATGCAAATTAACAAAACTGATATCTACCAGGCCTTTGCGGACAAGCTCAGTACATACCGGCGACGTCCGGTTGGTGATGTTGATTTTAATAAAGGGATACAACTCATTAAATTGTTTTAGATAAGATAGTAAATAATATCTGCACAGGGTGTCGCTGGCAGCAATCCTGAGTTCGCCTCTCGTCAGGGAATGAACATCCTGGATATTACGTTCGCCTGTCTTAATGAACTGATAAGCTTGCTCGACGAAGGGAAACAGCATAGTTCCTTCTGGGGTGAGTTTCACCTGCTTGGTGGTACGCGAGAACAGACGGCTGTTGAGCTTATCCTCTAGTAAGCGAATGGCTTGGCTAACGGCAGACTGGGATATGTGAAGCTGAGTTGAGGCTTCTGAGAAACTTAGTGTTTTAGCTACATGGTAAAAGACCTTATAGAGCTCAAAACTAACATCCATTTATAATCACTCCTTATTAGT
>NZ_DATMXX010000334.1:0-7257 GCF_035561255.1 Sporomusa sp. | reverse complement strand
TAATAGCAATAGAGTAAGTATGATTTTTTCGAAAGAGGAGGAAGAGCATGCTCCAAGAATTTTCAGTGGTAAATAATGAAGTACATGTTACACTTACTGGCAGCATTTATGTGGAAGAAGCCACCGCTATTAGGGCAAAATTAATTGAGTATATTGATAAGGGGTTTAAACGGTTTATCATAACCATGCAGAATGTCGATTATATTGACAGTTCCGGTTTGGGTGTGCTGGTCGCTGTACAGAAACGGGCTGTACAGAACGGCGGTGGTGTAGCGATCAAAGGAATTAAAGGAATTGTGAAGGAATTATTTGAGCTGACCCGTCTAAATAAGGTATTTGAAATTCTTTAATCAGCAAATGGTAGAACAGCCACTTCGGTGAATTGTAGTGGCTGTTTTATATATGCCTGCAGTTGATAACAACAAGCTGCCGCTGGTGAGTTGCCGCAATTTTGCGGAAGCTTTATTTTTTTTGCAGGTTTTTAGTTATTAGGACAGAATAATATGGAGGTACTTTAGAATAATATGTATCCGGAGGCTGTTATTGATGAAGGGCTTACAACGCATACTAATAAGTAGCTGTTTGGTGATTATCCTTGTCGTGCTTAGTACAGGTTGTGGAGTAGGCTCATTATTTGCCCCTAAGCCCTACAAAGAAACACAATTTCTTATGGATACCATAATCGATATTACGGCCTACGGCCAGGGCAATGAAGCGGCCGTTAAAGCCGCGTTTGACGAGTTTCGACGAATTAACGAACTGACCAACCGGTTTGATGACAATAGCCAGGTAACTAAGATTAACCAGGCGGCAGGAAAAGCCAAGGTGCAGGTTGATGCTGACGTCATTACTATGCTCAAGCTGGCCCGCAGCCGTTCGGAGCAGCTTGGCGGTGCGTTGGACGTAACTATCGGTGCACTCACCGAGCTCTGGGGTGTAGGCCACAAGGGTGAGTTTGTGCCCAGCCAACCAGAGATCGAAGCGGCGCGGCTGCTGGTAGATTACCGTTTGCTGGAGATTGATGACAAAGAACGGACTGTGTTTTTACCCAAGGCCGGTATGAGCATTGACTTGGGGGCAGTTGCCAAAAGCTATGCTAATCGCAGGGCGATTGAGGTCTTAAAGGCCAAAGGGATAAAGTCTGCGCTGGTAAACGCCGGCGGTGAGGTTCGGGTTATTGGAACTAGGCCGGATGGGCAGCCGTGGCGTGTGGGTGTGCAGGATCCCCGGGATATGGAAGGCTTAGCTGCAAAGGTTGCGCTGACAGAGTGGGATTCACTTGAGACTTCCGGCGACTATCAGCGGTTTTTTATAAAAGACAATGTGAGATATGCTCATATTATAGATCCGCGTACAGGTACCCAACCGCGGGAAGTGGCTAGTGTTACTATTGTTTCCAATTCGGACAGTCATGCCGATGTGTTAAGTACAGCCATGTTTGTTCTTGGAGTCGAGAAAGGCCAGGAATTACTTAAGCAATATCCTGGTACCGAAGCCCTTTTTATTACCAATGACGGAAAAAAAGTTGTCACACCCGGTTTGGCGGGAAAAATAGAGTTTTAGGTGATGTTATGGATACCAAAAAAGTTAGAAGACAAGTGGCTGCAGCGTTACACGGCCATTCAGTGAAGATTGCCAACACTGATGATTACCTGCAGGCCGCCGTCACTGTGCCGCTGGTTGACATAGACGGACAGCCGGCTGTTTTGTTTGAGGTGCGATCAGGTACACTGCAGTGGCAGCCTGGTGAGATTTGTTTTCCCGGTGGGCGGATTGAGGCCTCTGATAGCAGCCCGTTATCTGCTGCTGTAAGGGAGACGATTGAGGAACTGGGCGTACAACCCGAAGACATCGAGGTACTGGGTGCGCTCGATATTATTGTTAGTCCTATTGGGGTTATGATCTATCCCTTCGCCGTACATATAGCTACAGCGCAGCCGCTGACGCCCAACGCGGACGAAGTGGCAGAGGTGTTTACGGTTCCGCTGGATTTTTTGCTCAATAACAAGCCGCAGGTGGCGTCGATGGAGATGGCCACCAAGCCGCTGACCGGTTTTCCGTTTGACCTTTTTCCGCCTGACTATCCTCAGGGCTACCGGCGGCGATCGAAATATAAAGTATTGTTTTATCAGTATAAACACTATGTTATCTGGGGACTGACAGCCAGGGTTTTGGAGGATTTCCTCACTATTTACCGCAATCGTACCGGCGGGCTATGAACATATGATACCGCATATCGTCCTATTGGTCAGCATAACCGGATTGGTATTTACCTACCCTTTTGACGGCTATTTCCGCTTTACGCTCAGTGTGGCAGTACTCGCCACACTGCTCTTATATTTTGAACGTTTGCCCATTGTACGGGTGGCGGCAGCTTCCGGCGGCCTGATCCTGCTGTTCCGTACGGCTATTAAATATCCTTTTATTAATGAAACACTGCTGAATGCTGCCTTGCATAACCTGCCATCTTTTAGTTATTATCTTACTTACGGCCTTTTATTTAAAGCACTCAGGGTACGGGACTACACCGGCAATGTGCCGGCGCTGGTACTGTTATTAAGCATCTGCGATATTGCCAGCAACTGTGTTGAATTAATTATTCGCTGGGAATTGTCTGGTCGTAGTCTGGAGACAGTATTGACAAGTGTGGTATCAGTAGGGATTGGCCGCGCGGTACTGGCGGTGGCTGGTTATTATTCGTTAAAACGCTACCGGGACTTTGTGCTGGCTGAGGATCACGCCGCCCGTTATGCTGAGCTGATCTTAATTATTGCCAGGCTTAAGGCCGAGTTGTTTTACCTTAAAAAATCATCCGGAGATATTGAACTGGTTATGGAAAAGGGGTATACGCTTTATCAAACCCTTAATGCCGCAAATCCGGGCGAGTTAGCCCAGTCAGACTCGCCTGCTGCCCGGGCACTGGCCATTGCCCGTGACATCCATGAGGTGAAAAAAGATTATTACCGTGTAACACGCGGGATTGAAGAAATTCTTGATGTGGCTGTTAGTGAGGAAGGCCTGCCGTTAGACGAATTTTTTCAGATTGTTGAGCAAAATACTAGGCGATATATTAGTAGTTTGGACAAGCCGGTTACAATTACCTTTGACTATGAAGGCACATTGGTTACTGACCAATATTACGCCATTGTTTCTATCCTGGATAATCTGATTACCAACGCGGCTGAAGCCGCCCAGTCCGCAGGTGTTATTGCTGTAACCGGGCTTTGCAGTGGGGGTAAATTGGTACTCACGGTTGCCGATAATGGACCAGGCATTCGTCACGGAGACCAGGAACTCATCTTTGCACCAGGGTATTCAACGAAGTTTTCTGAGGTTACAGGGCAAATGTCAACAGGCTTAGGGTTAAGTCATGTCAAAAATCTGACAGAGCTCCTGGGTGGTGAGATTACTGTCATATCGGTACCCGGGAAAACAGTATTTACTGTCGCATTGCCGCTGGCTAAACTGGCAGTAACCAGGGCTGAACAGGCGGAAGGCTGGCAAACTTGATAGGGGTGTAGGGAAATTCATGCGGTTTGTAATTATTGAAGATGATGTCAGTGTCCGGAAGATTATCAGCAACATTATTGATAAATATCAACTGGGGACGGTCGTAGCCGAATGTGGTGACGGTCTTAAAGCTGAGGCTTTCATTATTGAGTATGCACCAGATGTGGCTTTGGTTGATATGCTTTTACCAGGCCAGGACGGGGTAGAACTGATTAGGAAAATGCGGGAAAATGGCTTGGCCACTTCTTTTATTATGGTTTCTGAAAGTACCAGCCAGCCCATGATCACTAAAGCATATCAAACAGGTATTGACTTTTATATTCATAAGCCGATTAATGTCCTGGAAATTATCTCAGTCATCCGCAAGGTTGAGGAAAGCAGACGGCTGAGAGCAGTGATGTCGCTGATTTCCCAAACTACTGCCAGATACGGTAATCCGGTAGTAAAGACGGCTGATTCGGATGATAATGCTAAAAAGAACCGGATTAACCGGATGTTCTCAGAACTTGGCATTATTGGTGAGGCTGGTGCTAAAAATATTCACCAGCTGATTCAACTGGTGGACGCCCGGTTAACAGGTGGTGACAATCAGGCTTACCAACTGCATGAATTGTATAATGAACTGTCGCAGGCGATTGGCCAGGACGTCAAGACAATTGAGCAGCGGGTACGGCGGGCAATTGCCAAGGCTATGCAGAATGTTGCCAATATGGGTATTGAGGACTATCACAACGATAAATTTGAGGTTTACAGTGGTGCTTTGTTTGATTTTAAAGAGATCAGGCAAGAAATGGCTTTTATTCAAGGAAAAGGCACCTACCACGGCAAAATTAATATCAAGAAATTCTTGGAAGGACTATTATTTCTTGCTGCTGAATGACCCCGCATAGCGGGGTCATTGTATTATGTATACTTGTTATCTTGTATTGAAACTTTGTGTCTGTTTCTGTAGTTTTTTATAGAGATCCATTTACATTAAATTCTGAAAGATCATTGAAGATAATTAAAAAAGGAGGTAATATGTATGTCTCACGCTCAAACTGCCCCCAAAAAAGGCATGGGCTTAACAACTCAAATTTTTATCGGTCTTATTCTTGGTGTGATTTTTGGCTATGCCTTCCCTAAATATGCTGTAGAGCTTAAGCCTGTTGGCGATATGTTTATCCGCATGATTAAGATGATTGTCGTCCCATTGGTATTCAGCTCCCTGGTTATGGGTATTGCCGGCACCGGCGACTTCAAAAAGCTTGGCCGCCTGGGTGCTAAAGCCCTTCTCTGGTTTGAACTTGCCACAACCCTGGCCCTTATCGTTGGTCTGGTTGTTGTTAACGTGTTCCAGCCTGGGGTAGGTGTTAATGTTACCGCAGGTGACGCCAGCGTTGCTGCTGCTGCCGCCAAGAAGACCATTGATATGACACAAATGCTTGTTAATATTGTGCCTACTAATATAGTTGATGCAATGTCCCGCGGTGACATGCTTCAAATCATCCTGTTTTCGACTTTCTTTGGTGTAGCTGCTGCTGCTATGGGCGCAAAAGGTAAACCGGTAGTCGATATGTGTATCAGCGTGGCCGAGATTATGTTCAAGTTTACCTGGTATGTTATGAAGCTTGCTCCGATCGGTGTATTTGCCCTTATCGCCTTTACTGTTGGCAAATTTGGTCTGGGTATGCTGATCCCGCTGGCTAAACTGATTGGGTCACTATATTTTGCTTTGATTGCCTTCGTCTTCCTGGTATTGTTCAGTGCCTCCTTTATTATCCGCGTAAACTTCTTCCATTTGCTGCGGGCTTTGAAAGAGCCAATCCTCATTGCCTTTTCGACGGCCTCCAGTGAAGCCGCGCTGCCAATTGCAATGGAAAAACTAGAGAAGTTTGGTGTGCCTAAGCATATTATCACTTTTGTGCTTCCGACCGGTTATACCTTCAATCTTGACGGTTCGACCCTGTATAGTGCCTTGGCGGTAGTGTTTATTGCTCAAGTATATGGTGTACCCTTTGATCTCTCACAGCAGATTCTTATGGTCCTCACGCTGATGTTGTCCACTAAAGGTATTGCCGCAGTGCCTGGCGCATCCCTGATCGTTATCGCCGGTACTGCCGCCGCTTTTGGCCTGCCTGTTGAAGGCATTGGCATTATTCTTGGTGTTGATCGCATCCTGGATATGGCCCGTACGGCCTGTAATCTGATCGGTAACTGCGTAGCTGCCGTAGTTGTTGCCCGTTGGGAAAAAGAACTTCCTGACGAAGTATTGCAAGTGGCCTATGCTCAGAGTTACGAAGATTAATTATAAACGTATATCTATTACGGACTGCTATAATGCAGTCCGTAATTTTTTTTTTTGTTTTTTACTTTAGCGAAAAAAGGGATAAAAGAAAAAACGGCAGAATTAATAGAGTTATAAATCCTGTTTGAATGGAGTTACATATGACGAAACAATTCTCATTAGCTTTTGGGTTGCAGGAGCTTACGCTTAGTCTTCCACAAGAGCGGTTGATCGAGGTTATTGAAGGTCGTGAAACGGCGGCTGTTAAAGATGTTTCTGAAGCTGTCCGCAAGGTTCTTAACAACCCTACTGCCTCACCGGCCTTACGGGATGTGATACAACCGGGTGACAAAACTGTGATTATTGCTTCAGATATTACCAGGCAATGGGTGCGGCATGACCTGTTTCTGCCGGTATTGCTTGATGAACTCAATGACGCAGGCATTGCTGATAATAATATAACACTGGTGACAGCGCTGGGCGCGCATCGACATCATACAATGGAAGACAATAAGCTGACCTATGGGCATGAGGTGGTTAGCCGGATACCTATTATCCAAAGCTGTGCGCTGGATAATAGGGATTTTGTTCATGTTGGTTGCACTAGCCGGGGGACCGAGGTGTATATTAACCGCCATGTCGTCAATGCCGATAAAGTCATTCTGACCGGTGGCGTTACCTATCACTCGATGGCTGGCTTTGGTGGCGGACGTAAAGCAATCCTCCCTGGTGTTGCCGGTTATGAAACAATCCAGGCGAATCACCGGCTTTGTTTAAGCCCAGAGATGGGATCCGGCCCTCACCCGGAATGCTGCCAGGGCAATCTTACTACAAATAGCATGCATCTTGACATGCTCGAAATCGCCGCTATGGTTAACCCGGCTTTTCTCCTTAATGCCGTCTTTACCGCAGCAGGAGACTTTGCTTCGTTTGTTGCCGGTCACTGGCATGCGGCGTGGCTGTTAGGCTGTCAAAAAGCAGCAGAAATTGCGGGTGTACGGGTTGCTGTGCCAGCCGATGTTGTCATCGCATCAGCAGGTGGCTATCCCAAAGACATCAACTTTTATCAGGCATCCAAGGCCATTGAGAATGCTTGTCTGGCTGTCAGGGAAGGCGGTATTCTAATTGTGGTTATGGAATGCCGGGAAATCAGTGATCCACCTGACTTTAGCCAATGGTTTGACTATCCTACGCTCCACGGCCGGGAGGCTGCCTTGCGAGAGAATTTTACAGTACCTGGCTTTGTTGCCTTAAAGCTGGGATTTATCGCCAAAGCAACACCGGTTATTGTCGTCTCGCGGCCTGAGAATAAGTATTTCCTTGAAAAGGCGGGCATGTTGTTCACGGCTTCACTGGAGGCTGCGTTAAACCTTGCGGCGGAGAAACTCGGCCGGCAGGACTTTCTTGTCAGCATTATGCCGCATGGGGGAAGCGTTGTTCCATCCCGAACGTCCAATAGTTAGAGACAAAACGTATAAAAA
>NZ_DATMXX010000333.1:0-44792 GCF_035561255.1 Sporomusa sp. | reverse complement strand
TTATACTACTGTTCTTCTCCAGATGTCAATTGTTTCTAAATAATTTCAATAAGTGTTAATTTATTGCTGGAGGCAACTAAAATTTAGTCATTATTGTTATTTTTCCCATTTAGATTTGATGTTTTTCCGGCAACCAGCTTGTGACTGCGAACTGCCGGCTGCTTACACGCTGCCCAGATACCGCCACTAACAATGAGCAAGCCGCCGATGATGTGAGGGAATCCGATTGCTTCATCTAAAAATAAAGCACCCAGTAATGCCCCATACAGGGGCAGCGTATTATAGAAAACCATGGCGCCGCTTGGACCAAGGCGGGCGACCCCCGCATTCCAGGCGTAGAATCCGATAGCCGCAGGAACAATGCCTAAATAAACAGTAAGCAAGATTAATCTGGCATCAATAATGACAGGAATCCGTTGCAATTCCTCGATGGCCAGCAGGCAAAGCACCGGCAAACCGATAAACATTGACAAAGCCGTAGCAGATATTGAAGAACGATATCGCAAAACCCTGCTGCTAATAACAGAATAAAGGCCCCAGATGGCAACTGCAATCAGGATAATAAGGTCCCCCCTGTTAAACTGCGCTGTCTGCCAAAAGGCTAAAGATCCACCTGAAATCAAATACAATACGCCAATCAAGGCAAGTATGGCGCCGCCAATCTGCCGCTTGGACATAGGCTCTTTGATAAGCCAGGTTGCAAAGAGGCCGGTCAGCAGCGGTGCTAAGCCATTAATAATAGTACTATTGACGGCTGTCGTGTAGTGTAGTCCCCAATACAGGACCGGTGAAAAAAGCACGATTCCAGTCAGGGCCATCGCAGCCAGCAGCCGCCAGTCCTTGCCAACCTGCCGTTCTGCCGGCGGTTGTTGCCGGAGGATTATCGCAAATATAAGTGACGCGATAAGAAATCTGGCGCTGGAAATCGTAATCGGCCCAATAGAATCTTTCAACAAACGCCCTAATACCATATTGGAGGCCCAGAGTAACGTGGCCAAATTTACACAACCAATCCCGATCATCCGGCTTACCCTTTCCTGCTTCATATACCAACCTGCCTTTACTGTTCAGTGCGATACTTGACTAACTGCCTGTTACTGTTTACCAAAATTATAGCAAATTCCTGCAAAATTCCTAGATAAAATTAAAACAGGACTGCGCTCTAACGGCGGTCCTGTTTGTCTATGCCTAAATAACTGTATTATAACACCCGTTCGCCCAATAAAGATCCCATCAGGGCCACTGCAACTTTCGCTGTTTGATTGCGATTATCCAGCACTGTATTGACCTCTACAAACTCAGCGCTTGTCACAATATTAGCCGACGAAAGCAACTCCATGGCCAAATGGCTTTCACGGTATGTCAGCCCACCCAATACCGGGGTGCCGACCCCTGGCGCATAGATTGGATCCATGACATCCATATCAAAGCTCACATGAACGCCCTCTGTGCCTGTTGACACAATCCGGATGGCCTCTTCCATCACCTTGGCCATGCCCAGGATGTCAACCTCATGCATCGTGTACACGGTAACACCAAGTTCTCTCAGGAGTACTTTTTCCCCCCGGTCCAGGTCGCGCACACCAATCATCACAAATTTGTGTGGGTCAAGTTTTACATCCTGACCGCCTACCCCGGTCAGCCGTTCATGGCCCAGCCCGAAGCTCACCGCTACCGGCATGCCGTGAATATTACCTGTGGGTGATGTCTCAGCAGTATTAATGTCGCCATGAGCATCAAACCAGAGAACGCCTAGCTTCTTTTTATGCTGCAGCACGCCGGACATTGTCCCGATCGCAATACTGTGATCGCCTCCCAGCACTAACGGAAAACGGCCTTTTCTCATTTCCTCAGCAACTCGCTGGCACAACTCAGTATTAACCCTTTCAATCTCATCCAGGTACTTTAGTTTGCTTCCGTCCACATAGCAGGAATCTGGCCTGTTAGGCAAAATATCGCCCCGGTCGTCAATGTCATAACCAAGCTCCTGGAGTTTTTCCCGTACCTTGGCATAACGGATAGCACTAGGCCCCATATCGACGCCGCGGCGGTCAGCCCCGAGATCCAGTGGTACACCGATAATCGAAATAAGGTTATTAATTGTCGGATTCATGTGGGGGTGTCCCCTTTCATCACTATATACAACGCATTAAAGTTTTGCAGGCGGGTGGTGTGTTGGCAAAAGCGGAATATATAGTTTATTATTTGCTTAGAATAGTGCCAAACCACATAATCCAGAGGCAATGATAAGAAAAATCGGCGGTATATTCGTCTTAATCAGCAATACTAATGACAAACCCATAATCATTATGCTCTTTATCTCAAAATTCCATGACGAAATTGCAATATTTACTCCATTTCCAATTCCATGCGCCGAGAAGATTATACCATTCTCGCTGGCCATCTTCAAGGCTGCAACAAAGATAATACCCGGAATAACGGCCTTAAGCCCATACAAAACGCCTTGAGCAGCAGGATGTGAATTGCATTTGAAAAAATAGGCTGCTGCAAGAACTACCAGCAATACACAGGGTATCAAAATACCCAAGAAGGCTGCCGCCGCCCCTGCAAAACCATGTATCTGATAACCAAGGCCAAGTGCGGCATTGACTGCTACAGGCCCGGGGGACATTGCGGCTATTGCTATCGTATCTGTCATATCCTGAGTCGCCAGCCAGCGGTGGCGCCCAATCGCTTCCAGCATAATCGGGATCATAACATACCCGCCGCCAAAGCATAGTAATGAGATTTTAAAGAAAATAAGAAATAACTGATAGGACATCATCATTTCTCCTTGCGCAAAGCAAACTCACACTTTATAACTACCTGCAGCACATAACCAATGATCCCACCGGCCAGGATGACCGGGATTGTTGCTTCAGCCACCAAAATACAAGCAAGCCCTGCCACTAGACACAAAACTTTCGCACACCTGTTCTGAAGTGAGGTTTTACCGGTCTTGTAAGCCGCCCACAGAATGAACCCTACCACGGTTGGCCGTATGCCGGAAAAAGCTGCTGCAAACAGCGGGTTATTTTTATCCTTCAATAGCAGCATAGACAAAGCTAATACAATGATGCCCGGGGGCAGCAGATTGCCACATACCGCTATAATGGCCCCTGGAATTCCCCTTAGTTTGTACCCAATGAAAGCGGCGGCATTAATCCCGACGGCACCGGGGAGACAACCGGTTACAGCAAATATATCAGTGATCTGCTCTGAAGCAATCCACTGCTTGTGGTCTACAACCTCACGTTCGATAACAGGCATCATTGCATAGCCTCCGCCAAACGAAAAAGCACCAATTTTAAAAAACACCAAAAACAAGTCAGTGAGCCGGCACTTGTACTCCATCATCCGCCCCCAATACAGAAACAACCTTATTTGTGTGCTTACTTTATAGGCTAACGCTTACTTCTTTACCTAATTATACCAGAAAAAGCCTGAACCGCCCTATTGTTTAGACAGGGGGATCAGGCTTTTTTTATCTACAAAGCATTAAAATATTGCAGGCGGGTGGTGTGTTGATAACACGCCACCCGCCTGCGTCAGCCAAAATCTTTACTATGGGATATATAGACTAGTAGAATAAAAAGAAATTTGCGGCGATGATTACAATCAAAGCCCCGGCCATTGGAATTGCGGTCCGCTTAACAACATCAAACGGCGATACACCACCCATGCTTGACGAAACCACAATAACAGCAGTAATGGGAGAGATTGCCCGGGCGGCACTTGCCGCAAAATGCATCGGCAGCAGCATCACCACCGGTGCCACCGACATTTTGGCCGCAACAGTGGGGGTTAATGCGGCAAAGGCAAAAAACGGCGCATTGCCTGAACCCATAACAACTGATGCCACTGCGATGATACCTACCATAACCAGAATCATGCCGGCTGCACCAAATCCTGAAGACTGGGCGGAGGCAATGATAGCGTCAATCGTGCCAATCGTCATGAGTCCTTTGGCAAAGGTTTCACCGGCGACAATCAGCGTAATAACATTGGCCATCTGCAGCCCCAGGCCGTCAAAGAACGATTGTATGTCGGCAAAAACTTTTTTTCCATCCCGAAAACGGACATACTCAAAGATCATACCAATCGCCACACCAATAAACATCGCTTTAATAATATCCATCTTAATCCAGGAAATCCAGAGACTGCTAAAAATCAGAATTAGCACTAAAGGCAAGGCCGGCAATATTGCATAAATCATCGGCGGCATATTGTCATCTGCCTCTGCGGCTACTAACTCTGTAGCCTGAACTACATGGCCATCCCTTTTATCAAACCATTTTTGCGTGAAATAATGGAGCACCGCTACAACCGGTATAACAGCAATAGCAATAGGAATCTGGTAGTTGGTCCAGTAAAGAACCGGATCAATGCCGGCAGTCGTAGCCGACAGGATGGTCCCGGTGTCACTGGGGCTCCAGTCAAGACAAAGGGTTGTGGCGATAACCGCAGTTGCCGACAACCGGCTGACCCCCAGGCTGATCAGCACCGGGAACACAGTTACCATCAGCAGCATTGCCAGACCGGAGGCACTGTTGATGCACAATCCTAAAAGCATGCCTAACACCCAGGCCCCTGCCATCACCAAATAAGGCGACCGGAGTGCCAATAGCGGCTTAATTGTCAATTTAACCAGGGCCTTACTGGCCCCGATATGATCCATGTAGCGGGCAAAGCCACCCACAGCCATAATATTCAGACCAAGTCCGGCTGCCCGGGAGCTCATTGTCTGTTTGATAAATTCGAATGCATCAAAAAGTACTGAACCGGTGCTGTCTTTGACCGGCAGAATCTTGCCAAGGCCAAGGGCAACTGCTACAAACATGAGAATTAAACCAGCCATAAACAAAACAGGCTGCGGCTTATACTTTTTGACGATCAGATAACCGACCCAAAAAGTCACGAGTAAAGAAATTATAATACCCACTTTTTCTACCTCCATTTTTTTGCATTACATCAGCTTTACCTGTACATATATATCCTTTAACAGCACCCCCTTATTCCTCTTCCTTACTTAATTTCTTGCCAGCCTTGTATGTCGGTAATGCCCAAACCCGGCGCATCAGGGATAATTATCTGGTTCTTGGAAAAGCTTACGCCGCCGACAACCGGATCCTGGGCCAACAGCACAGCCGCATCCAGATCTGATTTATCAACAATCACCTTGCCGCCGGCAAGACTTGCCGCCGCTGTAATTCCCACCTTGCTCTCCAGCATGCAGCCCATCATACACTTAACACCCATGGTCTCGGCAAAATGGGCAATTTTGATCGCATTATGCAGGCCGCCTGCTTTCATCAATTTGATATTAATCAAATCACAGGCTTGCATAGCCAGTAACTGAAACACCTCATAAACACCAAAAGCCGCCTCATCTGCCATAATATCAGTTTCAACATGTTCTGTGACATATTTGAGCCCACTGAAATCATGGGCCTTTACCGGTTGTTCAATCAATTCAATATCCAGTCCCATATCCTCAAATTTGCGGATAGTCCGGACAGCTTCCTTGGGACTCCAGCCCTGATTGGCATCAAGCCGTATCTTTACATCATAACCGACAGCAGCGCGGATGGCTTGCACCCTTTTAATATCAAGAGCCGCATCTGTGCCTACTTTAAGCTTCAGTTCTGTATAACCTGCCGCCACTGCCTCCAGCGAGTCCTGTACCATCTCTTCCGGGGCATTGACACTAATCGTTAAATCGGTTGTAATCACATTACGGTAACCACCTAACAATTTATATAGCGGGATACCGTGCCGTTTGCCAAACAGGTCATACACAGCAATGTCCAGTGCCGCTTTTGCCGAGCTATTGTGCAGCATTGCACCATCAATTGTTGTCATGATTCCTTCCAGGTTGTCAACATCCATGCCGATTAACCGGGGGCCAATTGTATCGCGAATGGCGGCAATGACCGAATCCTGACTGTCCCCGGTAATCACGGCAGTTGGCGGCGCATTCCCAAAGCCGGTTTCCCCGGTATCAGCAATCATCTTAATGATAATATCCTCAGCTGAATTAACCTGCCGCAGGGCTGTCTTAAAGGGTTTCTTTAACGGAATGCTCACCTTGCCAATTCTAATCGCTGTAATCTTCATATGTAGCCATCTCCTTTATCCTCTATTTTATAATCAATCCGGCATAAACAAGCCCACATAATTTAAAGAAAATATGGCTTGCGCCGAGCCTCTGCGCCAGATGAAACCGGCGTTGCTATATATTCCTCATTAATGAAGTTTGCAGGCGCAGGCGGGTGGTGCAAGACTTTAAAAATCCAGCATAATAAACCCTCTATGCAGAAGGTGTATCATGCTGGATTTTATCTACGTCTACGCGAGCGTGTTTTAACAAGCGTCCGGTAAACAAAGCAGCCCTTTATAGGTATTTAATCATTTAGGTCAAGAGGCATGCCATTCATTATGCGAAAGAACTTCTTTTGAGCATCTTTATAAGCAACCAAAATAGCTTTTTGAGATGAACCGAAATAACGGGACTCAACCTGCTGCTTAACAGTTTCAAACTCTTCCTGCAAACTTCTCCCGGCAAACAAACTACAGATAAATTCAGCGGTGGTTGAAACCATCGCCGAGCTGCCACAAGCTACAATCTTACCGGTTTCCCGCTCCACCACAAAACCAATAAAAAACTGTCCATAATGGTGAGTAATCGGATTATTCTGCTGGGACTTGGCATTACCGACTATATAGATGGTATTCTCTGCAAACATCTCGATTCTCCATCTAGGTTCTTAATAAATGTAATATTCGAGAAAAATGATTATATTCCTCTCGCCATTTTTCTTATTTTCAACATTTCCATACGGTTGTCTCTTGTGACTGAATGTGGCCGGGTTATCTACAAGGCAGGAAAATAAGCAGCCTGCAGGGAATAACTTCACGAGCATTATCTGTAAGAAAGAGGGGTACCTATGAAGCTTATATCTTGGAATGTAAACGGGCTGAGAGCCTGTCTGGGTAAGGGATTTGAGGATTTTTTCGCCAGTGCTGATGCCGATATCTTTTGTGTTCAGGAAACTAAAATGCAGCAAGACCAGTCAGAGCTGGTTTTGGCCGGATATGACGAGTACTGGAACAGTGCTGTGAAGAAGGGCTATTCCGGCACTGCTATTTTCACCCGGATAAAACCACGGGCAGTTACCTGTGGCATGAATATAGCTGAACATGATCAGGAGGGCCGGATCATCACCCTGGAGTTTGATCAATTTTTTCTTGTCAATGTATATACTCCTAATTCGCAGCGCGGGCTTATGCGGCTGGATTACCGGATCAAATGGGAAAATGATTTCAGAGACTATCTATTACATCTTGATAGAATAAAGCCTGTCATTATGTGTGGTGATCTCAATGTGGCCCACGAAGAAATCGATATTAAGAATCCTAAGGCAAACCGGAAGAACGCCGGCTTTACTGATGAGGAAAGAAATAATATGACAGTCTTGCTTGCATCCGGATTTACCGACTCTTTCCGGTCTTTATACCCAGAGAAAAGCGATGCCTATACCTGGTGGTCCTATATGATGAACGCCAGAGCCCGTAACATTGGCTGGCGTATTGACTACTTTATCCTTTCCAACAGGCTGACAGCATCGATTAAGGATGCATTCATTTATCCTGACGTTATGGGCAGCGATCATTGTCCCATTGGCCTGGAATTATCCTAATAAATATTGTCGACCACAAAAAGGTACTGTGCTGAAACTAGCGTTTCGGCACAGTACCTTTGCGTGGTCGACATTGATACAGGGCTCTAATGAATTGCTTTCTTCTTGAACCTTCCGCCCATTACCTCATGGACATCGTTAATTGTAACAAAGGCACCCTCATCAATCTCGTCGATGATGGACTTTAGCTTAGCCATCTCAAGCCTTGTAATGACAGAATACAGGACATCCTTGCGTTCCTTCGTATACCCGCCCTCACCATGCAGGACAGTAACCCCCCTGCCTAAACGGGCCATCAGTGCATCGGCAATTTCGTCCGGTCTATCAGATACAATCATGACAGCCTTCGATTCATCCAACCCCTCAATGACTACATCAATCACCTTAAAGGCGATAAAATAGGCAACAAGGGAATACATGGCCTTATCCCAGGTAAACACAAGTCCGGCACTTGTGAGGATGAACAGATTGAAGAACATGATGATTTCGCCCACTGAAAAACTTGTGCGCTTATCCAGTATAATGGCAACAATCTCTGTCCCGTCAAGCGAGCCGCCATAACGAATAATTAGTCCGACGCCTATCCCGATAATAATCCCCCCGAAGACCGCTGCCAAAAACAAATCATTGGTTAAGCCTGGTATGGGATGAAAAACTGATACCCAATAGGATAAAGACAGGATAGAAAAAAGCGTCGATATGGCAAACGTTTTACCGATCTGGACGTATCCCAGATATAAAAATGGTAAATTGAGCAGCACCAGGAACAGGCTTAGCGGTAATCCT
Organism: Sporomusa sp.; assembly: GCF_035561255.1. Classification (GTDB taxonomy): domain Bacteria; phylum Bacillota; class Negativicutes; order Sporomusales; family Sporomusaceae; genus Sporomusa. Next base: position 36,306 of record NZ_DATMXX010000333.1, on the reverse strand, counting down.
GACAAATGGCTGGCCATAATGGACAGTCCCACAATCCCCCCGTCAATAATATTGTTAGGAACGAGAAAGATTTCCAAACCTACCGCCGTTATGATGGCCCCAAAGAAAAGCATTGCATACTTCTTAACATTCTTTACAGTTTGATTTTTTTTCGGCATGTATAACCTCCCATTAATTGTTTTTTCCGTTATAAATAGTTATTTTCTTCACTCCTAACGCTATTTCCTGCTCACTTTTTGCAAATAATACGAAAACTACTGATTGGGTGTGCCATTGGGCCGCAACAGGGGTTTTTCGCCTTTAATTGCCTGTACAAATTCAAATGCCTGCTTGACTTTTTCCGCTTCACCCTCAATGATTACTACGACTGAACCTTCCGAGCCGGCAATGCCCCCTGAGCCAATATGGTAAACCTGAACCCCGAACAGCGTACTTAGGGCCTGGATCTCAGTGACCACCACTGCATTGATAATCGGCATCATCCCGATTGGGCTGCCGGTGCTATATGTGTAGCTCTTATTACCGCTGTGTTTTACGGCTTCGGCTATGCTGGGGATCATTTTTTCCAGGCTTACAGGCATTATTAGCCGCGCTCCGCGGGCATATATGGTGCCTAAGGCCGAACCAATTGTCCCTCCCGCCTGATGTGCCATAAAAACGGCTGCATTGAATTGACTGTCAACCGCATTTGCCCCTTTTATAAAAACGTCCTTGTCAGAAAATAGTTCAAGCGCCTGCTCGGCTCTGATATCCTTACGAACGCCCTTGTGCAACACAATTGGAAAGATATAATCCGGATTATCCGGGGTGTTCCACGTTTCTCCCAGCGTTATGTGCCCTGAAATGAAATTCTCTTTAATCAGGGGAGCACCGAGCAGCTCTTCCGCAACATAACCGTTGGTACTGCCTGTTGCCACAACAATCCAGCCATTTGTTAAGGCCGCTTTGATCTCGGGGAGCTGAACAACCGCTTTGGCAATTAACCGCCTTGATTCATAAGGGGTTATGACAATAAACGCTCTTTCTGAATGCATATCAACACCTCCACTTGGGTTATTATTCCCCAATTATCCCCTGCTAGGCAAAAAACCTGCAACTAAACCGATAAGAAAACTATTCAGTCATTCAAGCACTTTGATTCCGGACAATACTCCCACACCTAATTAAGACACAAATTTAATATAATGCGTTGTTCTTCGCTGAAAAGTATATAACAGCCTGGGATTATATGTTATATTATAGTGGATTACTCAGTGGAAGGGTGGTCGGTATGAAAAATATTACAGTACTTGCGACCGGCGGAACGATTGCCGGGGTATCTCACTTTCCAACAGATACTGTCAGCTACCAACCGGCCATAGTGCCAATTGACGAGATATTAAACCAAATTGGTTCAATACACAGCACGGCAACGATCACCTGTGAGCAACTCATACAGATTGACAGTGCCGATATGAGCCATGCTGTCTGGCTTCAACTGGCTGACCGTATCAACACCTTGCTGCAACAACAGGCTGTTGACGGGGTTGTTGTAACCCACGGAACAGACACCCTTGAGGAAACTGCCTATTTCTTAAATTTAGTCATCAAAAGTCAAAAGCCGGTAGTACTGGTAGGAGCCATGCGCCCGTCAACCGCGATAAGCCCTGACGGTCCCATGAATCTCTATAATGCCATCATCCTGGCAGCAAGCCCATCCGCCTGGGGAAAAGGGGTACTTGTTGCATTAAACGATACCATAAATTGCAGTCGTGATGTGACCAAAACGAACACTGCACTCCAGGACACCTTTAAGGCCCCTGAGCTGGGCTACCTGGGGTATATTGTCGATAACCAGCCTCATTTCTATCGTATGCCGACACGTAAACATACCTATCTAACCGAGTTTGATATTATCGGTATTACCAAACTGCCGCAGGTTGAGATTATCTACGGGCATGTTGATGATAGCGGTACCCTGGCCTGCGCTGCTGTGGCGGCAGGTGCCCAAGGCCTGGTGTATGCCGGGCTTGGCAATGGCAATATGTCGCAGCACATGCAGAATGTCTTTAGCGCCATTCAGCGTCAGGGCATTGTAGTGGTGCGTGGCAGCAGGGTCTGCAATGGTATAGTCACCCGCAACGGGGCTTTAAATGATGACCAATATCACTTCTTAGTAGCTGATACCCTTAGCCCGCAGAAAGCCAGAATTCTGCTTATGCTGGCCTTAATGAAGACGAACAACCCGGATGAGATACAAAACATGTTTTGGACCTACTAGCAGATTATCATTTGGGCTTCATTTACTACTTCGGTAATTAGCTGTTAAGATAGTTATATAGCTTGACTGACAATTCCATTACCCTTACAATGTAATATGTATGGCGAAGATGCCTGCCAGTGGGGGACACAGGCAGGCATCTTTCTTTGAGGGGGAGAACATATGTCTGATGATAACAACAATATTATTGACGCATCCATTCTGCTTGCTGAACTAAAAGATGCTAATAATGCCATGAGCAAGGTAATTAGTACAATCCAGCAAATTGCTCAACAAACCAACCTGCTGTCATTAAACTCAGCGATCGAAGCAGCAAGAGCCGGCGAGGCCGGACGGGGCTTTGGCGTTGTCGCCGACGAGATTAAAAAGTTAGCCACCCGCAGCTTTGCCGCTACAAAAGAGAGTACCATCATTATTGAAAACATCCAGTCCAAAGCAAATGAAGTCATGGCGGTGCGAACAGCCGATGTAGCTTATGACACAATCGACAAGATTGACCGCAATCTCTTTGAACGCAATTGTGATGCCCAGGCCTGGGCCGGTTTCTCACAGGTAAAAAATGCCTTATCGTCAACCGCCGCTAACCATATTGAACAGGCTAACACCTTATTGAAAACACTTGTTGAGATTTACGAAGTCTATTTTGATTTATATGTACTTGATGCCCAAGGCACAATAGTAGCGGCCGGTATACGCCGTGAACTGATTGGCGAAAAGATGTCTGACAGGAGTTGGTTTCAGGAGGTTAAGGCCGCTAAAACCATCTCTGTCACTGATCTTTATTTTTCCTCAGTAGAAAAACGCCATACAGTAGCCTATTCCTGCCCTGTCCGCAGTGATGCCGGTGAGATTATCGGCTATTTTTCATCCCGGTTTAACTGGGAATACATTTATGATATTCTGGATTCAGCCCGTATCGGTAAGCAGGGAGATGTAGCGATCATCAACAAGGACGGCTATGTTATCGCCTGTCCAAGCCGCAAGGGTATTCTAACAGATAACCTGAAAAACCTGGAAGCGGCTCAGCGTGCGATGCAAGGCGCTACCTACGGTTATACCCTGGAGAAAGACAGTCGTGGCAATACCAAGATTTATGGCTATGCCCGTACACGCGGGTACAATGCCTATAAGGGTAAGAACTGGTCTGCCATAATCAGTGAGATTATCTAATAATTATCTAACCCATGCATCCTGGAATTATTTTTTTTATAAGCCTATGTCAAATACCCCGGACTTACTTTTCCGTAAGTCCGGGGTATTTCTCTAGCAGCCTGCTGACAATTAATCTTTTTTGGGTACAGGCCTTATCTGGCAGGCATACGGATTACAGGCATAGCCACAGGCCGGGCATTTATCAAATTTCGTATCCTTTGTTGTCCAGATATGGCCGCAGGCTGTACATTTAAAACCATCCCCTGTATTCTCTGATTCCTTCACATGATATTGAGTCATAGAATCCCCTCCTAAGCTGTCCCGGTACTACGTGTAGTCACGACATAAAGAGCGTAACAATCAATGTCAGCAGTGCAATTGTTAAGGCCGGCGGATCAACATGGGTATCGCCACTGTTCATGGTTTTACCAAAAAAGTCTCCCAGGAGAGCACCCAGTACCCCGAATAAGCCACCTGCCCAGATGCTGCCTGTTGCCATAGCTGCCAGAGCTGCCGGCAGCGCCAAATGATGGGTTACCGGTCCAACACCCATGAACTGAAGAAAAATCAGGGTAGTTGCAGCAACCCCAAACCCGATTACAGCATTTTTGGTAACAAGCGAGGCATAACCTGAGATTAACCCTACACCTAAGCCTAAAACAATCAGAAATACAACAGTCCTGCTATCAGGCATGGCGTAACCGCCAAATAGTTTGCCATTACCAAAAACAAGCCTGGCAATAATACCTGACAGGGCAACTGTGAGAGCAACTGTATCGGTTGGCGTGCCCATACCGGCAAGCAGCTTCTGGACAACCAGCCCGGCAGCCCCAAATATTCCACCAACCAGCAGGATATAGCCATCATTAAATTTGGCCAGCGGCATTAAAATATTATTCCCGGCCTCCAGCCCGCGCTTCCCGGCAAACGCAGTCGCCGCAACGCCGCCGGCAAAAGCAATATGGGGACCGAAATAAGGTCCGAATGCCAGATCTGTCATGTTAGCCAGAACCAGGACACCTGCCATAATGAATGCCGGCAACGCACCGATTGCCGCGCCGAGGATCCCGCCGCCGAATGCAGCCGCTATTTCAACTGCAGAAAACATGTAGCTCAACCTCCTTTAGTTTAATAAGCAACCGGGTTAGAATAATGCTTTGTGTAAAGACTGATGCGGCGCCGCCAGGACCAGATGATCCACCAGAAATCCATGCTCCTGGATGGCACTGACGCCAGCGCGAACAGCCGAGTTGACTGCCCCAACCTCTCCGGTCAGGGAAATGACCGCCTTCCCCCCCATACCGCGGGCCAAACGAACCTCCAGCAATTCAATCGCCGCGGCTTTTGCCGCGGTGTCGGCTGCAACAATGGCAGATGCCACAGAATAAGTTTCGATAATTCCCAATGCTTTGATATTCTTAACATCTGTACTGCCTGTTAAAGCCTTAAAGATGTCCTTATGGATATTAGGCAGCACTGTTTCATCAACTATATTCTCCGAGCCGCCTGCAGCCCGGCCGCTGCGTACGGCGTTCTGCACCCCGCCTACATCCCCGGCAATCATGATAATATACTTGCCGGGGCATAAGGAATTAGCCATAATGAGCTCTACGTTTGCTGCCTTTAGCATAGCATCGGCAACTAAGAAGCCTTTAGCGATATTTTTGACTTCCATGATTCCTATCGAGTGTTTCATTGTTATCCTCCCTGGCTAATTACACTGCACGAATACCTATCCAAGTGTCAATATTATATACTTGTCCGGAAATACTGGCATGAAGGGTGGCCCCCAGCGCCGCGCCCGCAGGAATAACGGCGACGATATCCCCCTTATTGACCCTTGTGCCAACCTCAACAACCGGCTGCGAGGGTGCCCCGATGTGCTGCGACAATAACAGTTTTACCTGAGCTGTGGTCACCGGTTCCAGACGCAGCGGCGCTTTCACATCATATTGTTCCAGCCCCAGACGGTACAGCAGCCGCTTGGTTGGAATACGCCGGTTCTCCCTGCCTAGCTGAGCATGCTGAGGTTTCATAGTATTGGGGTTTTTAAGGCCGGCCTTGCCAAATTGCTGCTTAAGTTCAGCATTAACCCGCCGGGGTGATAACCCCATCGTGCAGCCGTAGGTCTCACAGGCACCACATTCCGAACAGAGAAATGCTTTGGCAAGCACCTCGGTCTCATTCATTTGCCCGCTGCCAATTGCCTGCATAATCCGGTGCGGTTCTAATCTATGACCCAACAGGTAGCGGGGACACACATCTGTGCAGGCCCGGCAGTTGCAGCACACCGCTTTGGCCCGATTGGCAATAACCGGCCAGGGTGTTCTTTTTTGCACCACCAGTGAATGCCCTTCAGGCAGCAAGATAAGCCCGCCGGTTGTTTTAGTAATAACTGAGTCAGCAGGGATAATCCGGCCCATCATCGGTCCGCCATCGATAATCGCAAAGTCACTGACTGTAGAGCCCCCTGCCAGTTGGATTACCTCGCCTACCGCCATCCCAATCGGTACGCGTACTGTAAGGGGATGCCGGGCAGCACCTGTGACTGTAACATATTTTTCGATAACAGGCTGGCCTTCCAGCGCCAGCGCTACATTGACCAGGGTTTCAACATTAGCCACAACGACGCCGACATGCAGGGGAATGCCGCCCTCAGGCACAATCCGGCCGGTAACCTCATGGACAAGCACCTGTTCATCACCGGCCGGATACATGTCAGGTATGAAAAACAGTTCAATGTCTGTGGCGTTCATCTGCTGTAGTTCTGTTTGCAGTTTAGCGATTGCAGCCTCATATTTACGTTTTATCCCGATATAGCCGCGCCTGGCCCCGGTGGCCAGCATTACGGTTTGCAGCCCCAGAATGAGTTTGGCACTCTCGCTCACCATAATATTCTGGTGAGCCCTAAGCAAAGGCTCGCACTCAGCGCCATTCACAATGACGATTTCAGCATCTGCGTTAACCTTGATATGTGTTGGAAACCCGGCACCACCGGCACCGACGACACCGGCTGCCTTAACGGCAGCAACAATCCTGTCACGCATGACTGCACCTGCTTCCCATTAGGATTAAACCCCTCATACGATCGAAAGTGCATCAACAAGAACACAGCGGCGCTGACGGGTAAAGCTGCGGGCCGAGGTTAGGCCCTCGCCGGTAGGTCCGGCAATGGTGAAGGTGGTAAAACCCTCCCCGCCGACGCCGATGCCGGCATAGGACGGCGCATTCTTTACGAAAATCGTTGTTTCTACCGCCTTGGCAAAACGGGTCAGATTATCGACACTTTGGGAATGCATGACCGCGGTATGACGATTGCCATGCTCAACACTGACCGCCAATTGTATGGCTTCCTCCACATTTCTCACCCGGATGACCGGCAGTACCGGCATCATCAGTTCCTCCAGCACGAAGGGATGATCTGCTGCGGTTTCACAAATAATGACCCGGATATCGTCAGGTACATCAATGCCAATCTGTTTTATTATATATTTGGCATCTTTACCCACAAAATTCTTATTAACGCCGAATGTTTTCTTGGGTTTTTCCGTACAGCCGCTGGCCGCAAGTTCTTCTTTTTCGGTCAGAATCACCCGTTCCAGCCGTTCAATATCCTGCCCGGAGATTAAATACCCGCCATATTTTTGCATAAAAGTAATCAGCCGGTCAGCAACGGCACTGACAACAATGGCTTCTTTTTCAGCAATGCAGGGTAGATTGTTATCAAAGGAACAGCCTGCCATAATATCACGGGCAGCCCGTTCAATATTGGCACTTTCATCGACAATAACCGGCGGATTGCCGGCACCGGCGCCAATCGCCTTTTTCCCTGAGGACATAACAGCCTTGACCACAGCCGGGCCGCCTGTTGCGACCAGCATGTTAATCTGAGGATGTACCATCATGGCATTCGTGGCCGCTAATGAGGGTTCTGCTACCGCCGTTAACAGGTTGGCAGGGCCCCCGGCTTTGATAATTGCCTCATTTAAGAGTCTAATTGCGGTAAGCGAGGTATTTTTGGCTGTCGGATGCGGGCTGAATACTACCGAGTTCCCGGCGGCAATCATGCCTATGCAATTTGAGATAACAGTTTCTGAGGGATTGGTTGTAGGCGTTATGGCCCCGATTACGCCAAATGGCCCCATCTCAATCAGCGTTAGTCCGGTATCCCCGCTCCAGGCCTCGGTGCGAAGATCCTCCGTCCCCGGGGTGTTACGGGCGGCAAGCTGATTCTTAAGAACCTTGTCAGATACACGCCCCATCCCTGATTCCTGTACAGCCATTTCGGCTAACATCGCAGCGCTGGCATAGGCAGCCTCCCGCATGGCGCTGATTAACCCTTCCCGTTTTTCAATGGTTAACTTTCTCAGCTGTTTTTGCGCAGTATGAGCGGCAGACACAGCTTCATCAATTGTATTAAAAATCCCGCTATTTCCCGAACCATGATTGCCTTGCTGCTGAACTCTGGCCATCACTTCGGCCGTAATCCGGGAAATAAGGTTTTGGTCAATATTCATTGTTTTCCTCCTTTATATAGCTGACAAACCAGCCTGAGCTACCACCATATCCTGCTCAACAGACCCACCACTTACCCCGATTCCGCCGATCAACAGTCCCTGCTCATAGATGGGCAGACCACCGCCGAATATAACCAGGCGGCCACTGTTGGTGGTATTGATACCAAATAGCTGCTGGCCGGGGACAGCAACTATCGCTGCCTGTTCTGTCGGCATTTTCAAAGCCACTGCGGTATAGGCCTTGTCCAGGGCAAGTGCGATGCTTGCCAGCAGCGCGTTATCCATCCGTTCCTGGGCAACCAGATTGCCGCCACTGTCCACCACGGCGATGACCATGGGAACCCCTATTTCACGGGCCTTGTTCTCAGCCGCCGCGATGCCGCGCCTGGCTTTGTTTAACAGCGGCTGCTCAGCAGCCTGACTTTTGATTTCCGGTGATCCCTGAAGAACTGCCTGCACCTGACTGGTAACCCTTTCAACCAGCTCTTCCTGTTCATTACATCTGGCCAATACAAATAATAAGTCCGATAAACGGTTTAGATATAGCTGTACCGGTGCGGTCACCGGCTCCTGCCGCTTTAACGCGACAACACACCGTTCTGCCCGCCGCACGATGGTTCGGGCTAAATCCATGGCTGCACTGGCCGGCGTGTCCCCTGGTGTGACAAAATACGGTTGAGGGATACGGCGTTGCTCTAAGCTGTCAATAATCTTCTCCAAGCCTTCTACATGGCTGGTAGTAATCCGGTAGTTATCACTGTTTTCCGGCTCTGCTGTGGCTAAATCGGCGTTTAAACCAATTAATTCCTGCTGGATTTTATGGATAATCGCCGCTGCCCATTCCTTAGCCGTCAGGGATTTAGCCAAGCCCATCGCAGCATTAGCCTCATCCACAGTCCCGTAGGCCTGTACCCTGATATTATCTTTAAAAACCCGTTCTTTGCTCAGCAGGCTGGTCTGACCTTTATCGCCAGTTTTTGTATACACCTTCATGTGTACCTACTCCTCAAGTAAATCCTTATTGATCTCCATACTGTCGATAATCCCGATAATGGCCGCATCCACGGCAGCCTTGCTATTGCCGGTTACATGGCGGGCTGCACTGCCATTTACAACAAGCACCGTTTCGCCTGTCCCGGAACCGATTGCGTCGATTGCGACAATCGGCTCGCCGGCACCACGCTTGCTGCGGAGCGGCTGGACGATTAAGAGTTTACTGCCTGTCAGACTATCGTCTTTGGGCGTAGCCACCAGGGTACCAATTACCTTTCCTACCCACATCGCCATCTTCCTTCCTGCGGCTAGTCATTGCCTAGCTCATTTGACAACAATCTCCACTTTTAATGCCCGGGCAATATCACGGGCCAGCGGGGTTACAATTGTGCCTTGGGTAATCACAATTGTTTTTGTCCCGCTATTCACAGCGCCTTTAACCGACTCGGCATGAAGAACCCTTTTTTTAGCCAGCTTATCCTGTGCATATGGTTTTATTTCTTTAGCCAGGGCTTGCTGCGCGGCGGCAGCCAGATTTTCTACCGGAGTGAGTTTGATCCCATAGGTTGCAATTTTTTTCAGGTTTGCCTGCAGGGCCTCCCGCAGCGCCGGCAACAAATTCGACATGTTCTTTTCGCCGCGCCGGTTATCGTCAGGATCGGCTGCGTTTGTTGCCGCAATTACCGGTTTTCCCAGCATGAGCGCCTGCAGGATCAGGGTGAGTACCATCGAATCAGCCAGAGTATTTGCAAGCTTTGCGGCAGAGTTCTGGGTTAATACCGGAATAAGCACAATGTCTGCGGCCCGCAGTGCCGGCCCCGGATAGGGAGAGGTACTGGTAAGAACGGAAGTATTGCTGCCAAGTGCTTGCCTGATGCGGTCTGTATCCAGAATCTTTTCAGCAGCCGCGGAAAGCACGACAGTGAGCCCGGTATTCAGGCTTTGAATATGCGTCAACTGTAGCAAGCCTGCCTCAAACCCAATCGTCCCACCGGTAAAGATAGCGAGTGCTTTGTAGAGCGAACCGCCAGGGTGAGCCGGCATATTACCGCTAATAATACTTAACTGGCGCAAAACCTCCGCTGTAACTGTCTCTACAATTTTTTCATTGTCCACGCTAGTTCCCCCACTTGTCACAGACTGACAATATCACCTGTTTTAAGCTCTGTCGCATTCGCTTCATCTGTGTCGATGTGAAACTCCAACCTGAAGTTCGGGTGCACCCGGATCAGCACATTGTCAAAAGTACCGCCGCGGGGTCCGGCAAGTTTAACAGTTACCCGCTCCCCGTCAGCAACCTTTAGCCTTTGTGCATCTGCTGCCTGCATATGGATATGGCGTGCGGCACAGATTACTCCCTGCCTCAGGGTAACGGCCCCCATTGGCCCGACAACAACAATGCCGGCCGATCCTTCAATCTGGCCTGAGTCCCGCAGCGGTGGTGCAATGCCGAGACTAAACCCATCAGTACGTGATATTTCAATCTGGGTAAAATTTCGTACAGGCCCCAGAATACGCACCTTGGCGATAATCCCCTTAGGCCCTACCAGGGTAACTGTTTCTTTTGCCGCATACTCACCAATCTGCTTCAGATCTTTCTCTTTGGTAAGACTATACCCCTGGCCAAACAGGGTTGCCAGATGTTCGGCTGAGACATGGATATGGCGGTTAGAGACACCTACCGGGATGCCTGGTGGTGTTTGTCCCTCACCACACATTTCTGCTAAGATTCTGGCCACGACCTGTTCCACTATTTTTTGCTCCATAACACACCTCTTTTAACATTACCTGTCAGGTTGCATTGTTAGGAATGAAGTGTTGGCAAGATCTTTTCCACATCGGTATGCGGCCGCGGTATTACATGAACAGAAAGCAGCTCGCCCACGCGCTGCGCCGCCGCCGCGCCACTGTCGGTCGCAGCCTTGACCGCACCGACATCACCACGTACGAAGACAGATACTAATCCTGACCCAATTTTCTCATAGCCTATTAACTCCACGTTCGCGGCTTTTACCATGGCATCGGCTGCCTCAATGGCCCCGACTAATCCCTTGGTTTCTACCATGCCTAATGCCTCACCACGCATACAGTCATTCCTCCCTATGATGATTTTTCTTATAATGAATACAGGTTGTTTTGGGCTCACCTTTGTGCCGGGGACAGTCTGGGTCTCCACAGAGGTTACACGTCTCGGCGGGGTGCATATCGCCTGTAGCCTTCTTGTTTACAACCGCAATATCAGACTTGATTGCAGACGCGTTATTACCCTTAGCCTTGTCGTCAGTCTGTACCAATTCCTTATCACTGCTTTTTCTGGCCTGTCGCCCCTCCTTATTGTTAACCCCCACAGTCTCTTTTGTGGTGATCATTCCGTTCAGACCATTACCAGGCCGCGGTATAACATGTGAAGCAAATACTGTACCGATCTTGGACGCAGCAGCCGTACCAGCATCAACCGCCGCGGTAACCGCTCCCACATCCCCGGAGATTTTTATCACAACCATACCGCCGCCTTTGGTTAATTCGTAGCCAATAAGGGTAACATTGGCTGCTTTAATTGCCGCGTCAGCCGCTTCTAAACCGGCAGCCAAGCCTACCACTTCCATCAGACCTAAGGCGTTTACCATCTGCTAACCTCCCTGTGACCCTGACCGTTTTCTTGCAATATTTTTTTGACAAGCACCTGAATTTGCTCAAACAACTGCTCTTCATTACCTTCAATAGTAAAGCTTCGTTCCAATTTTTCTTTAAAAGGAAGCCCCTTAACCAAGCGGGCCGCATTATAGCCAAATTGACGTAATGTTCCCGGATTGACGGTGTCCGCAGAGGTAAACAGCGGCTTAGGCGCAGCGAGCTTATGATAATGGATACACAGACCGGTTAGGCTAACACCTAATCCAACCCCCAGCTGAGATGCCGCAGCTCCCTGCCAGGCAAGAGTCACTGCCTCGCACCCCTCATCACCTTGCAGCAACGTATAGGGGATGCCCTCTTCCTCAATTCCAGCCTGGATTTCGCGGATTTTTCGCTCATAGCCGTCATGTTCTGCCACGCAGATGACAATGCTAGGTTTTATCATCATGTTATCGATAGGCATAAATTACGCCCCATTTCCGCGATAGGACAGTACCAAACCGGTCGCTACGGCGTTTCTTGAGCCTTCAGTACCGCGGATATTACCACGGCCACAGACAACACCATATTGAGCCAGCGCATCTGTTACCATATCACCTACCTCGAAATCCATTGCCGACCCGCCAACCAGCACAACAAATTCAACATGCCGGATATTGCCGACCGGGGCGATACGCGCCAGAGACCGGAGCGCATTAGCAACAAAAACCCGCTTTTTGGCTTCCCGGCGGATGTGACGGATTTTGTCCAGTGAATGCTCAAAAGGAATAGGTACCATACCATCGTCCTTCAGGATGACAACTCTGGCAAAAACATGGGGCGGCAGGTGGGTGTCATAGAACCTGACCGTACCATCTTCCAGTCTGATATGATATAAACTCTCCACCTTAGCCAGCGGATATTTTTTGATATCCTCAGCAAGGTCGAAATCATTCAATCCCAGCTCTGAGTTAATTAACATGGTTACCATATCGCCGGCACCACCCAAATGGATGGATGTTACCAGACTCTCTTTGGTAATGATCGCCGCATCGGTAGAGCCGCCGCCCATATCCAGAATCGCCAGCGGTTTGTCAGTACCTGGTGTGGTTAGTGCCCCATGGATGGCCATATTCGCTTCCACGCCGGCAATAATTACCGGTGTCCCAAACTGCTCAATCAGCTGGTTGGCAATCTGCTGCATCGGCAAGCGGCTTGTCTTAACCATAGCCGCTAACGCTACCGCATTCTCCAGCGCAAATTCACCAGCCAAACCGCCTTGCACCTTCTGTGGTACAAACGTATCTACCGCCAGGATATCCTGGATTTTCATCTCGGCAACCGGCTGACTGGTCAGCCCGGCCATTACCTGGCGAACCCGCTCCAGCATACCGTTAACATTAGTACCAGGCTCACCCTGCACATCGGTTAATGGCTGTACCCGCTCAACAGCCTCCATGATGGCCTGGGCACCCAACTCGACATCGACGTCAGCTTTTCCCTGATTGCCTGCCAGGGTAATAAAACCGGCCGGAATCGACCGCGCTTTAACATCACCCTCAGGGGTCCGCACGACAACTGCTGAACGGTTGCCGATCAGCGCCCTGGCAATTGGCACGACCATCTTTGTTTCTTCCGGGGTTAAGGAAAACACAGTTGCTATGCCATATGGATTACATAAACTCTGGATCGTTTTACCCGCTTCGGCAACCTCTACAGCTGCCAGCATACCTACCGGCACCTTCTCAAGCAGGGTTACCTCATCAATAACAGGTATTTTCCGCTGCAGCCTGTTGACAATAAGCACTGCATCATCCTGTTTGGCGATAGCCCCCTGCACGTCCACCCCCCGGGCTGCTGCCTCATTAATCTGCCGGGCAGCATCCTCAAAATCAATACCACTGGGAATCAGGCAGATGATTTTGTTTCCTGCCGCCAGTTGGGGCAATTGCTGAAACAGGGCCGTCGTCCCGACCCCCAAACCAATCCCACCCGGTGTGGAGGGATTATGCCCGATCATGGTTGACTCGGTAATGATCGTTTCAGTAATGGTTTCCATGGCTACATCACCAATAACAGGCGTAGCTTCGTTAAGCCTTATTTCATCAAGATTTTTGAAATCCAACCCGGCTTTTTGGAGAGCCTCCTGCATGGCCACAATAATTCCCGGCACATTGGCTAATGTCCCCTTGATGCCTGTTGTTTTAGTCATGCCGCTCGCCAGGTATTGTTTTAATTGGCCCTGCTCAAAACTGGCCAGACAGACCTCAGTGGTCGAGTTTCCAATATCAACGCCTGCGATAATTGGCATCTAAACTCACCTTACTCTGCCCTGAGCCGGTTGCGGCGCTCATAAACGTCAGCCGCCTCTCTGACGAAAGCAGCATTAATTCTGGCGTTGTATTTGGCTTCCATCTCATCGGCAATTGTCAAAAGCTCGCGTTTGGTGGAACGGTAGGGACGCAGGGCATTATATATTTCCAGGACGCGGGCATCGGGAATAGCTACCAGTTCGGCAGCACGACGCAGGTTTGCGGCAAATTGATATCTGCCGACACCATCAGCGATCTCACCCTGCAGCCGCAGCGTTTCAGGGGTAATCCGGACATCCTCGGCCTTGATACTGCCATTAAGCACATTTTCCAGCGTAATATCAGATATTTTTTTGCCTGTCGGTGTTTTTAACAGCTCCGGCCTTTTGCTGGCTAAGGGGTAATCAAGTTCCGGGCTTAAACCGGCAGCCGACCCCTGGGGTTGATTTTGGGCCGGTGCGCCCCCGCTCTGGCCCATTGATTTTAATACTTCACGGACAATATCCTCTAATGCCTGATTATTTGCCATGTGTATTCACCTCCATCTGGTTAGAATTGAACATCCAGTTCCACCGGCTTAGCCCCGGGAACCACATGTTCGGTTTCTTTTATATGAAGAACAGCCGCTTTCGCCTGATACTTAGGTCTTGCCATCTGATCATTTCTGGTTGGCACCGGTGTTGGCGACTCGCCTTTGCCATACTTGGCAGCATTGCGGCCAATCTGCCGGTAGGCCTCTAAATCGAGTAAAGGAGACTGGGGGAAAAGCTCCAGGTTACTTAATGGGGGAAGATCCTTTTGATGAATTACGGTGGTTCCTCTGGACTGAATGCCAATAGCAACACCGGAGCCGCTGAGCTTGGCCGCATCGTGGGCTGCAAAGGCCACATCCGATGTCCGCAGCACCCGTACAACCCGGGCGTGTACCCCCTCTTCCTCCACCCCGGCGATCATTTCCCGCAACACATCACTATGGGGAATGTTGACAATTGTTTTGTTTTGATATTTACCAAACGCCGGTGCCAGGGCAATAATCACCTCGTCTGACCGGCTGCCGGTACGGGCCTCCCCTTTTTCCACAAGGGTCATCGTACGCCCGGTAGTACTTTTAGGGGTATAGGAAGCTGATTGCCCGGCCGGTGCTGAAGGGCTCATGCCTTTTATTACTTGCTGAACGATTTCCCTGATCATTTGCTCGCTAACTTGCATTACACTTCACCTCGTTTTTTGAATCATACGTCAAAATCAGATGGTTTGATCGCCTGCCGGATATTCTTAATCTCATCCCAGCGCTCTTTACTCAGGCGATAGCCTGTTCCCGGACCACGGTAATCATTTTTATTATTCACAGCGCTGATAACATTCATCTGCTTATCAAGAATGGCAGCCGTATGTAGATAGTCACCAGATACCCGTTGCTTCAAGGTGCCCAGTGCACTTTCTGCAACATCACCAAAGCCGTTTTTAGCCAATGCTTTGACAATATCAAGCCCGGTAATCCCACGCTTCATCATCTCTTCGGCCGCCTTTAAATCTTCAACAACATTTCGCTGCACGATGTCTTTGGTGCCATGCGCATAGGTTGCTGCTTCAACCTCTTCATCGGTTATGGTTGGGAAACCCAGTTCCCTGAATACGGCTTGCAGGGCTTTGGCTGCTTTATTACGCACCGAGACCACCTGTTCTTCAGAAACCGGGCGCAGGCCGCCATCTACCATCAGATCACGCTGGATGATATTCCAGTCATCGTAATCATCAACATCCCAGTTAGAGCCGGCAAACATATTATCATAATTGGGGCTGGCACTATAGCCCGAACAAATGAAATCCGTCCCCGGCAGCATCTGCATCAGCGTACGGGCAGTGCGGCGAATATCGGAATGAGTAAAGGTCTGGTCATTACTGGAAGCTACCTCCAGATCCAGCATGGCAGCACACAGGTTTTCACCTAAAACGGCGCGGATGCCGGAGGGAACTGCTGCCGGTACACCGATACAGCTTACAGAGCCGTTTTGCAGTCCCTGCACACCGGCGCCCCGGGTTAGCATAATGCAGCGTATTTCCAAGTACAGCATTGACTTACCTTCTGCATATCCCATTTGAACTTCGGAGCCGGTGCCTGAGGTAAAACGCATTTTAAGCCCGCGTGATGCATAGGCTGAAGCCAGAAAAGCTTTGGACCAGGGGGTATCATCGCCATCAACAAATACGTTTTCAGTCCCATAAACTGAGATTGTTTCGGCATAAGCGGTAATTCCTCTCATGCCCAGCAGCAATTCGGTTGCCTCTTCCAGGGCACACTGGATAAGCACGCCACCACGGCCCACCTGAGCGCCCACCTGTAAGGACAGCGCATTGAAAGGGGCATAACGGACAACAGCAACCGTTGTTTCCATTTCATCAAAGCCACGCAAAGCAGCTTCAGCCGCATCGGCTGCGATCAGGACCGGGTTGTCCTGTGTATTGGTAACATGGCATTGATTGGAAGGAATTTTACGGGCCCGCATTTTTTGCATGGCCATCATCATTTCGACTACATTCATGGTATTGAGGACCGCAAGAATCTTGGCGGCAGTCAACCCACGGGCTATCTTGACAACCTCATCACGGGATACATTAATATCAACAAGCATTTGGGCTATTTTAGCATCTTCCATCGCCATCGCTTTTTCGGCTATTGCCGTATCAATCGCATAATCAGCAATAAACTGATCGATAAAGTCAAACCGGTTGCGAGGCACACCGTCCATTTCCACTACCTTGCCGTTTTCAATCTTAATACTTGGTTTAGGATCATTGGGGCTGCTCATAGCCACCAGGCCTACCTCAGGCCATTCAACTACGAAACCATCCTTGTTTACAGGGCGGGCAGCCAGCATCTCAAAACGTTTTGATTTCTTCACTTTTGCTTTCCCCCTATTCTAGATGTACGGTATTGCCGAGGACGGAGCCGGGCCAGCCATAGCTTCAAGCACCTTTTTACCCACTTCTCGGGCTGCAATGACCGACTGCCGGACAGCGCCGGAATCCCCCGTAACCATCAGAATAACTTCATTAGAAAAACTTGTGCCGTTGCCGGGGCTTGAATAGCCCACCACTTCAACACTCGCCGTTTTTACGGCGACATCGGCCATTAGTACGCCAATCGCCGCCGGCGCACCTACAATCAGGCCAAAAGCCCGGCCCAGCGGTGCATCAAAGGCTTTCTGAATGGCCAGGCTGGCCCGGGCGGTATACTGCAGCTCAATATGGCCTGCGTCGTTGGCATAAACGTCACCGAAGGTACGCTCAAGCTCTCCCAGCGCTACCTCAATCGCCCGCCGGGCATCAGACACCTCCTCGGCACCGAAAAGAATCAGTGAGCCGTGTCCGGCCCCCCCTTTCGTGTCACGGGGCAATTCAATACTGATAATCTCAGTATTGGTGGCTTTTACCGCCTCATCGGCCGCCATAATATGCGGACCGGCGCCCGTCCGGGCGCCAAGAATGCCGATAGAGCGAAATTTCGGATCAAGTTTCATTTTTTCATGCAGGCCGGCATCTACGTTGGCAATGACTAAACCAATGGTATCACCAATCGCAGTGCCGACAAACTCTGTAATCCCCGGGCTGACACACGCCTTGGGGCAGGCTGTAGTTGTTGCTGCTTGCGGCTCAATACTCATACGCTTTTTAATCTCGTTCATGACCTGTTCAACCAAGTGATCTTCCATTGATTACACCTCCAGAAAAGTACCTGTTATTGAATTTTGGGAATAATTTTTTCGACATCTGAATGCGGACGGGGAATGACATGAACTGACATAACCTCACCTACACAGCCGGCGGCGGCAGCCCCGGCATCTACAGCCGCCTTGACAGCCCCAACATCGCCCCGCACCATAACGGTTACCAGGCCGGAACCAATTTTCTCATAGCCTACTAAAAGTACATTAGCTGCTTTCACCATCGCATCAGCAGCCTCAATAGCCCCTACTAAACCTTTTGTTTCAATCATCCCTAATGATTCACCCACTATTTGCACCCCCTTTCAGCCAGAAATTGAATTACCTCAGCCAGTCCCTCGCCGGTGTGTGCGGAAACATAGAAAATCGCTTCCCTGACGCCAGCTTGCAGCAAACGTTCTTTGGCCTTTTCCCGGTTTGCACCGTCCCTGTCAATCTTTGTTACTACTCCCACTACCGGCCTGGGGAACATGCTGGCAAAACCAGGCGGTAATACTGCCCTAAAATCACTTGCATCCTGAATCATAATAATCAGCTTGGCTTCGGTAGCAGTAACCGCCAGTGAGGAATAAAAACGAGGCATCTGTGTATACTCGCCAGGCGTATCAATCATGCCGCTGCTAAAGCAAATGCTTTGTGTTTTTTGAGCTTTGCGGCAATTGTGCTGCAGCGCGTTAAGTAAAGACGTCTTACCGGCACCAACAGGACCTATCAGCATAATCATGCGCTGCACTAGGACCGGGTCATTTTTGCTGCTGTAAATCCTAACCCTTCAGCCAGCAAATTGGTAACCTGTTTTAAAGCAGCCTCAACTGCCGACACATTGCCGGTAATAACCACAGAACCGGTAAAACGGTCCATGAAACCAATCTGGACATTTGCCGTCTTGGTAGCGGCGTCTGCTGCAATAATTGCCGCCTCCGAAGGGGTAATTGTTAAAATCCCAATAGCACCACTGGCCCCAATGCCTAGCTTTTCACATAATTCCTGCCTGGGATTGGCGATGAGGTGAGCTAGTGTCACCTGTTTGCCTGGCACATACTCCTGTACCACTCTCATCTTTTCCATTAAGACCTTACCTCGCTACCCGTAAACTTACCGCCAGAGATGTCGCCTTGTTTATCCAAAATTCAATATATCTGTTGTTCGAAGATTAGATAAAGGCAATAGGAAAAAAGACTATCAAACAAAGTCTTTTCCTATTGCCTTTATCTTATGCAACTATTATAAAAACTTGATTTTACGCGGCACGAGGCCTTCACATCGCCGCAAACCACAGCAAGCCTCTACCAAAAAGGCAGGGGCTGATCTACTCCTATCCTTCTGATAATACCCCTGGCGCGAGGGTAATAACAGCCAACATAGGCAGGTCTCCTGGCTTGACGGTTCCTCAGACAACCTGCACCTTGCCAGTCAGCTGGCTTATGCAGGTGTCCTCCCCGGCTACAGTGGCGCGACCGCGTCGTTCAGGATGACATTATCGATCCCTCCGAGCTTCCCTATTCTCCTCTACAAAGAGGCACCTATATGGTGGCATTTATTCTATTGTTATTTACTGCTATTATATACCGTGATTGTGATTTTATACATTTCATGTTCACGGTGCTTCGTCCTGTAATGCAACTTATGTTTAAAGTGTCCAACAGGCGCAAATAATAGCTACATGTGTCATGTATGCGGGAATTACCGGGCTTTAACACCGGGTTCCTTCAAGGGGGATCGTGCATTGAAAAAAATAGTAGAGTATTTTATGACCCCGATTAGCATTCTGGGTATAGAATGCTTAAGCCAGGTTATTCATTATATTAAACCAATGAAGTTTCGCAAAGCATTCATTGTAACCGACAAAACACTTGTTGAGAACAGGCTTATTGATGAGCTGCTAACATTACTTGATGCTGCGGAGATCTTTTACGTTGTATACAAAGACGTTGCCCCTAATCCCACTGTAAAACAGGTAGAATTTGGCCTCAAGCTGCTGCAGGATAACGGCTGCGATTTCCTGATTTCCTTTGGGGGTGGCTCTCCCCATGATTGTGCCAAGGCAATTGCCCTCCTATCGACCAATGGCGGCACTATTCAGGATTATGAAGGGCTCAATAAAGCCAAAAAAGCCGCTGCCCCGCTGATTGCAATCAATACTACGGCAGGCACCGGCAGCGAGCTAACCCGGTTTTGCGTAATCACTGACGAAGAAAAACATATAAAAATGACAATTAATGACTGGCACCTAACGCCGATAATCTCGGTCAACGATGCGGCGCTGATGACAGGTATGCCCCCCGGGCTGACAGCAGCTACCGGCATGGATGCACTGACCCATGCCATCGAGGCCTATGTATCAAGCAATGCCACGCCGGTAACAGACTGTAAAGCATTAAAAGCCGCCGAGTTAGTCTTCCGCTATCTGCCTGTTGTACATAAAGAAGGTACTAACCTGGCTGCGCGGGAAATGATGGTTTATGCTGAATATCTGGCCGGTATATCCTTTAACAATGCCGGGCTGGGCTATGTGCACGCCCTGGCCCACCAGCTTGGCGGCTTTTATAACCTGCCGCACGGGTTGTGCAATGCGCTCTTGTTACCTGCAGTGATGGAATTCAACCTCCCGGTTGTTGCCGGTAAATATGCGGATATTGCCGGGGCAGCCGGCGTACCTACTGCTGGACTATCCAGCGAAGCCAGCGCTAAATTGGTTATCGATCAAATCAAACAACTCAATACCAAATTGGACCTCCCGGCAAAGCTGCAGGATGTCCGCGGCTTTAATAGCGCTGATATTCCCATACTTGCCGAGCACGCCCTCAAGGATATCTGCAGTGTTACTAACCCCCGCCAGGCCTCACAGGCAGAAATTGAGGAGATATACCGGCTTCTGCTATAGACAAAAAATGCCACTGTTCTACGCCTAAGCAACATCCCCGGCGTAAAACTGCGGCATTATGTACTAACTAGCTGAACATTGCGATCCCTAATGGCGTAACAAGTAACGGGTGAGGCGGAACATGTACTTCTCTCCCGAAGGCTTTGCCGAATTCTTGCTCAAATCCGGCCAAATAAGCGGTTCCACCAACGATGTATACCGGATACTCACTGAAATCGCCATGGGCAGCCAGCATTTTTTTAACGATTGTCGCCATTTTCTCAATAACAGGTGCGATGACAGGCAGGATCTGCTGATGCCTGCTGCTATCCTTTTTTAGGTTCTCAGCCTCTTCAAAAGATATTTTATAGGCTCCGGCCAAAACCAGTGACACATGCGTCCCACCTGTTGGCTCATCATCAGTAAAAATCAGTTCACCATTCTTCAGCACCGCAACACCGGTAGTTCCGCCCCCAATATCTACAACAATACCATGATCAATACGTAATGCCCGGGCGGCAGCGACAGGCTCATCAACCTGACGAACAGGCTCTAGCCCGGCGCCGGCAATAACATTACTGCAGGCCAGTGCATTTCGCCCGACGGTGCCTGGGGGAATGGCAGTAGCCCCTCTATCCAGTTTGACCCCCATAATCTGCTCAACCTCAGCCTTCAGGTCCTGAACAATCTCCGTGGCACCCCTAAAATCAACGACCAAACCATCTCTGACAACTGACGCCCAGCGCATACTGCCGGCTACCGGAGTGCCGTGAGTGTCGGTAACAGCCAGCACAACGTCCGCTGTCCCCAGGTCGACACCAACCTTATACGGACCTGCTAAATTAGCTGCTGTTTTAGTTTGCATTAGATGATACAGCTGATGAATGTTTTCATATGCTTGCATTCAAATCCCCTTATCCCTGTCTGCTCATTATAATAATAGTATAAACGGTTTACTGGTTCATTACACATCCCGGTCGATACCATTGCCCTGCCTCAGACAGATTATCACAGCTGTATTGGCATTTATATAAATCAATACCCAGTAACGGTTAAGTAAAAAAAAACCTGCGCGGCAGTATTTTTACCGACTGGTTGCATATTTTTCACACTATGGGTATAATATAAGAAAAGGACTGACGTGTTGGTCGCACGCCAGCCCTACAGGCTGTCTAACCGGAAAACGGTTAGCCCAGTGTTTTTAGCTTATTGAAGTAGCCGCACACCTTGGGCAGGGGCGGTTATTTCTTTTTGGTCGTGACCAATACCATGAGCGTGGCAAATGCAACAGCAAATGTCAATGCTTCGAATATAGTCATCCTACCACCCCCTTCCTTACCAGGAAGGGGCTAACCGTCCCCCGAGCAGCCTGTATACTTATTATACCGTATTTTCCCAGAGCGAAAAAGAGAAAATTTCGCCTCTGCTCTGCTACAGTACCGTGCCGCCTTCTCCGTGAGGGCGGCGTTTTGCTTTGCTGCCGGCAAGCCTGGCATGCAGACTCTTCCGCCTTTTCAGCCGACTATGGATAGACATACTGCCGACATCACAGGGAAGTAGTTAATATTGTATTTTTAGCTGCCTTGCAACTATAGCCCCTTATGACACCGCAGAACAGGCCGGTCTGTATTCCAGAGCTCAGCCTCGCCAATATTCTGGACAAACATAACGGATGCCGGCGGCATCATAGGTTCAGGACTTGAGGCGTTGATGCACAGTTTCGCACCCGGCTTATAGAATTTTATTGTTCTTGTTTATTGGACTATTCCCTAAAAGTCCCACTGCATCGTCGCATAATACGTCCGACCCGCCAGCGGATACTTCATGGTATCGGGAGCGTAGTAGGGATCGACTCCAGTATTCTGTTGTAGATGCTTCCAATATGGAACCTTATTAAACATGTTATTAACACCCACGGTAAGTCTGGTGTCTTTGCTAAACTTATACTTGGCTCCCATACCGACCGTGGTGTAAGAGGTGCTCCAGTCAACCTCATCATCGACATTGGTTTCGCCCACATAGCGGACTTCATTGAACATCGAGAGCCTCTCACCAGGGAAGCGGTAGGTCAGCCGGAGCAGTCCCTCCCATTTAGGCGCAAAGTTCTCCAGTGATTTGCCATAGTTGCCGTTGGGATAGAGGTAGAACATTTTTTTTATTCGCTGCAGGTCCTTGGACTGCATATAAGTGGCCGATAAGTCCAGGTCCCAGCGGTCCCAGTTAAGCTTGCCCTCCAGTTCCACACCGTTGACCCTGCCTTCACCGCCGTTCACGTAGGACATATAGGTCAGGCCCATCCGGTATAGCTCGAGCATGTCGTATGAATGGCGTCCGAAATAGGTGAGCGCCCAGTCGGATTTTGCCTTAAACGTCTCGCCCTGCCATTGGACACCGAAATCCCACTGCCTGCCGTGTTCCGGCCCCGCAGCGCCAGCTACGGTTGAACTGGGGGGAACAGGCAGAATAAAGGCGCCATCACCGATCAGTTCGTAGAGGTTGGGGAAGCGGTAGTAGGTGCCGTAAGTTGCCCGCAGAGTGGTCTGCTCGTTAAGCTGCTTTTTAAGAGCAGTCTGCCAGGTGAATTTGCTGTCAGAGTTTTCCTGCATCGCATTTACCCACCAGAGATAGCTTGATTTCGCCTCTCCCATACCACCAGAATAATTCCAGCGAACGCTGGGAGTCAACCAGAGATCGCCCGCCTTATTAAGAGTGATTGTGTCCTGAAGCTGGATATCGGCCAGCGTCTGGGTATAGTGATCTTTGACCCAGGCATAGGAGGGCGATGTCATACCGGTGCCGTCAACATCCAGTTTTTCGTGGGAGTAGTTGGCACTGAACTCCAGCAGATGCTGGTCACCAGCCTTAAACGATCCGTCCAGAGCAGCGCCATAGCGCTTCGACTGGTAGCGGCTCCATTTAGCAAACAGGGTGTTATTGCCCTTAGGATTCTTGTAGTTTTTATCCTGATCCATATAGGTCAGCCGCCAGCCCCAGTCCAGATTGCCCTCTGTCTGGCGGCGGCCAAGCAGCAGGTCTGACTGATCGGTGTTCAGATTTTTGACCGACTGATTGGTATAGTTGGGACGATCGGTATTCATATTGTAATTATAAGGCAATTCACGATAGTTGCGCTTCCAGGCGTACTTGACCTGCCAGTTCTCATCCTGCCATTTGACCAGCACGTCGGTGTTCCGATAGCCATTGTTCATCCGGTTGCGGTCGGATCCATAATCTTTCGCAACATTTAGATTATCAAGATTCTCTTGGGTTGGGTTTTCCTTGTATAACCGTTCCGCTTCAGCAATCCCGGCTTTACCTCCATAAACTTCATATTTATAATCGCCATCGCTCTGATCCCGGTTGACACCAACGAAAAGGCTGCCGTCGCCCAGCGGGGCATTGATCCCCAGGCTTCCCTTATAGCCGCCATAAGAACTTATGCCCTGCGAGAGGGAAATGCCGGTTGTTTGCGGTTTCTTGGTGACGATGTTGATGACTCCGCCCATCCAGACGCCGGGGAAGCGGGCCGGGATGTACCCCCGGTAGATTTCAATCCGTTCCACGTTTTCTGTCGGAATGGTGGACAGGTCGGTAGCCGCATCCCCGCCCAGCTTGGCCAGCACACCGTCAATGAAGATGCCCACCTGGGCGGCTGTGCTGCCGCGGACATAGGCCACCGTGTACTGCCCGGTGCCAGTAACCTCCCGGATGTGGACACCTGGCACCCGCTTAAGCAGTTCAGGCAGCGTTTTTTGCTCGCCCTTGAAATCCTCGGGGCGAACAATGGAGACGGTGCCCGGTGAGAGCTTGGCCTCCCAGTCTGGCCGCGGTGCTTCCACTGTCTGCGCTGGCAGCTGATATTCCTCCTGCGCCTGCGCGTGATCGGCTGCTTTCGCTGTTTCGCCTGTTTTCTGCTGCTGTGCACTGTCTGCCTCTGCCGCATAAACGACGTCATTAAAAGTTGGTGCCAGGGTCAGCGCCAGGGCGCAGGCAATACTTGTTGCTAATGCTTTTCCCTTTAATTTATGTAGTACCATTGCAAAATCCCTCCTCTTTCCGGCTTATAAACTCTTTAATAATGATTTTTGATAATAAATAAAAAAACTCCCTTTACAGGAGTGCTTATGCCAGCCCAGGAGAAATAGGGTTCCGGGTGCTGCCATAATCTCCTCCCTGTCGCTCGCAGGTTCCGTACCGTACCAACCTGTTTAACGTTGGTATGATACTATGGTGATCGCTGGACAGGCAGTTCTCCTGACTTGGGTTCATCGCGCCGCCAAACCTTCCCAGAACGTACATCCCAGTGGCATATCTTGGCTTTGCTCCCCGTTACAGTGGCGGGACCGCGCCGGTATTGCACCGGTCTTCCCTATTAAGCCCCGCAGGGCACCTCTCCCCACTTTATGTTGTTGTTTGGCTTGTCTCTTCGTTCCACTCCCTTGGCAGGCCGGAAAAGCTGTCCGCTTCCTGCCCGTTTTTTGTGTTCTGGCCTGTCCCCTCCTTTGCTACGCGATGCCTTGTGTAAGGATAAAACTCACACAGACCCCAAATCCTCTCCCTGTTGATCGCAGGTCCGACAAGGATGTCGGTACAGGCAGTTCTCCTGGCTTTCCCTCATCATTAGCCCCGCCTTCCCGGCAGCTTTATCAACTGCCAGTGGCTTTCCGGGGCTCACTCGGGGTTACAGTGGCGGAACCGCGCCGGCTTCCAACCGGTCTTCCCTATTAAGCCCTCTCGACAGGGCACCTGTACCCGCTAAATTCCCAATCGCTAAGTGCTCTGTTGCTATATCCGTTCTTCCCAATGGAGTGCCAGCTCTATCTAAACCACTTGTGAGAAAAACTTGTCCGTCGCCACAAAATAAAAAAGAAGCCACCCCTGCCTGATCGACAAGGAGGCTTCTTTGCTGAGCCGGCGCAGCCGGCATACCACACGCACGCAAATCTCCCTCCCTGTCTGTCGCAGGTAAAACGGTGATTGTCATACAGGCAGTTCTCCTGGCTCTGGTTCATTGCGCTGCCAACCTTCCCAAGACAGTTACGTCTCAGTGGCGGAATACAGTATTGCTGCTGTACTTTGGCTTTGCTCCCCATTACAGTGGCGGGACCGCGCCGGCTTTACACCGGCTTTTCTGTTAGGCCCTTGCGGGCACCTGTACCAAAATTTTAGTTTATTTTGTTTTCCTTAATTGCCTTTGCTGCCCTAAATTCTACCATAGACACTGCCTGCTGTCGAGCGGTTTCGCCCTGTTTTGTTGTATTTTTTGTTTATTCTTTCTTTTTCGACACTTGTTTTTTCGGACGCGCGCAGTGGGGGTTATCGTTACACAGTCGGCCGTCTGTAAGTTCCATCAGGGCACCGGCATCGGCCTCCTGCCAGGCCAGAGTCAGATACAGCGCCGCGCCGAACTGACGGCGCAGCCAGTCGTTAACGGCTGCGGCAGCCGTTTCCAGCAAGCCGGTCACCACCGGTATGTTGGGGGCCAGCAGATAGAAGCGGCCGCCGTCGCTATAGAGCAGGTGGACCCGGCTGAGTCCGACCGCGGCAAAAAGCTCGCCCAGGCAGTGTTCCAGCAGGACCTCGACAAAAATAGAGCGGCCATGCAGGGCTGGGAGTGCCCCGGCCAGGTCGCCGTCGACCAGCAGGAAGGCCGGAACAGTGCGACTGCGGCTCTTTTTTGCCCCCGCGCACCAGGACCGGTAGTCGCTGATACCGGCCACGGCAAAATAGCGGCACAGGCAAACTGCCAGCGCCGCCGTCAGCCGGGAATGATCATACAGGGAAATATTGCCGCCGCCACTGGCAGCGGTGCTGTAGGGAATGCCGGCCGCGACTGTTTCCAGGATGGCTAACACCTGGTCGACCGTACAGGTGGAAAAATCCGTTTGCCGCAGGCTATTTTGCAGCCTATGCCATAATGGCAGATACTTGTGGGTATCGGCTACCGTCAGGCCGCAGCAGCCGGAATATTCCGCTGCCGGGCGACGCCCGGCGCCGGCAGCCATGTCCGCCGCAGCATATACCAGATAGGCGATATGATCGTTTTGTTTGATGTATTTCACACCGATGGCCTGATGATGGCAACCCAGGCATTGCAGCAAAGCCTGATAGGGTTGTCCGGCTGGCAGACAGGCAGCCAGCATGCTCCGGCTCTGTTTGTGGTGACCGCCGGCCCGGCAACAGATGGTACCGATATCCTGGAGCAAACCGGCCAGAGCAATGATTCTTGCCGTTTCTCCCATCTAAACCCCCTTTCCAGTAAATTAGCGGCACGGCTTTCCCTTACAGGGGCAGAACCGTGTTGGCTTTGCACCAAACTTCCCTAAGCCCCGAAGAACACCTATCCCCGGTATTCCATTTTGCTGTTTTACCTATGTCTTTTTGACACAATATTATCATGTTATTTCAATCTAGTCAATGCAATTCCCTGATGTAAATATGTTTTACCGTTCCGGATAGTTGTGTCGCAGAGAAACTTTTAATGATTTCTGTTTTCATATTATCTTAGGAAAGGCATATCGTAAATACCTCAGACGAGGTAGTTTCTAGATATTAAGCGCCTTTTGGACTGGTTTTTTAAAGATTCCCGTTCTCTCACTGAAAACCACATGCATATTCACTCCTCCTTCAGCCTCCCTTAATTTGAACTTAGGTCAGCTAACGCGGTGAGCCCCTGCTCTTGTCAAACTATTTGCCGCAGGGTATAGTATAGGTAACAGCTTCAGTCAAGGGAGGGTAACCTCAATGCTACGCTCAACCGTATTAATGATTATGTATTCAAACGTATATTTGGTTCAGAAGGAAACAAAGATATACTCATCAACTTTTTAAACGCTGTGTTGAAATCCCGGCCTGGACATGAACTCACCGCACTGGAACTTCTTGACCGGGAAATCGACCCTGACTTTCTGGGCGATAAATACGCCCGCCTGGATATCCTGGGGCGCACCGCCACGGGAATACTTATAAACACTGCCAAAGATGTTGTGCCGCACGACTTCACCCCAAACCCGGTTGGAAAAATGGCTGCTGTATCTCAATAACGCCGCAGGCGAAGAGATGGAGGAAATTGCCATGAGCGAACCGATGATTAGAAAAGCGCTCACCTGTGAGCAAATATTCACCAAAAATGCCCAGGAGCGGCGGCGCTATGAACTGCGCGAAAAAGCCATTATGGAAGAGCAAACTCTTATTCACGGCGCCAAAGCGGAAGGCAAAATTGAGGGTGCGCGGGAGATGCTTCACACAATCATGGAGATGAAATTCGGCGACCAGGCTGTGGCACTATTTCCACTGGTGGCACACCTAAACAACCTAGACGCACTGGAGCGTCTCACCCGGCAATTTTTTTCAGTCAATACAGCCGAAGAAGCAAACGAGCTTCTCCAGAAGTCTGTTTAAGGTAAAAGTAAACCAGCATCCGGCAGGGATATCCCTGCTCAGGTGCTGGTTTTTTCGTTGGCTAGTCGAGTATTTTGTTATTCCCGTAGAGACAGCCTGGTTGGCGCTTTCGCTGGCGGCATTTCCTTCCTTGATGACCAGATTGGCATCGTTGGTCGCAGCGTCAACGAGAATCGGCCGCAGTTTCCCCGGCCCAGATGGTACGCATCAGGGCCGGGTACTCCTCCGTCAGGTGCCGCAGGATGATGTCCAGGCACCCTGTTCTACTGGGCCAAGCTCTACCAAGGCCAGCTGCAGTCCGGGCAAAACCATTTCCTCTTAAATAAGACCGTCACCATCAACGTACTCAATTTCAGCTGTCTGCCGGCCAAGGACCATTATCATAATACCTTCCATATCCGCCATATCCGTGGATATGATACCCACCAGGTCCTCAACGACGATCGGGAAATTCATTTTCTGGAATTGCCGAAGCTGCTGTGCCGCACAGCTTCACCCCAAACCCGGCTGGAAAAATGGCTGCTGTATCTGAGTAACGCTGAAGGCGAAGAAATGGAGGAGGTGCTATGAGTGAGCCAATAGCACTCACCTGTGAACAGATATTCACCAAAAGCGCCCAGGAACGGCGGCGCTATGAACTGCGCGAAAGTTACAATCCTGGAAATGAAATTTGGCACACAAGCCGCTACTCTATTCCCGTTCTTGGATACCATGACTGACCTGGACACGTGGGATCGTATTACCCGCAGCTGCTTACAGCCAATACCCCGGGGAAGCAAGCGCTAGCAACATGAGCCCTGACAACAGGATTTTTTCCTGGCTGGTTGCATATTTTCCTGCCTATGGGTATAATATAAGAAAAGGACTGACGTGCTGATACACGCCAGCCCTACAGGCTGTCTAACCGGAAACGGTTAGCCCAGATGAAACGGTATTAAGAAATAACCGCCGTCCTTAGCTAGGGGCGGTTATTTCCTGTTTATGATCAAAACAACAAGTGTTGCAAATGCAATCATCAGATACATTGCCTCAAACATTGTGATCATCATACCACCCCCTTTCTACAAAGGGAATGGCTAACCGCTCCTAGACATCCTGTACGAATAGTATAGCATATTTTCCCAGGGTAAAAAAGAAAAGGGCGGCTTTTGTGTCCTGTTACACATAAACCGAAACGCCTACAGCACACTGATCTGCTGTAGGCGTTTCTATTATCCCGACTATTTACCCCGTCCGGTTTTCCGCATGGGCATTTTATTGTTTGTAGTTTTAGCCTTACTTGCCTTGGGAAATGGCTTATTATTTTCATTGGCCTTTTTCTTCTTTTCTTGTAGTAAAGCGAGTAAATCCACTTAGAACTCCTCCTTTGCCAGCATCAACGTATACCTCTATTCTACAACGCCATGTACCTATTAAGCAAGACTTGGTGCTTTCTTAACTAAATAGTCCGAAAGCCTACTTGTTTTGTTGTATATAGCCTGCCTTTAATCTTTGTAGCCTGGAGGGCATCCATCACCAGAGGGCCTTTGCCGTCCAGGATTTCTACGTACGAGCAGGTCTCCTGAACATCAATTATCCCAATATCCCCGGCACTAACCCCGGCAATGGCAGTGATGGCTCCCAGGATATCTCCCGGTCTCATTTTAGTCTTTTTACCGGCATTGATACGAATTCTGGTAATCTCACTATTTAGTTTGTCACTGATATCCGGTTTGTACGCCGGCTTGGCCTTATTATTCTCAGAAATCAGATTGCCACGCTCAACCGCCGCCCCTGTGGGCTGTTCCAGCCTGGGTATTTTATATTGCACAAATTCCTCGATTGCCGCTAAGGCCCTTCGTTCAGCCGGGGTGACAAAGGTAATTGCCGCGCCGGCATTTCCTGCCCGCCCTGTCCGGCCAATACGGTGAACATACCCCTCATTATCCAAGGGAAAATCATAATTGATCACCAGCGCGATCTCTGCCACATGAATCCCCCGTGCTGCCACATCAGTGGCAATCAGAAAGCGAAACTCGCCTCTTTTAAAGCCTTGAATGGCTGCTAACCGCTCCCTTTGCTCCATTCCGCCATGGAGGGTTCCACAGAGATAGCCTGCATGTTTTAGTTCCGCCGCCACCAGCTCTACTTTTTCCCTGGTGTTACAAAACAAAATGCAGCTATCCGGCCGCTCAGTAACCACTATCTTTTTGACAAGCCTGAGTTTGTCGCTTTCTTCAACCTCATAGTAGCCCTGCTGAATTTTCTCTGTAGCCGGGCTTGCCGGCTCAACCGCCAGCCTCACCGGATCTATCATGTATCTGCTGCATATCGCCTGGATTTGATCAGGCATTGTTGCGGAAAATACCAGAGTAACCCTGTCCCCGGGCAGCTTTGCGATAATTGCTTCAACCTGTTCAATAAAGCCCATATCCAGCATTTTGTCGGCTTCATCAATAATCAGATACTTGATTTCGGCCAGGTTGATACTACCACTGACAATATGATCAAATGTTCTGCCCGGCGTACCGACAATCACATGCACCCTTTGGCTTAACTCTCTTCTTTGTATCGCCATCGGCTGCCTGCCGTAAATAGCAGCACACCTTATTTTCTTAAACCGCCCGATATTAGCAATATCCTGTTTTACCTGTACCGCCAATTCCCGGGTTGGTGTAAGCACTAAGGCCTGTGGGCTCCTTTGCTCTATTGCGATCTTTTCGCAAACCGGGATGGCAAAAGCAGCCGTCTTGCCACTGCCGGTCTGCGACTGCACAATAATATCCTGATCTGCAAAAACCAGGGGTATCACTTGTGTCTGAACCTCAGTCAGTGTTTCATAGCCTAAGGTTACCAATGCCTTTTTTATTTCTTTACTAAATCCGTCTATGATCTTCAACCCTCATTCTCACAGATTAAATGCACTGCATTCTTTATTTTGTGCTTGTCCGGAATATCTTAACCATCTACTGCATTAACCAAAATTGTTTTACTGCCGCGTCAATCCGGTTAACACTATTTGTGCGTATGGCGCCTTGCCATTCCCGGGGGAAGAGCCGCTTATACCGGGCTTGTGAAAACCGTTCATCAATAAGCAGAACCAGCCCCCGGTCCTGCTCGGTACGGATTACCCGCCCTGCGGCCTGCAAAACCTTGTTCATCCCCGGATAGACATAAGCATACTCAAACCCCTGGCGGCTATTCTTATCAAACCACTGCCTGATGATCTCCCGTTCCAGGCAAACCTTAGGCAACCCCACGCCAACGACAACGGCACCGACAAGCCGTTCACCAATTAGATCAATGCCCTCACCGAAGATGCCGCCAAGGACGGCGAAACCGACAAGCGTAGCTGCGTTGTCACAGGAGAATTGCTTCAGGAAGCCATCCCGTTCTGCTTCAGTCATCTCGCCGGTTTGGCGAATTACCCTTGTTAGCGGGCTTGCAAAAGAGAAACGCCGGTACACTTCCTCCATATACCGGTAGGATGGCAGGAATACCAGGTAGTTGCCGGCTCTGGCCCTGATTGCAGCTGTTATGCTTTCGACAATCGCTTCATAGGTCTTTTCCCGTGTCTTATAGGTGGTACTGATATTATCGGCGATAAGAAGGCCCAGATTCTCAGGGGAAAAGGGCGTGGGTACTGCAAGTTTACCATCCCCTTCCTCACCCCCCAGTACCTCGGAAAAGTAATCAAGCGGGGTCAGTGTTGCGGAAAAGAAGATGGTCGCCCGCCCCCGCTGTGCAGCCTGCCGCAATAACTCCGCCGGGTTGACACAAAACAGCTTAAGTTTTACATCATTATCGATTTTCTCGACATATGTTACATACCGTTCATCATAGGTCTCAGCAGTTCGCAGGAAAGCATTCACCTTGAAATAAATATCCAGGAGCTCTTCACGAAAGTCTGCCGGTTCATTTTTTGCCAGCCATTTTTCGGCTGCCTCCATAAACTTTCTCAACATAGGAAGTATATCGGTGAACGGCTGTTCTCTCACACAATAGTCCGCTTCTCCCACTGCCGACTTTTCGCTGCATAGCTTGCCAGTCTTCAGCAAAAACGTGTTTATCTTGCCGGCTGCTTTAGCAAGCGGGGGAAGCTTATTGCTAAGCGTTTTCTTTACCGCCAGAAAGCTTTGTTTGGTTAACTCGGCCGAAAACATCTCCCGGGCCCGGTCAACAAGATTATGGGCCTCATCAACCAGGAAGCAATATTGTCCATTATTCTCATAAAAGAAGCGTTTCAGATAGACCCGGGGGTCAAATACATAATTATAGTCACAGATGACCGCGTCAGCCCAAAACGCCAGATCGAGCGACAACTCGAAGGGACAAACCCGGTGTTTCCGGGCATAGTCTTCAATAACCTCACGGGTAAAGGACTCCACCTGCCAGCAGTCATTCAGCGCCAGGTTAATCCGGTCGTAATACCCCGCGGCATAGGGACATTCCTCCGGGGTACAGGCTGCCTCCGGCATAAAACAGGTTTTGTCCTTGGCGGTAAGTGTCAGCGTTTTACAGTGCAAACCGGCCTGCCGCAGCCGGTCAAAGGCTTCTTCGGCCAACTGCCTGGTTACTGTTTTAGCCGTGAGGAAAAACAGTTTTTCCACCTGTCCCAGCCCCAGGGCTTTTACAGCTGGAAATATGGTTGCCATTGTTTTGCCGGTGCCTGTCGGGGCCTGAGCAAAGAGTTTAAGCCCCCTGCTGAGCGTCTTATATACGGCAACAGACAGCTGCCGCTGACCCTGGCGAAATGCTGAAAACGGAAATTGCAGCAGCTCGGCAGAGACATCCCGTACTGCCGCCCACTCCCCAAGCCGTTTAGCCCACAAAGCAAATTCACTTACCAGCGACTCAAAAAAAACAGCTAGCTCGGAAACAGAACAGTCTTGTTTAAACAGCTTGGTTTCCAAGGTATTGACCTGGCAGTACGTAATCTGAACGCCGATCTGATCCAGGTCATGCTGGGCGGCATAGATATAGGCATAGCATTTAGCCTGCGCCCAATGCAGGTTGTACCCTGTTTCAATGGTTTCCAGGTCTTGCGTAACTGACTTAATCTCATCAATAGTTATTTGCTCCAGGCCTGTTTCCGCTTTTGTTGTGATGATGCCATCGGCCCGCCCACTGATCTGTAAGACCACATCAGGCCGCTCAACTACGATAGCCAGGCTTACCTCCGACTGATACTCCGAGCCTTGGGCCTGTTGAAGCTTACGATGAATCTTACTCCCGTCAACTAAACGCGAACTCCCGGTAAAGGTTGCGGTCAAGTCTCCTGACCGGAGCACAAACTCAACTAAATTTCGCACCGAGGTCTTGATCACTTTATTTGCAGACATAAATTACCCTCTTGGTCTCAGCATTTTTTCAGTACAAATCAATCAAAAGCACGCTATCCGCAGTCATAGTTGACGTCCCCGGGTAATTGTTGTAAGTTAAGGATAAACCCATTACAGAAAGGCAGGCTTTGTCATGACACAGATACATTGGGGTATTCTGGCAACAGGTACAATCGCCAAAAAGTTTGCAGACACGCTTTCCCAGCTGACCGACTGCGGCACAATGCTGGCAGTCGCTTCACGCAGCTCAGCAAGTGCAAATTCGTTTGCTGCTGAGTATAACATACCTAAAGCCTATGGAACTTATCAGGATCTGGTCTGTGATCCTGAGATTGATGTTATCTATATTGCCTCCCCGCATTCAATGCACTATGCACATGCCCGGCTTTGTTTAGAGAATGGCAAAAATGTTCTATGTGAAAAGTCATTTACGGTTAATGCTGCCCAAGCCGCGGCCCTTACGCAGCTGGCCAAAGAGAAAAATCTTTTTATTATGGAGGCCTTCTGGACGAAGTTCCTCCCTGCTTATCAATTACTTAATAAGACCATTGCTGACGGTGCAATTGGTGAGCTGACACACTTCAGGGCGCAATATGGATTTGCCCCAATTGGGGCGAGGTACATAAGAAAACTTGACCCGGCACTTGCGGGCGGTGCTTTGCTGGATATTGGCGTCTATGCGATCGGCGTTGCCGCCATGCTGCTGGGTTACCAGCCTAAACAGCTCTATTCAAGTGCAATCATTGGTGAATATGGTACAGATACATTCAACAGTATCATGCTGGAATATGAAAACAACGTAACAGCCCACTTAATCACAACAATCGGTTCTCCGATTGATGCTCACGCCGTACTTTTTGGTACAGCAGGCCATATTATACTGCCAGGCTTTTCGGCCTTACAAGGGTTTACCGTTGAAAAGAGTGACGGCACCCGCTACACGGTAGAGTCCCCTTTTGAGATTAATGGGTTTGAGTATCAAATAAGAGAAACCGTAGCATGTTTGCGAGCCAAGAAATTAGAAAGCACGATAATGTCCCATCAGGATACCTTAGCCGTAATGCGCTTGATGGATAAAGCACGCTCAGATTGGAGGCTGGTATTCCCGTGTGAGGGAACCCCAGCTTAAGCCTGATCCCAATTGGCATGGCATCCTTTATATATTCGCACCCGCCTGTTGTAAGTCCTGTATCAAATAGGCAGGGCCTGTATTAGAAAAGGATTCCGTGTGCTCCGGAATCCTTTTCTGGCTAAAGAACCTTATCCTAAGTTGTCACATTGTCAGTTGCACAGTTAAGTGTTGCCAGAACTTCTGCCAGCCTCGTGGCAAAGCTCCTTGGATCCGCTGTAGATTGCACATGCACATAGATTAAATGAGGATCATCTAAAATCCAGTGATTATGAACCGCAGACACGATAATGCCTCTATTTAACAGTTGTAAGACGAAATTCGGTACTTCATCCTGCAGAAGAACTAAATCTCCAGTCATTAATGCCCGGCCATTAGTTCTTTCGAATGTAACAGAATGGATTGAGGCTGCTTTTGAGGGTACCCCATTGATTGTTACACTTAGATCAGTCCTGGGTATTTCAACCGTACATATCCCATTTTTGGTTTGCCCGCTGCCACCAAGGATATCGGCTAATTCGGCACATAGATCGGCAGGGATTGGCATACTTCCACCTCCTTGTATTACATAATATGATATTGATTGATAATAGTTCCGTAAGAACTCAAAGCCTTTATCTATTTCATTACTACAAAATAAAAAATACCCTTAACTCTTTGCCAACATAAAGGGCATGAGTTAAAGGTATTTAATTTTTTACAACTTTTCGTTAGAGGTAATCTGTACCGACAGTTCGCCTTTCGCAGTCCGCTTAATAACGCCTTTCTTACCGGCCCCATCATCAACAGTAATGGACTGCAGACTATGTGCCATCAAAAAATTAAGTACGTCCTGCTTGATGAAGGCTTCCCAGTTTAGTTTCTTCGTGTCAGCATCATTTTGATCGAGAATGTCTTGAGCCACTAAAATACCCTCCCTAATTCAGTAAATGTAACAAATAGGCAAAAAATACAAGTGCAACAGCATTTATACTCTGCCCTTTGAATTATACTCAACATTTGCCTGATTGCACAGGGAGTAATTGGCAGTGCTTTATATACATCTAATTTTTCAATTTAAAACTACCACAAGCGGTATGGGTGTAGTATTCTGCATTTCCGCCACTTACCTGGATGTTATCTAACGTACATAACCGGTTATTATGATAAGTACAGGTCTCGACCGTACATTTGAGGGCATCACAGGAACCTGAACTCAACACATTGTTGGTAAGCTCAGAATACAGAAGATTGTTCAAATAGGAGCCACAGCATGTAGAGCGGCCTGACTGAGCAGAACTGCCAACTATATCAACGCAATTTGCATAACATACAGAAGATTTATTGTGTGAACAGCTACTGACTTCACAATTAATTTTAGCCATTTTTATTCCTCCCTTTTATTTAAAATATCTATCCAGCAAGCCTTTAAAGGCACAGCCATGCCTGGCTTCATCTTTACACATCTCATGAACAGTATCATGGATAGCATCAAGGTTATGTTGCTTGGCTAACGTGGCCAGCTTCTTTTTACCATCACATGCACCATACTCAGCCTCTACTCTTGCACTTAGATTAGCCTTCGTATCTGCTACCACCACCTCGCCGAGGATCTCGGCAAACTTAGCGGCGTGCTCGGCTTCCTCATAGGCAATTCGCTTATAGGCTTCAGCCACTTCAGGATATCCTTGCCTGTCTGCCTGGCGGGACATGGCCAGATACATTCCCACCTCAGTACATTCCCCCGTAAAATTAGCCCGTAATGCATCTAACATTTCTGTGGGAATACCTTTAGCAATACCAATGTGATGTTCATCTGCCCACGATAATTCTCCGGTCATCTCCTTAAACTTATCCTTACTGGCCTTACAAACAGGGCATAAATCAGGAGCTGATTCCCCTTCATGAACGTAGCCGCAGACCGTGCAAACAAATTTTTTCATCCGTGTTCCTCCTGCTTTTTTAATAAAACATGACTGTTTACAGGATAGTGTTGGACTTTTTTTTATATTTAATACCGGTTACCAGATCAGTCCTTTAT
>NZ_DATMXX010000332.1:0-3170 GCF_035561255.1 Sporomusa sp. | reverse complement strand
AGATTATATGAATAACCCTTGTATTTTCTTTCGCTGTATTATACGATACGGCTGTAAAGTCTTAGAGAATTAATTTTGGGGTAAGCGGAAGGGATATGCTATGAACAACAATTTGCTTGAATGCACCATTCGGGAAATTGTCAGTAAATATCCTGAAACAGAGGGTATTTTTAATGGTTTTAACATTTTTACCAAAGAAGATCTCTCCCAGGGTTTAGGGGATGTGTTGCGCCTGAAGACATTGCTGCGCATCAAGAAAATTAATCCAGCAACATTTACCCGCTTGCTTGGTGACGAAATTGAGAATACTGAGCGTAATCACCGGCTGTCAGCAGTCGTGATTAACAAACCGGGTGTATTTAACTTTGTAGCCCAACTCCCCTGCGCCCTGCACCTGCCACTTAACTATGCATTTCATGACACTCTGCAGAGACTGCAAACAGAAAAAAATCTACAGTTAAATTACTATATCTGGTCATGCAGTAATGATATACTGGCTTTTTCTGATTATCTCCAGCATGTTCAGGATATTGATAACTCTCCTGATTTGATACTAACCACTGATTACAATCTGTTCAATAAAAACTTTGTCAGGCAATTTATAGAGAAGGGGTTTTACACTACTTGGCTGCCCCAACCTGTACACAGCACCCTGGACAACCTTGGCATTGTAGATACCCAGGGCTGGTATAATGTGGTTGCCGTCAACCCGGTTGTTGTGGTAATTGACTGCAGACAGCTGGGTAGCCTGCCTGTTCCGAAAACCTGGGCTGATCTATTACAGCCGGAATATGAACAGCTGGTGGTTTTAAACGGTTGCAGCGGCGACTTTGATGACATAGTCCTGCTGAACATTTATAAACAATATGGAGACGCCGGTATTGCGGCTTTGAGGCGATCAGTCCGAACCGGAATGCACCCGTCCCAAATGATTAAAAGCATGGCCAGCAATAATCCCGGCCGGCCGCCAATCTATGTGATGCCCTACTTTTTTGCTAATACGGTGTCACCACCGATTGATGCCAAAGTTATCTGGATGGAGGATGGAACATTAATAACCCCGCTGTCTTTCCTGGTAAAAACCTCAAAGGTTGCTGAATTACAGGAGTTAATTGCTTATTTAACCGGGCCTGAGTTTGGCCGTATTTGTGCCGGCGCGTATTTCCCTGCGCTCCATCCCCGGGTGGATTACCAGTTACCGGATAAGGCCTGTTTAAAGTGGCTTGGCTGGGACTATATCAGAGGGCAAGACATTGAGAGCTTATTGGAACGGCTAAACATGAGCTTTATCATGTGAAATGTCCTTGCACGGTTTTGCATTTTCTTCTCTCCTTTTACAAGAACGGCTGCCAGACGTATTGGCAGCCGTTCTTGATATTTATGTGGAATTTTGGGCTTAGCTCTGAAACTGTATCTCTAGAAGAAAAACTCTAGTTGCGCTCTGTAATATTGGGAATCTTTTGTTTTGTCAGTAGCGCCCTCAAGATCAGTATAACTAGTCGTCAACAGAAGATTTTTTACAGGTGTGTAAGTAAAAGCAACTTCGTAGCCTTTACCATCACCAGTGCTTGTATCCTTAGTTAAACTAATAAAGTCCTGGTCATAGGTCGGTGCAATGTAAGTACCTTTTTTGACGTCCCGGTAAGTGGCATATACACCGTAAGAACCCTCTCGAGACTTATTTGCCCCTTTGTAGGCAAGTTTAGTGTAATAGGAGTCATTTTTATCCACATCTTCCTTAGTGTAAGAAGCAGTTACAGTAAAATCTTTATTCAATTTGTAAGCAAAGCCTGCTTCATAGATATTTTTATCGCTATCGTCGTAATGATAGTAGGCGCCGGCTAAATCGAGCTTATTATTAGCAGCATAGGCTAGACTGGCCATAAGAATAGTTTCATTATTAGTCACCTTTGAGTCAAATTTGTAACCAGCAAGATCAACTTTCATTTTATTGCCAAAGCTAACCATGGCGCCATCAACCTGGTCGTCAATTACCATACCATAGACCGGAAGTATACTGTAGCGGCCAAGGGTAAGGGTGGCTCCGCCAATTTTACCACTGACGTTAGCAATATTAAGTACTGTTTCCCCTTCTGAGCCCCCGGTTTTAATGTCCTGGATATTTTGCAATCGTCCGTTATAGCTCCAGCTGTCATTTATTTTGCCAGTTAGCATTAAACGTGTACGCAATTTTTCCAAAGTTTCCTTGCTGCCATCGTTCCTTTCATTATTGTCGTATCTTGCACGAATATTACCGCTAAACTTTAGATTGTCTGTTTTCTTTTCAATTTCATCAACACGAACACCGAGATTATTCAGCTCAGAACTAAATTCCATTTGAAGCCTGTCCAAGACAGACTTAGTCTCAGCATCAATTTTATCTGTGTTGCTCATAGCCTTAGCTACAATAACAGCCACTTCATAACGGGTAAGCGT
Source organism: Sporomusa sp. (assembly GCF_035561255.1). Taxonomy (GTDB): domain Bacteria; phylum Bacillota; class Negativicutes; order Sporomusales; family Sporomusaceae; genus Sporomusa. Next base: position 734 of record NZ_DATMXX010000332.1, on the reverse strand, counting down.
TTTGTCACCTTTGAAAGTATTGTCGCCATAACCGGATACTACACCAGCTTTAGCAAGTTTGTTAATCGAGTCATACGCCCAATGTTTGGCAGGTATATCGGAAAAAGGATTGGGAGTCGCTAGCGCGGTGCCGGCCAGGCTTAGAGTAAATGCCGCAGCAAAAGCCAACGCGATTTTTTTATTATTTTTCATTTGTTTATCCCCCTATATTGTTATGAATAATGCATGTTTGTACCAGCACCACAATGAACAGTTTATAATTACAATGGGGCGGCCAGCCAAAATGCAACCTTCTTAGGTGTAGTAATCTCAGGAAAATAGAAAAACCACAAATAGGATCAGCTATTCTTAGCTGCTCTGTTTGTGGTTTCAAAACCTACATCACATTATGTATTTATCTGTTTCCTTGTAGACATGGACAGTACTAAAGTGATTCTGCTAATGTTTAACCATGATGGTGATCCTGAGCAACTGCCGCCAACTCAAAGCCATGGTCTTTAATTACAGTAGCAATAGCATCCTGAGTATGCTTATGATGATTAAAAGATACAAAAAGTGCGTCTTCGGCTACTTGAATATCCTGCACAGTTTCCATGGCACGGAGTGAATTTTGCATGGCAACAATATTACCATACTTAGTAATAGTAAATTTTGCGTTAACCTGACACATATATACACCTCCTTTTTGTGTGAAAATAATAAACCACGATAAGCTCAGCCTCTTAGCTGTGCCA
>NZ_DATMXX010000331.1:0-23916 GCF_035561255.1 Sporomusa sp. | reverse complement strand
CAATATAATCTTTGCCTGTATTGACAAAAATTAAAAACCTGCATATTTTTTAAAATAATCCTGTATAGACCTCACCAGACGAAGGGTCACCAGACGAAGGGACGGTGGTTCTGTCTTGTTTGAAGGACTAAAAGCAGCCTTAGCAGCAAGCTAAACTAGCGGAGGGAATCCCCCAAATTCTTTTGACGTCTTCCGGTGCAGCCAGCTCTCTGCCCATACTTAAACACTCCACACGGCATCAGGCGGTAAGCTGTCGATCAAAAAGAATAGATTTTTGGCAGTGGCCGGCAGTGATCCCTTTCGGCCCTATTAAAAGACTGCCTTTTGTAGATTACCTGCGTTATTAATCATTGCCGCATCAAACACTTCAATTTCCGGTTTTATTGCGTTAGTACTGACCGATATAATTAATTCCCGGGAAATAATTGTACAAACACTGCACGCCAAAAAGATGACAGTGGTAGCAAGCCCGTTTCATTTTCTGGCCCAGCAAAAGAAAATTAGCCCCCCTGATTTTTCCAGTCATTGCCTTATCCTCACATTACCAGGCTGCGGCTATCGCCCTTTAATTCTCACCATGCTTAAAGAATACACCGTTAAGCCTGGAGCACTCATGGAACTATCAAGCATATTGGTGCCATCAAACAATGTACTATCTGTGGCCTAGGTGTTGCGATTTTACCTAGAATTGCTCATCGAACGCGGGAAACTAATCGAGTTGGACTGAGCCGGGCCCGCATTTGATGTAAAAACCCAGTTAATTTATCACCGTGAGAAATGGCTTACCCCGGCGATGTGTTAACTTGATTTATTGCTTCTTTGGCTACTCAAGCACATGCTTCCGCTGGGTAAACCAGGAAAAGCAACTCCCACACAAAATAATCAGCATGCTTGCCGCCATACCGGTGTATAACGGATTTACAGACAGCGATAGTAGTGCATAGCCAGTAATCGCAAATAACGTACTCAGCACCATCGAAAAAATAGCCCAATTTTTCTTTAAAACACCTGGCAGAAACACAGCTAGCGTTAATGGTAAAAATACGCCTGCACCACGCAAAGCCATCGACAGGTAGTTCCAGCTCAGCACAAATGACTGCAGATTAGCCAACGCTGTCAGCATGGCACAAAACGCCACTACGACAATAGTAATACGGGTAATCCACAAGAGGTTGCGGCTGTCGCTGACACCAACCACCCCATGAAAGATATCACGGGCAACCATGGTGGCAATTCCCAGTAAAAGACCGGCAATCGAACCCACAACCGAGATCAAAAGACCGGCAAGGCCAATGCCACCAAGCCAGGCCGGCATATGATTTAACATATACATTGGCAACGCATCAATCGGCAGTATATCAGGATAATTGACCCGCATAAACATACCCACCGCGACAGACGGCAATCCTACCGGAATGGTTATCACAGCCGCTGTACACGTACCGATCAGGGCAGTCTGCGAATCACGCGCCGCAAATATTGCCTGGATATATGTCTGGGTACAAATAATACCGACAACAAGCGAGAATACATTCCCAATACCGCCCCATACATCAGCCCCAAACAGGCTAAACCACGTAGACGAGGGAAGTGCCGCCTCGATACTGGGCAATTGCTGCAAAGACTGAAAGGCATACCAGCCTGCAGAAAATAGCGTTACATAGATGATCGCCACCTTCATCAGACCAGATATACCGGTTCCCTGCATCCCACCCCAAAAAACATAAGCCGCAACTAAAAAGACAGTAACAACCGCCGCTTGCCATGACACAAAACCAAAAAGTGTTGTTAACAAATGAATCCCCGACAAACTACTTGCCACTATGCTGAAGAAGATCCCCACAGACGAAATAATGCTTGTCAAAGGCCCCATTGGCCGCCCATAATTCAGAACAAGATACTGAGAAATAGTTTCAAGGCCAGTATTGCGCAACGGGCTTGCATAGAAAATTCCCATCACTAAAAAACCAATCCCAGACCCCAGTGTAAACCACCATGCCGATAAACCTGCTGAATACGCCAGTTGGGTCGTACCGATGGTAGCGGCACCGCCAATAATTGTACCGGCAATCGTTCCCGATACGATAGCAGGTCCTGCCGAACGCCCGCCAAGACTAAATGATTCTGCTGATTTTACCCGGCGAGCTGAATAGATGCCAATCGAAAAAACTATCATTATTGTGGCCAAAAACCCCAACAGATGTATAGTACTAAAATTCATGCAAACCCCTCCGAAAAATACCGTTGACTAAAAGCATAGTTCTTGCGTATGATTGTAACAAGTCTATTACTATACGTAAAATACTAAATACAATCACTTACCATACTTTTTAGGTATGCCGGAGGATGATCATGAATATCCAAGACATGCAGTACTTCCTAGCTATTGTCGAAGAGGGAAGTATAACCGCTGCCGCCAAACGCCTGCATATCGCCCAGCCACCGCTCAGCAGGCAAATGAAGCAATTAGAAATACAGCTTGGCGTTCAACTATTTGAACGCGGCAGACGCAGAGTAAAACTAACTGAAGCCGGTGATCTGCTGCGACACCGGGCTGAGCAGATACTGGAACTGACGACTAACACGATCCGGGAGTTAAAGGAGTTCGATACAGGGCTGCGCGGCACCCTCTCAATCGGCGCGGTTACCTCCTCCTGGGTCACACTTTTACCTGATCTTATCCGTATATTCCGAGAGCGTTACCCCCATGTGCTCTTTCGCTTGCGCGAAGGAGAAAGCCGGCGTATCACTGAACTGCTCGACAAAGGCATTGTTGACATCGGCATGGTACGAGTCCCTTTCGATACTGAAGTCTATGAATCCATAGAGCTACCGCACGAGCCGCTTGTGATTACCTTTAAAGCCGGGCATAGCAACACCCTTGGCGGTAACTCCCCAGAGGTCAACCTGGCTGAGCTGGCAGGTAAACCGCTAATGATTCATCGCAAATATGAAAAAATGCTGACAGAACACTGCCAGCAAGCCGGATTTACGCCTGAGATTCTTTGCGAAAGTGATGATGTGCTGCCATTATTAGCCTGGGCCACTGCCGATATTGGCATTGCCGTAGTACCTCGTTCGGCAGTCAGCCTTGTTCCCAATGCCAACCTAGTCACCAAAGCCATTGTCAACCCAACACTCGAAACAGCGGCGGCCCTCATCTGGGTTCGCAACCGCTTTCTCTCGACAACGGCGCGCCACTTTTTATCCTTATTCGCTTCGATGAAGGTATAGGAATTATTGATTTAAAACTAAAAAGCTAATCGGATCCACTGCGGTTCCCTTGACTCTAACCTCATAATGAACATGTGGGCCTGTACTTCTCCCGGTGCTACCGAGATAGGAAATAATTTGACCCTTTCTCACACTTTGACCGACATTTACTACTATCCGGGAATTGTGTCCATAAATAGTTGAAATCCCCTCACCATGATCAATCTGTACAATATTGCCATAGCCCTCAGACCATTCGCTGCGAATAACCTCACCATCAGCGGTAGCGACAATAGGTGTACCCATATTGTTGGCAATGTCAATTCCCTGATGCACTTCAGTACCACTGCCCCAAGGCGAATTACGGCCACCAAAATTAGAGGTAACTACTCCGCTTGCCGGCCAGATCGATGGCTTAGTCGCTAATTTATCATTACTCCTGGCTGTTCTTTCAATTTCTTGAACCTGTCCACCCCCACTATACGGGCTAGGTACCGGCTCAATTGTTGTGAAACTGCCGGCACTTAGTGTTTGATGGTAGTTTGCAGAAATCCCCACTAAAACTATGATAAGTAAGCCCACTAGCGAAACAGTCCATTTTGCAGAAATAAATTTCATTCGCCACTTGCTGACTTTCTGTTTAACATCAATTACCTTTGGAATACGCATACCTATATTTCCTCCCTAGTGATCACCATGTCCCTTTATATTATAGCTGAGAATTCATACCTACGGCAACACTTGACGCAAATAGCGAAAAGTGAGAACATAGTATTTGTTTACCCTATCATTTTTGGAGGTGATCTGTGTGAAAAAAATTCCGCACAAATATCGCATTATCACAGCACTAAGCGCACTTCTATTCACCTTAGCACTCCTGTTGGCAATCAAATATAACCTGGTTCCAGAATCATTTTGGAATCAATACATGATTCAGCGAACGCCGGTGAGCCTAACAGCAGTACCGGTCGGTACTATAAATAAACCGCTACAACTCGCCCGTACCGGCTCTGTTGAAAGCGCAGCAGCTGTCCCGATTAATACCGAACTCGCTGGTTACCTCAGCGAAATATATGTAACCGAAGGCCAAGCAGTCAAAGCCGGTCAACCGCTCCTTAAGCTCCAGGCAGCCGCAGCAGAGCCAACAGTAAATCAAACATCCCAGCAAGCACAAATCAATTATGACAATGCCCTAAAAGCATTTAACCGCGATCAAAGATTATTTGAAATTGGCGCTATTCCCAAACGTCAACTGGATACTGCCACGACCCAACTACAGGAAGCGAAAGCAAGCTTATCCAACGACCAAAACATGAAGCAATCCTCTGGTGGTAATGGCTCCACTACGATCAACGCACCAATCAACGGCATAGTAACCGGTTTATCGGCTATGCCAGGAAAAGCGGTGCAGAATGGCCAACAGCTGCTTGCCTTAGGCAGTGGTCAAGAGGTAGACGTTGTCGTTCAGCTTGACCAAAATGACCTGTATCTGGTCCATTTAGGCACACCGGTCACACTAGAGGTCGCACAACAAACTATTGCAGGTCAAATCTCCAGCATCTATCCGCAAGTCGCAGAGAGCCAAATCGCTTCTTTTCTTGCCCATATTAAACTCACTAATTATCCCAAAGGGTTATTAAAGCCTGGCATGTCCGCTACTGTTCGCATAGATACAGGCACATCAGACATAGTCCCCGCCGTTCCCTCAGCCTCAATATTTCAGGATGATCAGGGTCGGGCTTTTATCTACATCGCCAACAATAATAAAGCTATGCTCCAACAAATAACGATTGGGGAAACCATCGGCGATTTTACAGAAATCACCTCTAACCTCCCTCAACAAAGCCTGGTCATAACCAACTACCCAAAAGAATAAGCCAAGAGGAATACAATCAATTCAATCTTGCAAACAAAATCTGTTGTTAGTTTATATAATTCTAACCAACTCTTCCAAATGTGATATAAAAAAGTGAGATCGCCATAATTCACACGGCAATCTCACTTTTTGCATTTATTATAGGCTTAATTTAATCTTAATCCGCTCAATAGCCTCCTGGGTACTTTCCTGACTGCCAAAAGCAGTAAGACGGAAGTAACCCTCGCCGGCCGGGCCGAAACCGGCGCCTGGGGTCCCGACGATATGGGCATCTGTCAGGAGTTTGTCGAAGAAGGACCAGGAGTCATAGCCCTGTGGTGTTTTAAGCCAGATATAGGGGGCATTAACGCCGCCAAAGACATCCAGGCCAATGGTCTTTAACCCTTCGCGGATTGTCTTGGCGTTAGCCATATAATAGTTGATCAGATCTTTGATCTGCTGCTGACCTTCCGGGGTATATACAGCCTCAGCACCTTTTTGAATAATGTAGGGAACACCATTAAACTTAGTGGTCTGACGACGGTTCCACAGCTTGTTTAAGGGGTATTGACTGCCATCAGCAGTAAACGCCATGACGCTTTTCGGCACTACCGTGAACGCGCAGCGTGTACCGGTAAAACCGGCGTTTTTGGAAAAGGTTCTAAACTCAATGGCAACATCCTTAGCGCCTTCAATCTCATAGATACTATGCGGAACACCCGGTTCCTGAATATAGGCTTCATAGGCGGCGTCATACAGAATGATCGCGCCATTAGCCTTCGCATAATCAACCCATTTTTTCAGTTCTTCTTCAGACAGTGTGGTGCCTGTCGGGTTGTTGGGATAACACAGGTAGATGATATCCACTTTTTCTGCAGGCAGGGCTGGGGTAAAATTATTCTCGGCATTGCAGGTCAGATAGGTAACACCGGCAAACTTGCCCCCAATGATCTGACCTGAGCGGCCAGCCATTACGTTTGTGTCAAGGTACACCGGGTACACCGGATCGGTAATGGCTACTTTGTTATTGACACCGAAGATTTCCTGGATATTACCGACATCACTCTTGGATCCGTCGCTTACAAACACCTCATCGACATCCAGCTTTACACCCAGTGTTTCATAATCGGTTTTGATAATTTTTTCAATCAAGAAGGCATAGCCTTGCTCCGGGCCATAGCCGCGGAAGGTCTTGGCGTCAGCCATTTCATCGACAGCAGCATGCAAACCTTTAATTACAGCCTCAGGCAAGGGTTTTGTTACATCACCAATACCAAGTCTGATGATATTTGCGCTAGGATTATCGTCTTTGAATTTTGTTACACGTTTTGCTATTTCAGCAAATAAATAGCTTCCAGGCAGTTTTAAATAATTTTCGTTAATTACGGCCATGCTTTGAAACTCCTCTCTTGTTTGAATAATCTGGCAGATTTTTAATTGTTCCCCAAAATACCAGGGTCAATGCAGCTAGCAGATAGTAACTGATATTTGGTATTATATTCTGCTACATATATATTTTTCCTTCATCATATGCAAAAAAATCGTTGCTGTCACCCGCAGCGCAGCCTGGTGACAACAACGACGAATTACCGTAAGATCGCCAGCCCTACTGTAAGCGCCAGCATCAGCGACATCGCGGCATAATCAGCAATGCCCAGGGCCACATCAGCAGTAAACTGCCTGCGTCCCCTGCTGCCGAAGCCCCGGAGTTCCAAACTCATCGCCATCGTTTCCGATCGTGATACCGCCCGCAGGACAAGCGGCTCAACAATGGCAACATAGTCCCTAAGCCGCTTGAGGGGATTGCCGCGGAAAACATAACCACGGCAGGCCTGGGCTTCACGGACGGCCTGACTTTCTTCCAGAAAATCAGGGACAAAACGCAACGCCGAGGTAAACATAAACGCGTATTCGTAAGGAATCCGGCACTGGCTGACCAGGGCAGCCGTCAAGTCCTGCAGCCGGGTAGTTGCTAATAGGAATACAAAAATCAGCGACATCGCAAACATCTTCAACCCGGACATCAGCGAAAACTCCAGTGTGCTGCCAAACACATACTGAATGCCTGTCAGCATTACGGCAAATACCGCCAACCCAAGTGCTGCCTTAAAATGCTTGCCTGTCGGACGATAGAGGACCAGCAGCAGCAGTTGTCCGCCACACAAGGCGACCTGTCCTGCCAGCGTAGGAATAAGCAGCGCCCAAACCGACACAGCAGCAGTTAAAATAAGTTTCGTAAGCGGCGCCAGTTTAGGCATGGTCTTCCCTCCTTCGTTTGATTGCCGAGCCAAGTTGATTGACTAACTCCTCCGTACTTTGAGCCCTGATATCAGTGAGCTGCTGGCTAAGAGCCAGCGCCGCCGGCGGCATTAGGCCCCACGCACCGATGTTCTGGCTACCGTCAAATAATTCCTCCGGTGTACCATCAAATACCTTACAGCCTTGCTCAAGCACAACGGCCCGTGCCGCATACCGGGAAATGAGCTCCATATCGTGAGTGACTAAGATGATGGTGATCCCCTGTTTATTTAAATCAGTTAAGAGTTCCAGCAGGCTTTGCGCTTCCCAGGGGTCCTGGCCGCTTGTCGGCTCATCCAGAATCAGCACCTGAGGCCGCATTGCGATAGCTGAGGCGATGGCCACTTTTTGCTTCTGTCCCCGGCTTAATGTACGGGGAAAACTGTCAGCCAGCCCGATTAAGCCAGTCATTGACAGCGCCCAGGCTACAGATTCATTGATAGCCTCAGGGGTAAAACCAAGTTGTTCGGGCCCATAAGCCACTTCGCTTAACACCGTCTCGCGGAAGATCTGTCTGTCAGGGTTCTGAAACACATAGCCGATACTGCGGGCCATGTCGGCAGGCGTCATACCAGCAGTATTCTTTCCCTGAAAATGAATACTGCCGCCAGCCGGTTTTAATAAAGCCATGGCCAGCCGGGTCAGGGTTGTTTTACCACTGCCGTTACGTCCGGCCAGGGCTACAAACTCACCGGCTGCCACGGTAAAATCCACATTGTCCAGTGCCCGTTTTCCGCTGCTATAGGTGTATATTATATTGTGTATTGATAAGAGTGGTTCAGGCACTTTTGGCAACCCCTTTTGTACTCGTTAAGATACTACGATTAATTTCTTCAGCTGCCTGACTTTCAGACTTCCAGGCACCAAACTTCAGACCGGTCTCCTGTTCAAGCCTTAGTTTAATTGTCCATAACGCCGGCACGCCCAGTTTAAGGCTGGCATGCTGCCACATAAACTCCAGTGTTTGCTCCAGGCTACCGGTAAAATTCAGGCTCCCGCCCTGCATCACAATAACCTGGCTGGCATATGGCAAAATCCGTGCCAACTGGTGTTCGACAACAATTACTGTTTTCCCCTGACAATTCAGGTCATACAACAACTCGTAGATACCGGCTGCGCCTTCCGGGTCCAGCGCGGAAGCCGGTTCATCAAGCACCAGGATATCAGGCGACATTACCAGAACCGAGGCAATAGCCAGCCGTTGCTTCTGGCCGCCTGACAGCCCGGCTACCTGGCACTCTTCTAATCCGGCCAGACCCACCTTCACCAGGGTTTGGCTGACCAGAGCGGTAATCTCACTGCGGCTAAGCTGGGAGGTCTCCAGACCAAAAGCCACTTCTTCAGCCACCGTCATGGCAACAAGCTGACTTTCGTAGTCTGCCAGCACAGTCCCCACATGCTCGGCCAGTTCACCCATGCTGCTTTGAAAAGAGTTGATACCATTCACACAGATACTGCCACCCTGACGTCCGCCAAAATAATGGGGTACAACACCGGCAACCGCCAAAGCCAAGGTCGTCTTGCCTGCACCACTGGGACCGGTAATCACAGAAAAGGAGCCTTGTGGAATTGACAAACTAATATTATCCAGCGCAATATCGCTGTTCGGGTAGGCGTATGAAAAGTTTTCAAACCGGACTGCTGTCATCGTCTAGTCCTCCTTGCCGCCAAACATCTTTTTCGCCGGGAAGTACAGCAGTTGGGTAATTGCCATGTTAATGGCGGCAACCGCCAATACAACCGGCAACATTCCATAAAGATAGACTGCCACTGGCAGGCCAAGAGCAAATTTAAGAATAGTAATAAAGGTAAGGCCGCTGGCGATAGTGCTAATACCTGCGGTAATCGCCGGCCGCAGATTTACTCTGCCTATAGTCAAACTCAGCGATGCGTGAACAAGCAACGCACAGACAATGGCCCCCACCGGTTCACTAATGAGGTTGGCGTAAGGTAAAGCTGCCTTAGATGTTGGAATTGCGATAGCACCTGTTACCAGACCAATACCAGCTGCCTGTTTTACGCTTACCCGGGTAAGATTAATTGCAATACAGTACATCGCAATCAGCCAGTTTGGGGTAATACCGGCAATTGCCGGCGTAACTAATTTTAATATAACTCCAATAGCCAGGAGCAGCGCCGTAACTGCCACCCAGCGAAACCGGCCCTCTTGTCCTGTCTTGATTGTAATCATTTCCTGCTGCTGATTAGTATTCACGTGAACTCCCCCTCTTTTTATATGTCTACACCAGAATTGTTTAGAAACGCTAAAATAACAAAACCCCGTCCCTTAAAGCATGCCTGTGCATACTTTAAGGGACGGGGTATTATAACCCGCGGTGCCACCCTAGTTGACCAGATATACTCCGGTCCGGCTTTCTGGGTACAGGACAAATCGCCCGATACCTGCTCCCTGATAACGGCGGAAGATCCCCGACAGTGCCTACCCCGCGCCACGCCAGCGGCTCAGACTGTATCTCCCAGGCCCATTCGACATGCTGAGTAGCGCCAAACTCCCACTACCATTGGCTCGCTGTGGCTCTCTGGCCATGTGTACTATTCCTGGTCATTGACAATAGCAATATGTATTTGTGCAAAGTATAGCAAAATACAGGTGCCTCTGTCAATTGTATTTTAAAATTTATTAGTTTACATTTTTTACTTACTGCGAATGGTGATATCATCAACGTCCTCATTGTTCTCACCAAAAATAACCCTGCCAGTGACTTGTTTGCCTTTGAGAACAGCCGGCAGCCAATAAATATCATCTGCCCACATGTCCCTGTAGGGTATATCGGCAACACTAAACCACTCCGGCCTCATCTCCGGGGTTTCCTTTGGTTCCCCCTGCCAGGTATGCACTAAATATAGCTGTACATCGTGATCAAACTCCGGATTGGCTGGAAAAACAAACTCTAACTCACCCACATATTCAAGATCAGCCTCATTGGCGGTTAGACCGCATTCTTCTGCTAACTCGCGCACAGCCGCCGCTGCCGGTGTTTCACCATCCTCAAATTTGCCTCCAAACCCGTTGTACTTGCCACGGCCAAACCCTGTCTTTTTCATCCCGAGCAAAATACGCTCCGCCGGCCTGCCCTGGACAGGCAGGCATAATGTCGTTGAACGCATAATAGACCCCCCTTATCTCAAATGAAAACCTTGAGCTTATTAGTCACCGTAGAAATCGCAAGCGGTAACAATGGCCCTAATTCCCCATCCAAATCGCTTTCTACCGGTTCGTCACATTCTATATAGATATCAGCTGCCTGCATATGCCGGATATGGCTGCTTGATATATGGCGCCCGGAAAAAATGCTTAAAAACAGCCCCATGAGTTCCGGGATACTGCACTTATTGACAATCAATAAATCCAGTTTGCCGTCATCAATTTTAGCTTCAGGTGCCAGGGTAGGGAAACTGCCCACCATACCAGTATTCATAACCAAAAACAGTAGAATATCATCATTGAGAATCTGGCCGTCTGCCGTTACCTTAACGCGCAGCGAGCGAAAACTGGGCAATTCCCCCAGGCCTTTAAAATAGTATGCCATCCGGCCCAGCGTGTTCTTCAGCGAGGTATCTACACTATGAGCAACAGAGGTCAACAGGCCGGCACTAGCCACATTGAGGAAATACTCGCCATTAACCCTGCCAACATCAACTGTCCGCCATTGCCCGCCGATAACAGCGTTCAGGCAGCTTGACAGATCTTTGCCAAAGTTTAAATGGCTGGCAAAATCATTGCATGTACCGCTGGGGATAATACCAAGCGGCACCTCAACCGCCTCTGTCAGCATGGCGTTAATAACTTCATGTACTGTACCGTCACCACCGGCCACAATCAAGCCATCGGTGGCAAACCACTTGGCCTGACTGACAAATGGCTGTATATCACCTTTAACCCGGGTACGAAATGGGATTACTATCCCACCGGCGCCTTGCAAATACTCAATAACCTCATCCAGCCTGGTCTTAAATTTTGCATCTCCCGACACCGGATTGTAAATAAGCAAATACTTCTTCATATTCTACCCCTCCAGAGGCCAAGTTAACAATCGAGCCATTGGCCGTCATCGGGAACTTGCACCCTGTTATCCAGGCCCTGCTGACAGAGAAACTCCTTAAGCTCAGCCCGGGTCAGAAGGCAATGATTGATCGCCTCCAGATGTACAACGATAACCTTGGCTGCAGGTGCCTGGCGGCACACCTCGTAAATATCCTGCGTCCCCATTGTTATCGGCCCACCCTGATTAAACCTTGCAGCCCCCCCATTTAACACAACAACCTCCGGGTTGTGCACAGTCAGGGCCTCTGCTACTTCCGGGCACCAGATGGTATCGCCGGCAATATATAATGTAGGCTCGCCGGCAGTTTTAAGTATATAACCTGATACCGGCGCCATTTTTTGCCCGATTTCGCCGGTACCATGCTGACCGCCGGTGCGCGTTATGGCAATTCCCTGCCATGTAACAGCCGGGGCTACTGCATGGACTTCACTAAACCCCAGTTGCTTTAGTTTATCCAGATCATCAGACTGGCAAAACATCGGCAGTGTTTTCGGCAAAAGCTCACTGGCTGTGTTATCAAAATGGTCCCGGTGCATATGGGTAATAAGGCAGCCATCGGCCTTCATAACATCGCCGATATCAATAGGCAGCTCTACCAGTGGATTGCGCCGCTGATTGGGCGAATTATCAATCGGCGTCATACTTTCGGCAGCACCTAAAACAGGGTCAACCAGCAAAGTCCAACCTTGTATCTGCAAGTGAAATGTAGCATGCCGCAGGTGCCTGATTTTCATTACGATTTCCCCCCTCGGAACTATTTACATCTGTTATCCAGATTATATCACATTTACTGATATAAATAGTATTGCCTGGATAGCTCTTTAAACCGGCCGGCAGCCTCATCCCATTGTTGTAGGATTTCAGCCAATGGCGCTCCCCAGCGTACATTGCTGTCACCGGTATAGATGTCAATGGTTGCCGTGGCAGCAGTGGCCGACTGGTTAAAAGAAAATTTTCCGCCGCTCATTTCACTGATTACATACAAAAGCGTCAGGCCAGTACGGACCGGCCGGAAGGCCGGCGTATCAGTTACATGAATCTGCACCCCGCCGCATAGCTGGCCCTGATATTTTACATCCGGCTGGCGTGGTGTAAAATATACAGGACGAAACATTACTCCAGGCAAGCCGGCGGCATTCATGTGCCCGACCAGTTCAGCAGCGTTAATCCAGGGTGCGCCGACAAGCTCAAAGGGCCTAGTAGTCCCAATACCTTCAGATATGTTCGTTCCCCCTAGTATCCCTGTACCACTATACAATAACGCCGTATCAGGTGTCGGGATATTAGGCGAGGTCATCACCCAGGGTAAGCCGGTATCAGCAAAATACATGCTACGTTGCCAACCTGTCATGGGGATGACAACAAGATCGCAATTAATATTATATTCCTGGTTCATAAGCCGGGCCAATTCACCGATTGTCAGACCATGCCGGGCCGGAATGGGATACATACCGATAAATGATTCAAAGCCTGGTTGAATAACATTACCCTCAACCACTAGCCCGCCCACCGGATTCGGCCGGTCAAACACAACAAATGTCTTGCCATTTTCTTTGGCACTCTGCATAGCGTAGGCCATTGTGTACATGTAGGTATAAAAGCGGGCACCGATATCCTGCATATCAAAAGCCAGAACATCAATACCAGCCAGCATTGCTGCGGTTGGTTTCTTGGTTTGGCCATAGAGGCTGTAGACAGGCGTTCCCGTACTTTCATCAGTATAGCTGCCTACTACTGCCCCTGCCGGCACATGGCCCCTGATTCCATGCTCAGGTGAAAACAGCGCAACCAGCTGTGTCTTGGCTTTGAGCACATCAATGGTGCTTTCAAATTCGCTGGTCATCCCGGTCTGGTTGGTAATAAGACCTACCCTTTTCCCCTGAAACACCGCCAGGTGGCGGTCAAGATTGTCAATCCCTAACCGGACTCGCACTGGCTTAGCTAACACCTCAGCCTGCTGTTTGGGCACCAGAGCAGCGCTGCCAATAGCAGCCACAGCCAGGAGCATGATAAAAACACTCACACTAATAACTTGTTTAACTTTCAAACTATGCCTCCTCGACCCGTACGCGGCTGCCTCGTCCTGCCGGCTCAGCCGGTTCCACCACCAGCCGGCGCGGCATGCGCTGTTTTAGCTCAGCCACATGACTGATAATGCCAATGGTCAGGCGCTCAATATGCAGCTTTTCCAACGTGGACATGGCCACATCCAGGGCATGCTGGTCAAGAGAACCAAACCCCTCATCCAGGAAAAAGAATTCAAGCGGATACTTGCCTTTAAGCTGAATCTGCGCCGATAGCGCCAATGACAAGGCTAATGCTGTCTGGAAGGTTTCTCCCCCTGACAGCGTACTGACAGGGCGCTTAACACCGCCATTGGCATCATCGCGAATCAGGAAACCACCGTCAGAGCTAAGCTCAAGCGCATACCGGTGCTGGGTTATCTGCTTTAAGCGCTCTGATGCCTGCCTGGCCACCAGTTCCATCTGTTCCTGTGCTAAAAACTCAACAAAGATATTACCGCGCAGCAGCGTACGTAGCGCCACCAGACAATCTTTCTGTTCTTTAACAGTAAGCCGCACCGCTTCAAGCTCCGCCCACCGCTGGTGTTTAACCGCCAGATCCCTGCATTCCTTATCAGCCTCTACCCTGTCCCGCGTAGCGATATTCTTTTGTACTTCCGTCTGAGCCAGTAATTGTTTGCTTTGTTCCCAGTCACTTTCGGTTACCGTACGGCCTTGCAGGGCCTCCAATAGTTGTTCACACTGGGCAGTCAGCCGCTGCTCTGCTTCAGCGTAGGTCTTTAGCTGACTGCGGCTTTCCTCTTGACTGGCCGCAGACAACTGTGCGGCTGTCATCGCGTGGACATCAGCAAAACCTTCCTCACGCAGCTTAAAATCAAGCCGTACCTGGCTGGCCTCCCGGCGCCCTATTGCTTCCAGCCAACTGGTTTCAGCCCGGGCCTGAGCCTGCTGCGCAACTATCAAGGCCTCTGCCGCCTGCTCAGCACGTTCTTTCGCCAGCCCCTCCTCCCGGCGCACAGTCTCCAGCACCTGTGCAGTCCGGGCCAATAGCTGGCCGGCCGGTATCCCCTGCGTGATGGCAGCAAGCTCCTGTTGTTTGGTGGCTACCTGCTCGTTAGCGGCACCCACCCTGGCAGTAATCGTTGCCAGACCGGACTCTGCCGCCTGGACACTCTGTTGCAGTGTATTTATCTCTCTCTGGCAGCTATCATACTCCTGGCGCTGGCTGAGCAAATGCTTTGTCAGCGTTTCCACTAACACATCCTGATTACTAATATATTCGGCTAATTCCCGCACATGCTTAAGTACAGCATCGGCATTCACCTGAATGGCAGCCGTTTTGCCTGCTGCCTGCAGTGCCTGAAGCAATTGATCCCGCACAGCATTGGCTGCATCCCGGGCTTCTATATAATCAGCCCGGACCTTGTCAAGCTCGGTTCCGGCAGTTGCGGTCTGCTGGCTCAGTGCTGCCGCAAACGCGCTGGCTTCTGCCAGGTTTTGGCGTTCGGCCGCAACAGCCTTTCCCGTTTCGGCCAGGGTTTGTGTCAACCGGGCAATCCGCTCTTTTGCAGCAGCAATCTCCTGTTCAAAATGAGCATGGCCCGCACTATCACCGGGATTACTGCTGCTGTTAGCCGGATATGGGTGACTGTCCGAACCACAGACCGGGCAGGGTTGCCCTGCAATCAACTCACAGGCCAGCCGGACAGCAGCTGCACGTTTTTCACCGGCCAGCAACTGATCAAGCTGGTCAGCAGCCGCTTGTAACTGGGCCTCCGCTGCTTTAGCCTCTGCCACCTCTAAGGTATTTAGCCGCAGCTCAATCTGCTGCCGGTTGGCCTCAGCCTGCTTAGCGGCAGCTACTGCCGTTTCCCATTGCTGCTTGCGCTGGACTCCGGCCTGCTTGATCTTATCAGCAGCTGCCAGGTTTTGCGTGAGAACCTGCGCACCGGTAATGCAATCCTGGACTTTGGTTCTCTGAGCAGCACTAATAGTGGCCATTGCGATCTGCTGTTCAAGTTGTTGGGAACTGTCGCTCAACTGCTGGCTGCGCGTTACCTGCTGCACAAGCAGCCCGCCCGCCCTTGTGGCAGCTATTTGCTGCTGCTGTTGCTGTGCTGTCAAAACGGCAACGCCCTCAGTCAATTGGGTTAGCTGCTCTTCAAGCTGCCTTGCTGCCTCTAACCTTAGCCGCTCTTCAATTAATTCCGGTTCTCGCTTTAGCCGGACTTCCCTGGCAGCATTATAGGCCACCCCTAGCTGCTTGCTTACCGCCGCCAGCCGGGCTGCCTGCTCAGCGGTTTGCTGCTTAAAAGCAACCGCGGTCTGCTCGCTATCTTGGCTTGTTACAAACTCAGCTAAAACGACACCAGCCCGGTCAGCCTTTTCCGCCAGTTGCAGGGCAACCGCCACCTGCTTGATTTCCTGCTCCCGCAGACGATGGGCCGTAAGCTCAGCCTGCTTTCTGGCCGTTTCACCCAACAGATTATATACAGTTTTAGCCTCAGCATACTGTTCTTCAGCCAACCGGTATGCCTGCACGGCCTGTTCTTCTGCCTGAGCAGCAATCACCAGCGCCGTCTGCGCATTGGCAACAGCGGCCGGCGAAGCATCACCCAGCCCCTTTTGCTCGCTTTCCACCTCAATATAGCTTGTTTCAGCAGTCTTAACCCGGTCATTCACCTTATTAATCAGGACATTGCCATACTGCTCCAGGGAAAACAAACGCTGCAACATCTCCCGCCGCTCTTTGCCGCCCAGGTTCAGAAATTCGGCAAACTTGCCCTGCGGCAGCACGACCGCTCTGGTAAAGTCTTCTTCCTTAAGGCCCAAAAGCCCGGTTATCTGTTCGGTAACCTCGCGGTCCTTATCGGCAAGTACTTCTTCTTGCCCATCCTTTACTTCAATTAGACGGCTATGCGTATTATTAACAGCCAATTGGTCTTTACGGACATAACGCCGCTCCACCCGGTACATACGCCGCTCGCTGCCCTGCCCCAGGGAAAAAGCAAATGACACCTTCACATGTTTCTCTGCATGATTTAAAATCCCCTGAGTGCGGCGTCCAGCTCTGACTACTGCCCCGTATAAGGCCAGGGTCATCGCATCTAATATCGAGGATTTGCCACTGCCTGTCGGCCCAAAGATACCAAACACCCCAAGCTCAGAGAGTTGGTCAAAAGGGATTTCCTGCTCTTCCCGGAAGCTGTGCAGCCCGGCGATCTTCAGGATAATTGGTTTCATCGCACCACCTCCCCGCGACTGTCGCTTTGATCGTCTTCTGCCTCTTCCTGGATACTTTGGCTTAGCTCCAGGAACAGCTCGACAAGCCTGGCATCAGGCGTAAGGCCACCATTCTGTTGTTCATAAAACCTGATAAACAGTTCGTTAAGCGGCATACTGTTAAGGCGGGCCGGACTTTTTCCCAGGCTGTCTTCCAGAACCTGAAACACAGGCCTGATCGTAACAAACCCCTGATGCATGGCCCGCAATTGCTGGATTTCATCCAGGGCCAGCGACTGTTTAATCTCAAGTTCAACCTCAATCCAGGCATCTTTATCCCGGCCGGCATCAACCCACTCCCGCACCTGCGCCAATCCGCCTGTCGCCCGCCACCTGACCAGCGGCCGGCCTGAAGTCAGCGGCAATTCACGCACAACAGCCGCCTGGCCTGGCTGCACATCGACAATGGTTACTGACTTGGCATACCCGGTCTCGGAGAAACTGTAGGCCAGCGGCGACCCGGCATAACGGCAGGGTGCCGGTGTCCCACCGACATACTGCGGGCGATGCAAATGGCCGAGAGCTATATACTGGACATTGGCAGGAAACACTTGCGGATCTACTGCATAAGCGCCTCCCACCTGAATCTGATGCTCTGAATCTGATTCAATACCACCCCGGACATACAGATGGCTTACTGCCAAATTAACAGTGTCCGGCCGGTATTTTGCATTAAGTGCACCAAACAGTCCGGTGAGCCGGTCATTGTATCCCTGGCGCAATTCGTTATCTTCCAGCGACTGTGACAGTATCTCCTTAAGCCGGCCTTCCGATGGGTAGGGCAGGGCAGCAATTACTGCCGTATGGTCAATCCCCGGCACTGCAAGTTCTAACCAGGCTTGCCCACCGTTTACCCGGTACACCTTCCCGGCTCCCGGGCTGGTAGGGCCAAGCTCTTCTTTCGGTAAGCCGACCAGCGTAATGCCTAAACGGCCGGCAAGGGGCGAGGCGGCGCATAACCGGTCCGGATTATCATGATTGCCGGCCACAATCACTACGCCGCGCTTACCATGATCAGCCAGCCTGTCAACCGCGTAATAAAACAGTTCCTCGGCCGCCGCACTGGGGTTGGGACTCTGAAATACATCCCCGGCCACCAGTACCAGATCAATGCACTCATCTGTACAAATCTCCGCTAATTCTTCCACAAATGACACCTGCTCCAGGTGCCTGTCCCGTCCCTCAATTGTTTTGCCAAAATGCCAATCGGCTGTATGTAAAATTCGCATGTATACTCCTTTAACTTAACACGGCTCTCTTGTTGAAAGGATTTTCGCCTTACTTAAGGCAATTTCCTGCACAATAAAAATTCCCGGCAGCCATAGTTTCATAAGAAAAGACTTGGCTTGTGCCAAGTCCTTTAGGACGCCGGCAGAAGCCTTAGTCGTTCTTATGTCTACAGAATTGCATTATAAATTCTGGTAGACCAAAAAAAACCACGGTTGTTATGACCGTGGTTTCTCTCATTTCTCCACTATATTATTGATTACCAGACAGCAATTACAGATCCTTTAAAATGCTCATTAACAAATTTCTTTACCTCTTCGGAATGATACGCCTTGATCAGTTTAGCTACTGCCGGATTATCTTTGTCTTTTGCTTTTACAGCAATAATGTTCGCATAGGGTGAATTACCGTCTTCAATCGCCAGCGCATCCTTGTTGGGAACCAGTCCGGCTGTCATCGCATAGTTGGTATTGATGGCGGCCAGGTCAACGTCTTCCAGCGAACGCGGCACTTGGGCAGCATCAAGCTCTTTTACTTTAAAGCTTTTAGGGTTTTCGGCAATATCGGCGGCTGCTGCTTTAAGGCCAACTCCCTGTTTAAGCTTAATTAACCCCTGTTTCTCCAGCAGCAGCAACGCCCTGCCGCCATTTGTCGGATCATTGGGAATGGCAATTGTTGCGCCAGGCTTAAGCTCATTGAGCGCTGTTATCTTCTTGGAGTAGATACCCATAGGATAAATAACAGTCTTGGCAACTGACACTATGTCATATTTGCGGTCTTGTACCATATTGTCCAGATACGGCTGATGTTGAAAGCTATTGACGTCAATATCCCCCTGACTTAAGGCCACATTAGGCTGGACATAATCATTAAATTCGACAACTTCGATTTTAAGGCCGTCTTTTTCGGCTGCTTTTTTGACAACATCCATAATCTCGGCATGAGGGCCAGCTGTTACACCCACTTTAAGTATTTTATCTGCTGCCGGAGCGGCGGCCTGCTTGCTGCAACCTGTCAGTCCGACAAACGCAAACATCAAGGTACCTGCTACTGCGACTATTTTTATATACTTATTCATTCTCTTCACTCCCAAATTTATCGTTATTATTATTTTCGTATGGTAAGCTTCGCCAATCGGTCGGCAGCCGCCTGCAGGGTTTCAAACTTTTTACAGAAGCAAAACCTGATCAGGGTTTTGCCTGCAGTGCTTTCAGGACGGAAGAAACTGGAGCCAGGCACAACAGCTACACCAATCTCGCTGGCCAGATATTTGGCAAAGGCAACATCGTCATCCCAGCCAAACGGCGTAATATCTGCCATGATATAATAGGCCCCCTGTGGTCTAACGCAGGTAAAGCCAACCTTCTCCAGGGCATTAAGTAAGTAATCCCGCCGTTCGCTATAAAAACCAGCCAGGCCTGCATAGTATTCCGGACCAAAGGTGAAGGCTGCAGCAGAGGCTACCTGGAGGGGCGCAGCTGCTCCTACTGTAAGAAAATCGTGTACCTTACGTACAGAAGCCGTAATCTCCGGTGAGGCTTGGACATAACCAATACGCCAGCCGGTAACACTGAAGGTTTTGGAAACACTGTTTACGGCAATAGTCCTGTCTGCCATGTCCGGCAAGGTCCACAACGGAATATGCTCGGTGTTGTCATACAATATGTGTTCATAAATCTCGTCATTGATTGCGAGCACATCATGCTTAATACACAATTGAGCAATAAGCTCCAGTTCCTCGCGATTGAAGACCTTACCAGTAGGATTATTGGGTGTATTAATAATGATGGCTCTGGTTTTATCGGAGAAAGCAGCAATCAGCTCTTCCCTGTTAAAGTTAAATTCCGGTGGGGTTAGACTAACATACTTGGGGACAGCCCCACACAGGATTACATCTGCACCATAGTTTTCATAAAAAGGCTCAAATATAATGACCTCATCTCCCGGATTAACAGTGGCTAACAGAGTGGCGATCATTCCCTCTGTGGCACCGCAGCACACCGTAAGCTGACGCTCAGGGTCGATAACAACACCATAGTCCCGTTCAACCTTTGCGGCAATAGCATCACGCAGGCCTTTTGTACCCCAGGTTATGGCGTACTGGTTATGATCCTCATTCACGGCCTTGACAGCAGCCTGTTTTATCGCTTCAGGAGCCGGAAAATCCGGGAAGCCCTGAGCAAGGTTAATCGCGTTATGAGCGGCGGCAATCCGGCTCATCTCCCTAATGACTGATTCGGTAAATTGCCGGGCCTTAGCCGAGGCGTAACCGCCTTCCCGGATATTGCGGATGATGTTTTCCATACTTAAATATACCCCCTGTGATACTGATAAATTAACGTCGGTTAAGCCTCTGGGCAAAATAATCTCCGCTGGACTGTACTATCTGCACCAGCGCAATCAGGATAACGACAGTTGCCAGCATGACATCTGCTCTAAAGCGTTGATAACCATAACGAATGGCCAAATCTCCCAAACCGCCGCCGCCGATGGCTCCAGCCATGGCAGAATACCCGATCAGACTGATTACCATTAGTGTCAGTCCCAATAAAATAGAAGGCATTGCTTCCGGAATAAGTACTTTTAAGATAATCTGCCTGGGGGACGCCCCCATTGATTGTGCTGCTTCAACAAGCCCTGCATCCACTTCCTTGAGAGCTGACTCGACTACACGGCCAACAAAGGGAATCGCAGCTATAGTAAGCGGCACAATCGCGGCATTGGTGCCAATTGAGGTCCCAACAATGATCCGGGTAAAAGGTATAATAGCCACCATTAAAATAATAAAAGGTGTTGACCTGGCGGCATTAACTACCGCCCCCAAGGTCTGGTTAAATGCCAGGTTTTCTTTTATATGGCCTTTGCCGGTAATAACCAGAATTACCCCAAGCGGAATCCCCAGCAGGGCTGAGACCAGTGCTGAAACCGCTACCATATAGACCGTTTCTCCTAAAGCCTCAACCAACAGCATAAGCATGTCTTGCGACATAACCAATCACCTCTGTTCCCAAATCTCTAGCCTGTAAATATTGCAATGCGCTTTGAATATCCTCCTGGTTACCGGATAACTCTATAACCAGCGTGCCATAAGGGGTAGCCTGTAAATGGTCAATATTACCTGAGATAATATTGACATCAACGGCAAATCGCCTGATCAGACCGGCAATGACCGGTTCATTGGTCGCCGCACCGAAAAAAGATAAGCGCACAACAAGGTTCCCGCCAGCTACCGGCTGGGCTGATACGATCTCTGCCAATGCTTCCGGCAATTTATTATTCACTACTGCTTTAATAAACTCCCGGGCAGTGTCTGACTGTGGCCTGGTAAACACGTCAAAGACCTTCCCGGTCTCTACCAGGCGACCGGCTTCGATCACAGCTACTTGATCACAGATTGCTTTAATTACATGCATCTCATGGGTAATTAAGACAATGGTCAAACCCAACTTCCGATTAATGTCTTTCAACAAAGCCAGAATTGACTCTGTCGTTTGCGGGTCAAGAGCCGAGGTCGCTTCATCACACAACAGCACTTTGGGCTGGCTGGCTAAAGCACGGGCAATACCTACCCGCTGCTTCTGCCCACCACTGAGTTGGGCCGGATATACATCTTTTTTATCAGACAAACCGACAAGATCTAACAGCGGCAATACTTTTTTCTCCCGTTCTACACGGCTAATGCCAGAAAGCTCCAGCGGAAATGCCACATTATCCAAAACAGTCCGCGAGGACAGCAGATTAAAGTGCTGAAAAATCATACCAATACTTTTACGGGCATCGCGTAATTGACCTTCCGATAAAGCAGTCATATCCTGACCATCAACAACAACCTTGCCGGCGGTAGGGCGCTCCAGCAGATTGATGCAGCGGATAAGGGTACTTTTACCGGCACCACTTTTACCAATAATGCCATAGATCTCTCCCTGCTTTATGTCAAAAGATACATTATCAAGGGCGATTACCTCACCTGACTCGCCCTTATATATCTTCTGTAATCCTGTTAGCGAAATCATGTTATATGCCTCCTTCATTTCATCCAATAAAAAAGCCCCTTCGCAGACGAAGAGGCATAATTGCGTAACTATGCTATTCTTCATCTGCCAAACCCTTACGGGCTGCAGGAATTGGCACCGTTCGCATCTGCGATGGTTGCCGCGGCTTCATAGGGCCAGTCCCTCAGCCAACTCTTGATGAAAAATACTGTATTCTTTTTAATTCATGAGTAATATTACCACAGGTATATGTTACTGTCAAGAAATTTATATGGCTAATGACACCAGTACTTTACAACTCCAGTCTTCTACCTGCGTTCTTTAGGGTATACTGCCAGCTTATATAGAATAAACCAGCTCATGCTTTTTTGCCAACAGTAGCTACATAGATGGCAAACTGATTCTCACCATCAATAGCCAATGCCGTATTGAGTTTGTCATCATCAAATGCAGCAATTGCACACACACCGCAGTCAACTGCCGCTGCCGCCAGATAGAGGTTCTGGCAGACATGGCCGGCATCCAGGTGCAGGTATCGATAACCGCGTTGCCCATAACGGTAGGTCATGCGATAGGTAGCTGCCGTCCAGATAAACGTAACTGCACTTGTTTTAACAAACTTCTGCCTGAGGCAGGCCTCAGTAATTACATCACCAATATCGCCTGCTGCCGCAACCTTGGCTAGTTGATAATCAACAGCTAAAAACCTGTACAGACCTGGCTCCAGGCCCTCAACCTGATTAATTAATAAATAGGTCTCAAAAGCATGCCTCGCCCCGGCGGAGGGCACTGTTCTGAAAGTAACCAGATGTGGTTCAATCGACTTAACCCCTTGTGTGCACCATAACAAATGTGAGAGCTCTGTTAATGAGATTGGCTTAGCTGCATAGGTACGTATACTAGTTCTTTGAGCAATCGCTTGAGTGAGTAAGATATCGGACTGACTCGTGCCAGGGTCCGGTAGATCAATCACTACTCCGGGATTGGCCAGATCAAGCTCTACCGGTGGCTGAGGCAACCCCTTGGCCTGGTCAGAGGGCAATGAATACTTATACTTGGTTTTCTCCATAAACTCTTTGCCAAATTCCCTAGTCATTACGCTTAGCCTCCTTAAGTGCAAACCTATTGCGCTAGTACATGCTGCTGACAGTAGCAAGCTGCGATCATATCTATCTCAAGTATAATATAAATTCATAAATAATACAAAAAGCACTCATTATCGCAATAAAAAAACACCTACATATTTATTAGGTGTTTTGGTAACCAGCAGCTTCCTAATCTCCCAGACCAGCCAGCCAAGTACCTTCGGCTACTACGACCGTCCATAGCACCCCATCTTTGCGATGCTGTTACAACAAGCTAGCCGCCAACCATTCATCGCAAAGTAGTCCCATAGGCGACGGTGTCGTTGTCCCAGTCCGGGCGCTTCCTCCGACGTACTTCCCAGTACGACTCCGGTCGCGTCCTCCCTCCGCCTAGCAGCTGGGGCACTCTGAATGGTCTAAATCTTGTGGCAATAAAAAAAACACCTACTTAATTTAGTAGGTGTTTTTTTAACCAGCAACTTCCTAATCTCCCAGGCCGTTTCCAGCCAAGTACCTTCGGCGTTTATGGGCTTAACTACTGTGT
Organism: Sporomusa sp.; assembly: GCF_035561255.1. Taxonomy (GTDB): domain Bacteria; phylum Bacillota; class Negativicutes; order Sporomusales; family Sporomusaceae; genus Sporomusa. The sequence continues at coordinate 329 of NZ_DATMXX010000331.1, read as the reverse complement.
TCGGTATGGGAACAGGTGGAACCCCACAGCTATCGTCACTGGATAAGCAGAGAACCAGGTTATTAGGAGTGTAAGCGACGCTAGAACCTGCGCAAATCGCTTAGTTCCAAGCGTTAGCGCGGAACTTCCTAATCAGAGTATGTTCCCTGAAAACTTCACAGAAGAAAAGCATTGCAATTAGGATATTCTGTTCGCACTGCAAGTGCGAACAAGTTTAAGTCAAGTCCTCGGCCTATTAGTACCAGTCAGCTGAGTGGATTGCGCCACTTACACATCTGGCCTATCAACCTTGTCATCTACAAGGGGCCTTACTTCTTTCGAATGACAGA
>NZ_DATMXX010000330.1:0-13406 GCF_035561255.1 Sporomusa sp. | reverse complement strand
GTAGACGATTTTGAGTCTACAGCTTGTTTTTATTCTATACCGGTATGATATGGCGCGTAAATCATTACAGGAAATCATAGTATATGAAATACTTTAAAATAGAACCGACAGAGGACTATTTTAGGATTGGCTGTTGAAACTCTTTGAGATTGCAGTGTCATGGCTAATGTAGGCGAAACGTAACCGGCAAGGTTGTGGTGCAGGATACTGTCCGGCCGCTAATACGGTCTTTGGCCGGTATAAACTGCCATTTTCCTACAGCTTTAATCGCCGCTTCGTCCAGTACTACGTGGCCTGTTGAGCGGGCTACGACAATTTCACCCGGTCGGCCGTTGGCATGAATCTGGATTTTCAGTATCACTGTGCCTTCCAGCCCAGCCTTTCGGGCTGATGGGGGATAGGACGGGTCGACTTTGGACAGGATGCCTGGTGCGGCGATACCGCTGCGGGAACCACCGCCTGCAGCCGGAACCGCAGCCGGGCTGCCGGTACTGGCAGAATGGTTTGGTGCCGGGGAGTTGGTCTGATTCTCAGCTGCAGCCAGGGTAAGCTCACTGCTTGTTACCACTGGTTGTGGTTCGGTAACCGGGGTTTCTATTTGGGGAGTTACGACCGGCGGTATTTCAGCTGGCACTGGTTGGGGCGCAGCCGGCGGTGCAGTTTGTTCTGGTGTAGTTATCCGATTACCTGCGTGTTCTGCCGGATCATTTACCAAATCCATCTCCAGCAGTACTTCTGCAGGCACCGGTAAGGGGGCAGTTAGCCCACTAAGTAGATAACCTGCCGCTATTACCAGAAAAATATGGAGAAAAAATGAGACTGTCATAGCTTTGCGCCAATGATCGGTGTAGGTCATGAGTATTACCTCGCTTTCTCAACCGCCACTGCCACCCGGTGAGCACCAGCCTGCTTCAGTTCATCAAGAACAGCAACTACCTGACTATAAGCTGCCTGCTTGTCGCCGCGCAGGACAAAGACGGGATCGGGCTGCTTACCTAGTTCCAGGTTTACACGTTTGGCTAACAGCGTTAAGGGAATTTCTTCCTGATTAAACATAACGCTGCCATTATCCAGCACTGTAATATTGATGCTGCTGGGTTTATCCTGGTGAGCGGCTGATGCCTGTGGGAGATTAACGGGGATGGTATGCTGCTCGACCATATAGAGGGTACTCATCATAAAGAACACCAGGAGGAAAAAGATAATATCAATCATTGGGATAATCATCAGTTGGGGTTGGTTTTCCACGCGGAGGCTACGCAATTTCATGGGATTCTCTCCGGCCAGATTTTTTAATAAGCGTATAGCTAATGACCAGGGCTGCGGTTTGTTCGATATCAGTAACAAGGCAGTTGACCCGACGGGAGAAATAACTGTGGATAATCAGGGCTAAGGTAGCGACACTGAGGCCGGTGGCGGTAGCAATCAGGGCTTCACCTACGCCACCGGTAATGGCCATAGGTTGACCGGCCTGGACGTTGAATACACTAAAGGAATTGATCATACCGATGACGGTGCCAAGGAGGCCAAGTAATGGGGCAAGGGTGACGACCATACTCAAATCATCGAGATGCTCACGCAGGCGAGCGCAAGTCAGGGTAGCGGCACTCTCCAGGGCACTTTCAATCTGACTGCCCCGTTGGAATGCTAAGAGGCCTGCCAGTGCGACTTTGGCAATGGCGGCCGGGGTTTGCTCGCAAAATTGAGCGGCTTCGCTGAAATGTTGTTTCTCCAGGAGTGGCTGCAGTTTATTATAAAAAAAGCGACTGTCTGTAGCAAGATTACGGTAGTAGCGCAGGCGCTCGACGGCGATAGCCACGACAAACAGGGAGCAGGTGACCAAAAGGTACATGACAGGGCCGCCCTTGTGAAACAGATTGATAGTTTGCGTTATAAGTTCCATTGTTCTCTCCTTCTTACAAGTTAAGATTTACTTTAACGATCTATTGTCAATTTATTAGTGTTAGGAAAAGCCAGGATCCGGTCTGGAGGTTGCTGGTTTTTCTTTTGTTTTAGGGCCACACGCCACGCTGTGATAGCCAATACTGTTCCCAGCAAAGCTGCTGTCAAATCAACGCCGGCAGTCATCCAGTCGCCGCGCGCGATAGCTGGGAACAATCCGACCGTGCTGGTAAGTGCATTAAGCGCAGGCAGGCCAATACAAAGTCCGGCGGCCAGGCCCAGTTGCTCGGCCCAAGCGCGCAACGGCGGGCGCAGCAATGCATGAATCAACATGAGCAGCCACATACCGAAAAATACGGTTATTTCTGCATCAGCCCGGTCTTTAACCCCCGGCGGCAGCAAGCGGTTGGACCATAAATAAGCACCGCAGGCAACGACTATTCCAGTAACAGCTGCAATGTTTAGTGCTTCGATGGCGCGGTACATCAGTTGCGCTGCCTCATTGCTCCTGGCATAGCGGCTGCGGCGTTTGACAGTGAAAAATATCAGTCCGGCGGCAATCATGATACAACTGATGAGGCCGGCTGTGAAATACAGCCAGGATATGGGATAGCCGCCGAATCGGGCAATATGCAGGCCGACCAGCGAGCGGTAGATGTGCACATATTTATTCCAGGTACTCTGGCTGCCAAGCATTTCGCCGGTAACCCCGTCAAAAGATGCTCTGGCGCTCATGGCAACAATTGTGTCATCAACAGTGCGGAAGAAGGTAATTACAGACTGCCGGTCACCCGGATTACTAATACGGACAAAGGAAATCTTGTCTTTTCCGAGTTCGGCTTCAGCCAGTGGCAGGAGCCGGCTGAGCGGTACTAATTCTCCAGGCAGATGTGCGGGGGGACGCTCAAAATTATTGGCAGCCACCGCCGCTGGTCCTCTCCAGGAACTGCCGTATAACACCTGCGGTACTGTCGGCAGCAGCATGAAAAAAGTAATAGTCAGACCGGTATAGGTAATTAAAATGACAAAAGGCAGGGTTAGCACACCGGTCAAAGTATGGGCAGCAAGCCAGTTTTTTCGCCAGCGCAGACGAAAAAAGTCTGTAAAGACCTGTCTTCGGATAGCTATACCTGATACCAGCGCGGCCAGCATAACTACCGAGGCTAAACTGACCAGCCATAAACCGGTTTTGCCGCTGTGCAGTTCATAGTGGAACTGCACAAAGAAATGACCGCCTTCGGTGGCCGGCATTTTAAGGACTGCTCCGGTTTGCGGGTTCAGATGCCTTTCCAGAGTGGCTTTGCCTTTCTTCCAGATGATTTCCAGATCCTGATGGCGGCCTTGTGGTAAGGCGATCATCCAGGTATCCGCCCGTGGGGCAAGCTGGCGTAGTTTTTGGTCAGCTGAGGCCACCGCCTGAACAGGACTGGTCTGGCTAACCCTTGCGCCAGGCTGCATCCAATGCGTGATTTCCTGTTCAAATACTGACAGTGTGCCTGTAAAAAAGATGGCAAATAACAGCCAGCCGAACACCAAGCCGCCCCAAGTGTGCAGTTCGCTCATTGATCGGGTAAACGTTCTGTTTAAATTAGTTTGATTCATATAAATTCTCCTTTAGCGTACCACGGCGGCAATCAGCGCCAGGACACCGCAAAGCAGTATGGCAGTGAGTAAATCCCGCCAGGCGCGCTGCGCAGTGGGGGCGGCGAAAATCCAGAGAAGTGCCGCAGGGTAGATGAGGGCCGGGAGCAGCGCAGTAAAAAACAAGGCATCAACTTTTGGCCAGGGTAGCAGCAACGCCAAAGCCGCCAGCATGCTGGCGGTCAGCGCATAGCCGCCAAACACGGCGGCTATGATACGCAGGATAGTTTGGGCTGTTCTGGATTTACTACATAAAAAATTTTTCAGAAGGGCATAATCAGACTCTTTAAGGTTGCTCATCTGTCATTAAATCCTCTAAAAATCCATTGTCGCTGAAAGCTTAAAGGTACGGGGGCCGCCTAACGTGGCATACCCGCTGCTAAAGGAACCACTCCAATAATTCTTGTTAAACAGGTTTTCCACACTGGCCCGGTAGGTGATTGGTGTCTTATTAATAACGGTTTTGTATCGAGCTCCGATATCATAGCGTACCCAGCTCGGTATGACCATCGTGTTGGCGGAATTGATATATTGCGAGCTGGTATAAACTGCCCGGGCGCTTAACGTTAAAGCCGGATTCCAGGGAGTATCCCATTCTGCGCCCAAGTTGATCTGATATTTGGGAACGCCGTAAGGTGTATTGCCCTCATAAAGACCATCTTCCGTTTTCGTGTATTCACCACGGGTAAAGGCAATACCGCCCAACAGCCGTACTTTATCATTGATTGCCCCGAAAGTATTCCATTCAATCCCGCGGCTGCGCTGCTCCCCGTCATCGCTAACAATATAACCGGTACCCTGGGCAACATCAATCAGACTTGGTTTTTCAATCTGATAAAAACTCAGCGTATTGGCAAATTTACCGCGATCCCATTTTACGCCGAATTCGTATTGCTTACTTTTGAATGGCTTAAAGACTTCGCCGTAGTTTAATGCGGCGGTTTCTGTTACTTCCGAACCCTTGCTCAGTCCTTCAATATAATTGGCATATAGTGATATGGGAGCGGCCCACGGTTTGACTACCAGGGCGACTACCGGCGTGGTTGCGCTTTCATCATACTCAGCAGTCAAGTTACCGGTTGAGGCGTTGAAGGTTTTGGTGTGAACGTTTTGACGCCGCACGCCCATGGTGAGCTGGACTTTATCCTGATTAAAGGACAGGGTATCAGCCAGAGCGATGCTGGAAAGATCAGTTTCCGTCGTTTTGGGTGGTGAGCCGGGATCAGCTCCCCAAACAGGTATAACAGGGTTATAAATGTTTGAACTTGTAGAAATACGCTTGAAATGAGTGCCTCCTTCAATATCCAATGCATTGGCGCTTAGTACAAGCTGATGCTGCACGGTACCGGTCTGGAATTTATTGCGTAAGCCTACTTCGGAGGATATCGTATCGGTATATCCCCGCTGGAAAGGCGGGCTTGCCGTAACATTACCTTGCGCATCAAGATTAAGGCCATGATTTCCTGTATAAGTACCGGCGTAGGTGTTTTTTTGCTTGCCGATCCCGGCATAAACGGACAGATTGTCGTTCAGGTCATATTCGGTCTTAAGTAAAATTCCTTTATTTTCTACTTCACCCCAGGTTCCGCGCATCAAATTTGTTTTGGGATCCGGTGCGCTCACAACTCCCGAGGCAAAACTATACGAGGAAGGACTGCCGTTTTCATATTTCTCTTTACTGGTGTAGGCATCCAGCGAGGCACGCCAGTGCTCGCCACGGTAATCCAGGCCTAATGAAGACAGCATTTGTGTTTTGGACGCGTCTTCTACTCCGGTATCGCCATCGCGGTAAACGCCGTTGAAGCGTAGGCCGAATTCATTATTTTCACCGAACCGGCGGCCGATGTCAATATGCCCACCCCACTGTGAGTCGGAGGTATAATCGGTTGTTAACTGGGTTAAAGGTTCGTCACCGGCCCGTTTAGGCACCAGGTTGATGGAACCGCCTACGCCCCCGTTAGGAGACATTCCGTTTAACAGGGCGCTGGGACCTTTTAACACTTCCACCCGTTCCACGAACTCTAACGGTGTATGACCCTGGGGAGCCAAACCGTACATTCCGTTAAAAGCAACTTCTTCGGCTGTAAGATCAAAGCCTCGGATTGTGAAATTCTCCCTTATATGACCATCAGGGGTAGTGTAGCGGATAGATGGATCATTACGCAAGACATCATACAGCGTGCGGGCCTGCTGGTCTTCAATGGTCTGTGCGGTATAACTGGTAAGGTTAAACGGTGTATCCATAAAATCCTTATTACCCAGAATACCAAGGCCGCCACCGCGCGCCACCTGGCCGCCGGCGTAGGCAGGCGGAAGAGTTTGGTCACGGTTGGCTGTTACTTCAATTTTCTCCAGGGTAAAGGTTTCTTGTGCCTCCGTCTGTTTCTCTGCAGGTTGCTCAGTTGTTGCCGGTTCCTCAGCCGCGTAGGCTGCATATGGCATCTGCCAGAATAAGCTGCTGCCCAGCAGGGCATAGAGAAGATTTTTTTTAGTCCGGGATAATTTCCTCTTCATCTGGTAAATCCGCTCCTCTGTTATTTAAATCTACAGCGTTTTATGCTTCGTCTATCACCTGGCAATAAAAAAGAGTGCCAGCCCTTGTTACTGTGCAGCCATAGTTAGGGCAAGTTTTTATTAGTTTCTCTTATTGCCAAAATGAAAATGAGTATTACTATCAACTCACTGCTTGCCAATTAGAATATCAAGCAAAGAGGCCGGAGTAAATGGATATATTTCAAAATTAACCTGGATTTTTTTCGATAGCCCACAGTCTGAAGGACACTCCTGAAAGGAAAGGTTGAGTAATCTGAGGCTAGAATTTATTGACAAGTATAAACTAGAAATATTATAATGTAAATGATAATCAATTTCATCTGCAAATTTAAAATTAATAGGTTAAAGCATTACTCCGTTAAAATATAAAATGCCCTGAAAAATAAATTGTGGTTATTGTAAGGGCAGTCTGATTTTGTTTTTTAGGCCGGAATGTTGCTGCTTTATAAGGAGGAATGCACAATGAAAGCTGACATTGATGAAATGGCAGAATACTTTTCCCAGATATCGTTTGACATTCTGGATGCTCATAGAACCGTGGTTGAACCTGGTAAAAAACAGCTGGATACTTATACTGCACCGGCCTCCGGTCTGGTTTTTCCTCTTCGCGGCCGGGCCAGGATGACCTTTGACGGTGTGACTTATGAAATGGAACCCGGCAGGGTTTTTCACGCAGGCCCCCGCATGACACTGGATAAAGAGGTTGTGGGCGATACCGAGTGGGAATTTATCCTGGTTCACTATCAGGTTTCTGACAGTGATAAGCATGTGTTTCCCCATTCATCATCTCACTACGAATTAGAACCGGGTTATAACCCGCACATCAGTGAGCTGTTGAAAAAGTTTCATCATACCTCCACAATGTCGGGAAGTTTGCAGTCCCTGCGGGCAAAATCCTTATTCTTTACTATCATGGATGAGGTACTGACCTGTTACGGGAAGCGGCGAAACGAAGATAGCCGGGAGCTGGTAGAGCAGGCTATGGAATATATGAATGCTCATTATATGGAACCACTGACGATGCCAAGCCTGGCTGAGCTGTATGGTTTGAGCAGCAAGCAGCTTGCTTATCTGTTTCAAAAATATGCAGGCATGAGCCCGAACGCATATCTGATTGAGCAGCGGGTCAATCACGCGCGGGAGTTATTATGTACTACTGCCTGCTCGGTAACAGAGGTGTCTGCTTATGTAGGCTACTCGGATCCCTATTATTTTAGTAAGCTTTTTAAGAAGCGCACCGGCGTTTGCCCCAGTACACTACAAAGGTGTTTTGAAAAGAATACTGGATGAATTGGGAATATTCTATTCCTGATTTTTTTTTAACTAATATAGTGACTGTATACTGTTAATTAATGACCAAGATTAATGAAAGGTAAAATAGTGGAGCGGTTATGAATAGGATGTTACTTCTCATACTCTCATTTGCAATTTTAACAGGGGTCCTAGCCGGCTGCAGCGCTCAGCCGGCTAAAACCACCCCTGTGCCCAAACCTGCCAGTAGTATGGAAAGGCCGGGGCAGGAGGCAGCTTTCCCACGAATTTATGTAGATGCCAAAGGCCACCAAGTGATTATTGAAAAGCCGCCGGAGCGAATTGCCGTTGTGTTTTTTCACCTAATGGATACGATGTTTACACTGAGTACGCCGCCTGTTGCAGTACCTCAACTTCAGGGTTTTATGTCAGAATGGGAGTCACTTAAGCCTTATCTTGCAGCCAATCCTGTGATTGATCTGGGTAAACAGACAAGCATTAATCTTGAAAGGGTGTTGGAGGTCCAACCGGATTTGATTATTGGCGGAGGTTTAAATGAACGGATTTATGGTGAGTTATCCAAGATTGCCCCTGTTGTTTTGCTCGATACTCAGGAACTTTCCCGCGATTGGCGTAGTGTACCGCGGGAGGTAGCGAAAATAATTGGCCAGGAACAGGTTGCAGAGGAACGCATCATACAACTTGAGAGACTGATTGCCCAATCCCGGGACAAGCTGGCACCTTATAAGAATGAGACAGTTATAGTTGTAACACTTGATGATAAAGGTACGTTTAACACCTATGGTCCGCAGAGTTTACCTGCATATTTTGATGCCGAAAGTGGGCTGGGTTTGCGGGCACCTGCCGGCTATCCCGAAAAGATTGGGCGACTGTCATTAGAAAGATTGGCAGAGCTTAATCCTGATCATATTTTCATAAAGAAAAATAATGGTGTCGAGAAAAGACTGGAGAGATTGAGCGACAATTCAATATGGTATACATTGAAGGCAGTGAAAAATCAGAACATTTATTTCTTAGATCAGTCCGTTTTTACTATAGGAGCTCTTGCTGTAGAATATGGGGTTAACAGTATTGTTAAGAGTCTGGTAAAGTGATTCGCCGCTTTAAATCGCTATTAGTGTAACAGTTCACTGCCTAACTGCTAGTATAAGATTTGATTTAAGCACGGAGATGATTATTAAATGTTAGTTATCGAGAAGGTCGCTGCTTGGACCGGTCACGGTATCAAAAAAATAGGCGGCCCATCGATAGTACTATTCGCTATTGCCGGCGGGCTCGGTATATTGGTCATGAGTATGCTGCTATCTCTGAGTTACGGCATTGTGCAGGTGCCGTTTACCGCGGTATGGGATGCGTTGGTTGATTTTAACCCTGATTCAATACAGCATTTGATCATCCGGGATTTGCGCCTGCCCCGCACACTGGCAAGCATCTTGGTTGGTGCCTCCTTGGCCGTGGCGGGGGCTGTGATGCAGGGAATCACCCGGAATCCCATGGCTGATTCAGGTTTAATGGGTTTGAACGCAGGTGCGGGCTTCGCCCTGTCGTTATGTTTTACATTTTTCCCTGGTATCGCTGCTGTCTATATCATGCTGTCTTCTTTTCTCGGGGCGGCAATTGCTGCCGGGATGGTCTACTGGATTGCCTCTTTGCAGTGTGGCGGGGCTACCTCAATGCGGCTGGTACTGGCAGGGGCGGCAGTCAGCGCATTGCTTACTGCCCTGGGGCAGGGTATTGCCATCTACTTTGGCGTTGCGAGAGACATTATGTTTTGGCTAACAGGCGGTGTGGCCGGAGTTACCTGGCAGCAGCTTCATTTTTTGTACCCGTGGGTAGGAATGGCACTCCTGCTGGCACTCTTGCTTTCCCGCTCAGTTTCACTCCTTAGTCTGGGAAGTGAAGTCTCTCAGGGGCTGGGGCTGAGGATCAGGTTTGTTAATCTTCTCGCTGTCATAGTTATTTTGATATTAGCAGGTGTATCTGTAGCTGTTGCAGGTCCTATCGGTTTTGTCGGTCTTATTATTCCTCATATGTCCCGGTATCTGTTTGGCGTAGACTACCGTGTGATTATTCCGTCTTCAGCCATACTGGGCAGTCTGCTACTGGTATTGGCAGATCTGGGAGCACGTACCATTAATCAGGATTTTGAAACGCCGATCGGTGCTCTTACCGCCCTCATTGGCGTCCCGTTCTTTTTATATTTAGCGCGCCAAAGGCGGGCGATATAAAATGTACTCCCGATTGGTACCAGCATATAAAAGGAGAAGGCTGCATCATGTGACAGTGCTGTTTACCTTAAGCCTGCTGCTTGCTCTTGTGGTGCTTATTAGTATGAATCAAGGGTATACACGCCTAGCTCCATTTGATATTCTACGTATCCTGTTTGGCGGTGGCAGCCATCAGGAAAACCTGGTTTTATTTAGCTTTAGACTGCCTCGCATCGTCATTGCAATGCTGGTCGGAGCGGGATTGGCTTTGTCCGGTTGTATCATTCAGGGGATTTCCCGCAATGTGCTGGCCGACCCCGGTCTATTAGGGATTAACGCCGGGGCAGGACTGTTGGTGGTGCTATTTGTGCTGCTGCTTCCCGTCAAAACGGGGTTATCCCTGTTCGCGCTGCCGTTTCTGGCATTAATCGGGGCTGGGGGCGCGGCAGTGCTGACCTATATCCTGGCCTATAAAAGGCAGGAGGGGTTATTGCCAATTCGACTGATCCTGACAGGTATCGCCGTTCATGCAGGTATCAGTGCCGCTATGATTGTACTGACAATTGTCTTGGATGAAACCCAATTTTACTTTATAGCGGTGTGGCTGGCAGGGCAGATTTGGGGTGTTGGTTGGCCGCAGGTCATAGCTCTGTTACCCTGGCTGCTAGTTCTTGTTCCCTATACCTGTTACAAGGCACGGGTGCTGGATGTTCTTAGTATGGGTGAGGAAGTTGCATGGGGGTTAGGGATGACGGTGGAATGGGAGCGCCGGGTACTGCTGACAGTTGCAGTAGCACTGGCGGCAGCGTGTGTTTCTGTAAGTGGCGGTATAAACTTTGTTGGGTTGATTGTTCCCCATCTGGCCCGCCGTCTGGTAGGGCCGGGACATCGAAGTTTATTGCCGTCCAGTGCTTTAATTGGCGCTATGTTAGTTGTGTTAGCCGATATGCTGGCACGCACGATTGCGCAACCTGCGGAGATACCTGCCGGTATAATGTTTGCAATTGTTGGTGCGCCTTATTTTCTGGTTTTATTGGCTAAAAGTAAGTGATGGAGAGAAAAAAGGGGGAGGGTTTCATGGACAGTATAAGAACAGAAAACTTAGCAATTGCCTATGCAGAGAATACCGTCATAGAAGCGCTAAATATGCAGATTCCCCAAGGAAAAATCACAGCCATTATTGGCCCTAATGGCTGTGGAAAATCGACTGTTCTCAAGGCCTTGGGCCGTATCCTGCGCCCGCAAAGCGGCCTGGTCTATCTCAACGGTAAGGATATTAAGACCCTCTCCACTCAGGCTGTTGCCCGGAAAATGGCCATTTTACCCCAATGTCCTATTGCCCCTAATGGGTTAACTGTAGGCGAACTGGTTGCCTACGGGCGTTTCCCCTATCAGAGAGGCTTTGGCAAACTAACCCCTGAGGATCACAGGATCATCGCCTGGTCACTGGTGGTGACCGGGCTGGCAGAATTAGAGGACCGCTTTGTTGACCTGCTTTCGGGCGGGCAACGCCAGCGTGTGTGGATTGCCATGGCACTGGCGCAGCAGACCGATCTCATCCTGCTGGATGAACCTACTACTTATCTAGACTTATCTCATCAGCTGGAGGTACTGGAACTGCTAAGCGACCTAAACAAGAAACAGGGCTGCACCATTCTAATGGTCCTGCATGACCTGAATCTTGCGGCTCGCTTTGCCGATTATATGATTGCCATGCGGGACGGGGCTGTTATTTGCCATGGGATGCCTGGTGCGGTTATGGTACCGGCGAGGTTGAGAGATGTCTTCCAGATCGATGCTCAGGTTGTTAATGAAGCGCGAACCGGTCGCCCTGTTTGCATTACTTATGATTTGCTCAGACCTGTAGATGATAGTCATTAAATGGATTTAAGCAATGATGAAAAAGTGAAGAGCCGTGCTGAAATGAATGTTTCAGCACGGCTCTTCGCTTTTTCTAGTTTTTCTGGTTTTGCAGGCGAAATGATACCGGCAGGGTAGTTGTGCAGGCCACTGTCCGGCCGCTACTCCGGTCTTTTGCCGGGATAAACTGCCACTTGCGCACAGCTGCAGCTGCTGCCTCATCCAAAGCCGGATAACCGGTAGAACGGGCTACGCTAATCTCGCCAGGCCGGCCATTAGCCAGCACCTGAATTTTTAACAGCACTGTGCCTTCCAGACCGGCTTGCCTGGCTGCCGGCGGGTAGAGCGGGTCCACCCGGGACAGTATACCTGGTGCGGCAATGCCGCCACCCCCAGCTGATGGCGGCGGACCGGAGGCTTTGGTTTCAGGGCCTTCGGTGGTGGCAGCGGCATGAGGCTGGGCTGATACGATCGCTGCCGGGCTTTCCACTTCAGTCATAGACAATTCACTGGTAGTAACGACTGGCTTTACTTCAGTAACTGCCTGTACTGGCTCAGCCGGAGTTGATACAGTCGGAGCAGGCACGGATATTTCCGAAGATGCTGCCGGTTCCGGCAATCCCGAATCACTCACAAGGTCCATATTGAGGATAATTTCTTCAGGTACCGTTGCAGCGGCTGTCAATAGGCCGGCTACCAGATATCCGGCTATCACCAGCAAAAAAATATGTAGGCAGACAGATACGGAAATGGCTTTACGCCAACGAAGGGCAAAGGTCATGACTACCTCGCTTTCTCGACCGCTACCGACACCCGGTGGGCTCCTGCCTGCTTTAGCGAATCCAGGACGGTTACGATCTGGCCGTAAGCCACTTGTTTGTCACCACGCAGGATAAAGATAGTGTCAGATTGCTTGCCGAGCTCTAAATTTACGCGCTTGGTCAACAGTGTTAGGGGAATTTCCTCTTGATTAAACATGACACTGCCATTTTCCAATACGGTAACATTGATACTACTGGGTTTGTCCTGCTGAACGGCCGCTGCCTGTGGCAGGTTAACCGGGATTGTATGCTGCTCAACCATGTACAGGGTGCTCATCATAAAGAAGACCAGTAAAAAGAAAATAATATCAATCATCGGGATGATCATAAGCTGCGGCTGGTTTTCCACCCGGAGACTACGCAATTTCATGGGTGTCTCTCCGTCCGGTTTTTTTAATCAGTACATAACTTACTACTAAGGCCGTTGTTTGCTCAATATCAGTAATAAGCCGGTTGACCCTTCGGGAGAAATAGCTGTGCAGGATCAGCGCCAGTGTTGCGACACTGAGGCCGGTAGCAGTGGCAATGAGTGCCTCGCCGACACCGCCGGTGATAGCCATGGGTTGACCGGCCTGTACATTGAACACGCTAAATGAATTGATCATCCCAATGACCGTGCCTAACAGCCCCAGCAAAGGGGCGAGGGTGACAACCATACTAAGGTCATCAAGGTGTTCGCGCAGACGGGCAGCAGCGAGCATGGCTGCACTTTCGAGGGCATTTTCAACCTGACTGCCTCGCAGGCAGGCCTGGAGTCCGGCCCCTGCCACTGCGGCCAGGGCATTAGGGGTTGCTTGTTCGCAGACTTGTGCGGCCTCGCTGAACCTTTGTTTTTCTAATAAGGGAATGAGTTTCTGTTGAAAATCAGGTGTGTTGACCGACAAACTACGGTAGTAGAGAAACCGTTCGACAGCAATGGCCACTATGAATAGCGAGCAGGCGACCAGGAGATACATAACAGGTCCGCCTTTGTGAAATAAATTAATGGTTTGTGATATCAGTTCCATAATTCTCTCCTTTATAATAATTTTGATTAGCCTTTCGCAGAGCTTACTCAGCGTACGCTATTACCAAAATAAAAAGACTGAGCGAGAGGGTGTGCCCTATTTCATAATAACAGAAAATGATAATCATTTTCAACCTATATGGC
>NZ_DATMXX010000329.1:0-19960 GCF_035561255.1 Sporomusa sp. | reverse complement strand
ATATGAACAATAATATTCCTGCTCTACCAGGCTTTAACAGGAAATTTTATCTTACTCTGTCGAATTAGTTGACTATAGTTTAGTCCGCACAAATTAATTGAGGTGAGCGCATGTCTTACATACAATCTTTAACTGTATTCTCATATGTTGCCGAAGAGGGAAGCTTTTCGGCTGCTGCAAAAAAATTGGAGCTTACACAGCCAACCGTTTCGTTCCACATTGATAACCTGGAAAAGAATTTTGGCTGTCCCTTATTTATCCGGACATCCAAAGGGGTCTCCTTAACAATATACGGCGAGAGACTATATGAGACTACCCGGATAATAAACGACCTGGTTGCCGGCACCCACAAAGAAATTCAAGCAATGGCGCAAGGTTCAGCCGGCCGGATACTTCTTGGCGCCAGCACAATTCCTGCAGATTACATCTTACCGCCGCTCCTATCGTATTTCCTTAAAGCCCACCCCGGCTTGAGCATATCCTTGATAACAGGGGACAGTCATACTATCTTAGAGAAATTTAGCCAGGGTGAGTTTCCGATTGCCGTAATCGGCACTAAGCCAGATGCTAGTCTTATTAGTCAGCCGCTATGGACTGATAATCTGATCCTTGCAGCCCACCCGAATTACAAAACAACAGCCCAAAATCCCCCGTCTAAAGACTGGTTACTTACGTTGCCGTTCATTTTACGTAAAAAGTCGTCTGGCACAATCAGCTCCGCCCTCAATGCTCTAAGTCGCCTCAATATCAACCCGGACGACCTCAATATTGTTATGGAAGCTGGCAGCAATCAGGCTGTAAAAGCAGCTATCCTGAATGAAATAGGGGTTGGCTTTATTTCGGCCTGGGCTGTTGAACCAGAGCTTACCTCCGGGCAGTTAGTTGCACTGCCGCTGCCCGGACCGGTAATAGAGCGTCAATTTTACGCAATTTGCCGCCAACCGCTACTGCCGGCATGCCTGGGATTATTCTGGGAATACCTGATTGCACAGAGATAAAAACAACAGTTTTTTTATTATACACCCAGAACAAATGTTTGCAAAACATTTGTTCTGGGTGTATAATTATTTTAGAACTACCTGATGGTTAACGCTTGAGCCTTTCAAGACATTAAGATTAAGCAAGAGAGTGATTCATGTGGATGTTTTCGATAAGTTAAAAATTCTAACCGATGCGGCAAAATATGATGTAGCTTGCACATCTAGTGGTGTGAATAAAAAGGCATCGGCCGGAGGAATTGGTAGTGCGTCCGCTTGTGGAATCTGTCACAGCTTTTCGGCAGATGGGCGGTGCATTTCTCTGTTAAAAGTATTGCTGACCAATGTTTGCGCTTATGATTGTAAATACTGCGTTAATCGCTTGTCTAACGACACGCCGCGGGCTTCCTTTACGCCACGGGAATTAGCTGAGCTGACCATCAATTTTTATCGCCGAAATTATATTGAAGGCCTTTTTTTGAGCTCTGGTGTGCTGAAAAATCCAGACTATACTTGCGAACAAATGATTGAGGTCCTGCGAATTCTGCGACAAGAGTATCGGTTTTCGGGATACATCCATGCCAAGGCCATCCCCGGAGCCGACAGTACACTGCTTGCCAACCTTGGTATGCTGGCTGACCGAATGAGTGTGAATATTGAGCTGCCATCTCAAAATAGTTTGCAGTTGCTGGCACCGGACAAGTCCAAACATTCCATTTTTACACCCATGGGCTATATTCAAAATCGCATACAAGAAAATTCGCGAGATTTAGCAAAGTATCGGCATGCAGCCAAGTTTGTTCCTGCCGGACAGAGTACTCAGATGATCATAGGCGCTACGCCAGACACAGATTATCAAATTTTAAATTTAACCGAAGGCCTTTATCGGAAATATAAACTGAAGCGCGTCTTTTTTTCTGCCTATATGCCAGTAGCTGAAAATAGTCTTCTACCTACATTAGATACAAAACCACCGCTATGGCGTGAGCACCGGCTTTACCAGGCGGACTGGCTATTACGGTTTTACGGCTTTGCCGCTAACGAGCTTCTTGATCAGCAACATCAAAGTTTTAATCCCTATTTAGATCCTAAATGCAACTGGGCACTCAATCATATGGATTTTTTTCCTGTGGATGTAAACCGTGCTCCCTATCGTGACTTGCTGCGAATACCAGGCATCGGCATAACCAGCGCCAAGCGCATTGTAACTGCCCGACGTACAACGTCGCTCTATTCTGATGACCTGAAAAATCTGGGGGTTGTCCTCAAGCGAGCGCAGTATTTTATAACCTGCGGTGGAAAAACAGTGGACGGCATAAAGATCACACAAAATATGATGCTCCGCTCTTTACTATCCGAGAAAACGCTGGAACTATATCATGCAAATTTCTCCTTGCAGACAGAACAGCTTTCACTTTTTGCCCAGCCGCCGCTGCTCACCTTTCCACAGGAGGATATACGAAAATGCATAACCAGTCAGATCTGATTTACAGCTATGATGGAAGTTTTGATGGATTATTGTGCTGCGTATTTGAAAGTTATGAAAAAAAAGAAATTCCACTAGATATTCTACTGGCAGATGCATCCCAGCCCCTGCTCTTTTCCGCAAAAAAAATTCATACTGATTTGTCAAAAGCAAGTCGAGTGTTAGCTTCTATCCCTAAAAAAATGGGTACTTCAGCGCTAAATTTAGTACGACACGCCTTTTTAACTTGTCTTGTTCAAAAAGAGTTGTACATCCTGCTATTTCTGCGACTAGGGTATAGCTATGGCCCGACTGTAATGAACATGCTAACCGACGACGTAGTGAATACACTCTTTAAAGCAGTTAATCACTTAAATAGGGAAAGTCATTTGCTAAAGGGCTTCCTGCGGTTTTCTATTTTTAATAACGTTCTCGTGGGCGAAATCGAACCCAAAAATTACGTACTGCCGCTACTGGTGCAGCATTTTTGCGAGCGTTATCCAGAAGAGCGCTTTTTAATCCATGATAAAGCACATGGCATGGGACTAGTGTATCAGCCATACCAGTCTGCGGTCATTCCTATTGGAGCTCTTGAATTGCCGGAAGTAGATGAGGAAGAGCAAACCTTTCGCGAACTATGGCAATTATTTTATGATACTATTGCGATACAGGGACGGCATAACCCACAATGCCGCATGAGCCACATGCCTAAGCGTTACTGGGCATACATGACAGAGTTTGACCGCACACAAAAAAATACCACGCCAAAGCTGCCTGGCTCTAGCGTGAAATTATTGAGCATGGGATTGGCTAAGAGTAACTAAGAAAGATTTATCATTTCCTGGAAGCCAAAAGAGGAAAACTATGGATATTAATCGAAGCTATATGTAACTTTATAGAAGGAGCGACATTATGCAGGCATCCATATTAGTCTACCGCTTATTTGATACTGCCGACTCTATCGACCTGGTTAAGGCTGAATCCCTGTTGGCTACCGGCGGTCATGTATCAAGGCTGCGCCTGACTCGTGTTTCACCCAAAGCCATCGTTTTTAAAGATCCGCCAGTCACCGTCATGCTGGCTCAGCAGCAAATCCCTGTCGGTGATCGTACTTTTCCGGCTGATGTCCGCGCCAGGATCTATGACTTCGGCGTAATTAGCATTATTATGCAGGTGAATCTTCCTGATGATTTTGTGTATCAGGATCTAATTAACCTGGCCCCAGCCATCGATCAAATGCCTGATATATTTTTTCTCCGCACACTTGAGGCTGTCCTGACTGGCATCAGACCGGCGCTCAAAAGCGAACACGCATCAATCGTTGAAGAAGATCTGGTGGTCTATTATTTCAAGGAATGGCATCAGGACTGGGACCCAGTACCTGTTCTCCTTGCTGACAAAGAGCCTGTCAGTCCCGAAACACGGCAGGAAACATTGGCGAACCGTTTATCTTATGCAAATGATTTTACCCTGCTCGGCTGGAATACGGTAATTGTTTATGACCCGTCCGGCAGCCCGGATATTCCCGACCTGCTGGAGTTTGCCAATGCGCAGTTTCTGGAGCTGCGCTATTATGATCTGATGCTCAACCAGGAGATTGACAAAATGTATGATGCGATTACCGAAGCCGAACGCACCGTTGTCTACCGGCGGCTGGGCAGGTATCGCCGAATCAGGCGGCAACTCTTAGAGCTGATGGCTGATATTACCTCTGTCACCAGCGAAATTGAAAATTCGCTAAGAATCACAGAAGATGTTTTCTACGCCAGGGTATATACAACCTACCTGCGTATCCTGCGCATCCACGACTGGACGGCCAGCATTGATCAGCGGGTAGAGGTTATTCAACGCAGCTATAACCTGCTGACTGATGAAGTAGTAACCAACAGAGCCGAAATCATGGAGGTTGCAATCATCCTCCTCATAGCTTTTGAAATAATATTATCTCTTGTAAAATTTCATTGATAGGTTAACAAACCTTTATCTAACCAGCTGATCTGCATATACCAGCCTGATGCCGGCTGCCTCAATTTCCGGGATCATTTCCCGTACAGCAATGACAGAATTAGGCCGGGCATGACCAATGACCGTTACACTGCCATTTCTCTGAGCCATAGCAACTGCTTTACGCAGTTGTTTTTTTATTAACTCAACATCTGAGCTGTTATCTAAAAACAGCTCATTTTCTCCTGTCCGCAGCCCAAGCTGCCTTGACACATCAGCCGCCACCGTTTTGCCGTTGGTACGACTGTCAATGAAAAAAAGATTATGCTCTTTGATAACACTCAATACAGTTTTCATCACCCGCCGGTCTGCAGTTGCCTTTGATCCCTGATGATTATTGACACCTTTGAGGCCAGGTATCGAAGCAATGGCTTTCTCCACCCTCTGCTGGATCTCTTCATCAGACATATTTACAGTAATGACTGTCGGCTCTACCTCTTCAGCCACCGATAACGGCTCCAGCGGCAGGTGCAGCATCACCAAATGGCCGGCGCTAAGAGCCTTTGACGCCGCCTCATTACTGTATGGGCGATATGGCAACACAGCAAATGTAATCGGTCGTCCCATATTAGCATATTCGGCAATTGGTTCCCTGATATAGCCAAAATCATCAATCACTATCGCCATATAACCAGCCTTACTTTCCGTTTTTGGCTTAGGCGGTAATGCACCCTTTTCTTTAGCAATATAGATCCTGTCAGTTACCAGGGTTAGCGGTTCACTGTTTAGGCTATCCTTGATACCGACATCAATACGCACAGCCGGCGCGCCGTTATAAGTATCTGGTTCAGTAGCGATTACCTTACCGCCGGCTTTAGCAGCAAGTGGGGTTAACACCTGTTCCACCGCCTCCGGTGACCTTGTTTCCGGGAGTACAATAAGCATACTCCGGGTATGCCAGCGGATAATCCCCTCAACCCCGGTGCGGGGAACCTCCTGCTTAGCTTCTTTCACCGCTGTAGGTGTTACATTAATACTGTTTAGACCGCCATCAACAGAGGCATGAATTTTATTAGCTGTTTCTGTGAAGTCAAGTACCACACCGGCTCCCGTCTTCTCCAGATTATAGCCAGGATTAGGCTGCATTGGAGCCTTTTCGGGAGGGTGACTGGTTTGATAAAAGATGATTGCTGCCAAAATAGCGCTGAGTGCCAGTATCCATTTAAGATTATTGCTTTTTTTCGCCATAGCGGTTCTCCTTGTGTGTTGTGCACCAATTAATTTTCCATAATCATTATATATTTGGGGTGATGTTAATGTCTACCCGCTTTCTACTGATTCTGTCATTATAACCAGATAACAGAAACTTAACATAAAGTTAACACACCCTTAAAATACCAGTGCAGGATAATCTCTTGCCAAAGACTAACAGTTTATAGCAAGAGCAAAAATGACTTATGAGAAAATACTTGCACGATAAAGGAGTACAGCGTGAGCTTATTAAAGCGCATTACAGCCAGAAGCAAGCTACCAAAAAAATTCAACATTCAAATCCCTGCCAGGTTGCGTTGTCAGCTAAAGCTGCCTGAGGATCTAAAAAAATTCCAGGTAAAAGCCTTTTCGACTTTGTTGTGCCGCTTCAGTCTAAGAGCAAAGCTACTCATTGTTGTAGCAATTTTTTCGCTATTATCTATTGTTATTGGAGTAGTCGGATTACATAGCATAAAGACTGCCAATGATGCCCTTAAAACAATGTACACAAGCCGGATCCTCTCTCTCCAGGAACTTAAAATAATGTCTGAGGCACTCACAGTAAATGTCATAGATACCTGCCACAAGGTCAGCGATGGCCACATGGCCTGGGCACTGGGCAGAAACAGGCTAGATGAAGGGGCCAAAATTATCAAAGACCAGTGGAGCACCTACAAAAGCCATGCAGCAACAACGGAAGAAGAACAGATGATCGCTCAGATTGACGGTTTCCTGGGCATGGCAGATGGAGCACTGACCAAAGCAGCTGATATCATGATAAAAGAAGATAAAGCAGCCTTGAGGGCTTTTATGATCGAAGAGTTGTACTCAAGCATTGAGCCTGTTTCAGGTAAACTCTCCGAACTTATCAACCTTCAGCTCGAGTTAGCAAAAAGAGAATATCAGAGCGCTGATAATCGGTACAATTGGCTGATCATGCTGTTTTCGGGCATGATTGTTACAGGGTTAAGTATCGCCATTGCCCTGGCACTCTTCATCCTGCGTCAGGCGCTCCGGGAAATTCACAATATGGTTACCTGCGTTGAGCAGGTTGCCTCAGGCAACCTGGCATTATCAGAAATTACCGTTACTACTAACGATGAAATTGGCCGCTTGGCCACAGCGATCAACTCTATGGTCAGGAACCTGCGCTCCCTGGTAAAAACAGTCTCCGTATCAGCCGAGCAGGTAGTGGCTGCCTCTGAGGAAACAGCTGCTTCAGTTGAGCAGGTATCCTCTACAGCTGCCGAAGTAGCAGGTAACAGTTCCCGGCTGGCCGCTGACGCAGTTGCCGGTACAGCCTCGGTTGTTGAGGTCTCCAAGTCGCTGTTGGAACTGTCCTCACTTGTTGATATTGCCAAACGCGAGGCCACCTCAGCAGCTACTAACTCCAGGACAACCCTGAACACTGCCCTGGAAGGGCGCGACACAGTCACCAATACAGTAGCCTGTATGGGCAACATCAAAGACAAAACACTTGAAGCTGAAGAGTTAATGACCACACTCAATCAATATATTGCCAAAATTGGTGCCATCACTGACACAATAACCGGTATTGCCTCCCAAACAAATCTGCTTTCATTAAATGCTGCCATCGAAGCCGCCCGGGCCGGTGAGGCTGGACGTGGCTTTGCCGTAGTAGCACAAGAGGTCCGGAAGCTAGCTGACCAGTCGACCAAGGGAGCAACTGAGGTGTCGGCACTCATTCAAAGGGTAAAAGAAAGTACCACAGCCGCCGCGCGGGCCATGCAAGGCAGCAGGGCCGAAGTGGAAGACGGGGTAGCCAGCGCCAGCCAGGCTCAAAGTGCGCTGGAGAATATCTTTGCAGCGATAAACAACACAGTAACTGACATTGAGGCCGTCATGGCAATCACCGATGAAGAGGTCACCCAGTCAGACCGGATTATTGATCTAATCGACTCATTGGCCACAGTTATTGAAAACACCGCTCACCAGGCTGAAGAAGTCTCAACAGCAACCAATCAAACGGCAACCGTCATGGACTCTCTTGCCGCAAACTCGACCGGCACCAACAAAATGGCTGCCAGCTTAAAAGCAGCTATTGCATTCTTTAGGACCGAGCATTGTACAAATAAATTGGAGGCGTGAAAATGGAGAACCAAGAGTTTATTATAGAAAACTGTCAGGTTATCGCAAGTCTGGCAGGAAACCTGCAGGGCGAGCTGGCTGCCCAAATCCGGGAAACCATGCTGACCTATATAGCGGACGGCTACTGCAACTTTAGCGTTGATTTTTCCAAGGTAAATGATATTAATTCAACCGGGCTAGGCATGCTTGTCAATATTCAAAAACGCGCACTGCAACAAGGTGGCGATATCATTATTCACGGTCTGCAGGGTACTGTTAAAGTAGCCTTCGACCGTACCCGGCTGAGTAAAGCCTTTACCATCCTTGATTGTAAAAACGCGGTAGCGTAAACTTAGTAAGTACAACAGACAGCGAGATTGCTCACTGTGTTCGCAATGACTAGTGTGGCAATCTCACTTAAATTTAGAATTTAACTTCTTTAGTAACCCAGCATATTAAACGAATTGCAGGATTTACCAGGAATATTTAGAATGTAATATAGATTATTCTTGTAATGGAAGGAGTTTTAATGGTGAATACGTGTGTTGCCGAGGTATTAATCTGCGATGATTCAATGCTTGTTCGCAAAAAACTACGTGATTTATTAGAAGAAATGCATTGCCAAGTATATGAAGCCAAAAACGGGATCGAATGTGTAGCTATTTTTAAGAGCCAAAAGCCGGGCATTGTTTTTATGGATATTGTTATGCCTGAATTAGACGGCTTGGAGGCGCTCAAGCAGATTAGAGAGCTTGATAAATGCGCTAAGATTATCATGCTGTCATCTACCGGCACCTCAGCAAAAGTATTGGAAGCACTTAAATACGGTGCAACTGATTTTATCCAAAAACCTTATAACAAAGACCAGATTGCCAAGGCTGTCGGCTATTCGGAATAGTAAAGGAGACAACGATGTTTACTCAATATTTTGGCCAATATCTCTTCAATAAAGGCATTATCTCGGCTGAACAACTCTGTGACTTACTGGCTTATGAACAATCTGCCCGGGTAAAGCTTGGTGTCCTGGCCCTTAACGCAGCGCTAATGACAGCAACGCAAATCGAAGAGGTTCACGAGCTTCAGCGAACCATGGATCGCCGTTTTGGCGAACTTGCTTTAAGCAAAGGCTATCTAAGCCAATCGCAGCTTGACAACCTGCTTACACAGCAAAGCAGCCGCCATTTAGCTTTAAATCAGGCCATACTTGATAAAAAATATCTCACACTAGGCCAGCTGGAAGCCGCTCTTGAAGGCTTTAAGCAGGACAATCAATTGTCCCAGGAGCTGCTGCAGTCATTACAAAGCGCTGACATTGATCAAATTGTTCGCTTATTCTTTGACTTTCCCCATGATCAATTGGGCAGTTTGCATTATGATTATGTGGCTCTATTATTAAAAAACATCGTCCGTTTCCTTAATGACCAGCCGCTATTGTCTCGCCCGTTGCCACTGACCCGGCAGCCAGAAGGCTGGATTATATCCCAGCAAGCTATTGGCGATCAAACCCTTTCTACCGCCTTGCTCCTCAGCGATTCAGCACTCATCGACCTGGCCAGCCGTTTTAGCCAGGAAGAACTAACCCAGGTTGATGAGTTGGCGAAAGACAGTGTAGCCGAATTCTTGAATCTGCATAATGGCCTTTTCTTAATCAATATGTCGGACAAAGGCTTAGAACTCGACCTTAAACCGCAGACTTTTGCGGCCGATTCTGATAGCATCAATTTAAATGGTTATCGTATCCCGATTACCCTCACCTTTGGCTCTATCGAACTGATATTCTCGATCACCTAATCTAACAACATCGAAAATGCAAAAAAAAACGCTAACACTTCAAACGTTAGCGTTTTTTATATGGGCTTGCGCCAAGGCCCGGCGCAAGCCCAGCTTTATATTACGAGCGGAAGTTAATGCACTGCAATTCTATTCCAAAATCTTTTTCCCTTAACTTTTGAATAACGGCCTGCAAATCGTCCTTTTTCGCGCCAGTGACCCGCAATTGATCATCCATAATTTGCGCCTGGACTTTTAGCTTCTGATCTTTAATATAGGCTATTACCTCTTTCGCCTTTTCTTTACTGATCCCTTTTTGGATGGTGACTGTTTGTTTCACAGTACCACTAAATGCAGACTCAATCTTACCCGCATCCAGACACTTTAACGGAACGTTACGCTTAACCATTTTTGTTCGCAAAATATCGAGCATAGCTCCAAGCTTATACTCATCCTCGGCTGATAATTTTAAGGACTCTTTATCCATAACAATCTCAGCTTTGCTGCCTTTAAAATCGTAGCGCTGACCAATCTCTTTAGTAGTCTGATTGACAGCATTATCCATTTCCTGCATATCTACCTCTGATACAATATCGAAGGAACAGTCTTTCGCCATAACAAGTACCCCTTTCACCCAATAGCTTTAGTCAAAAATATAATACCATATTTCTCTATTTTATCCAAAAAACCTGCAAATGTAACTCCATTCAAATCCACTCTCACAACCGGTTGAGCACCACTTTAAATAATACTACAATAAGGGCAGGACTATATTTAGCCCTGCCCTGCTGTATTTATTGATTACATTATCCTTTAATCCCCGCTTGAAATTATAGTGCACCTGCTTTTTTACACGCGAATTAACTTGGGGGAAATGAAAGATTGGCCAAAAATCGCTGTTGGAAACCAGGCTGCGCTGCCAATTCTATATAATTAACTTTATCGGCAATCGCAAAACATCTTTGCATTTTTTCTGCAGATAGCAATGCCTGAACGGCCCCTGTACCTGCTGCATTACCGGCCGAGCAGACAGCCTCCTTCCTGCCTGCCGGCAGCATTCCAATAGTCAAAGCACTGTCAACATCAATATAATTACCAAAGGCGCCGGCTAAACATACTGTTAACTCGCTTTCACTCTGCAGCCTTTCCATTAGAAACTGGATACCGGTATATATTGACGATTTGACTAGTTGGATCTGTCGTATATCGGCTTGAGTAATTGAGATATCAGCCCCACTAGCGCTATTTTTCCCTTCTACAAGCACAAACTCCCATTGCCCTCCCTGATTCTTCAACCGCTGTTGCAGGGATTCCGGCAATTTCGCAGCTGCGGCCTTAGTAAAACGTCCGCTTGTATTTACCAGGCCTGCTTTCACCAATTCGGCAACAGCCTTAACAATACCTGAGCCACAGATACCGGCAGGTTTGCCACTGCCAATTACCTGCACTAGGACATCCTGCTCTGTCATAACAACATCTGTGATGGCACCATCGGCCGCACGCATACCATCCCGGATATGAGCCCCTTCAAAGGCAGGGCCGGCGGCGGTTGAACAGGCATATAACAGATTGCCGCTACCAATAACCATTTCGCCGTTTGTCCCTAAGTCTACCAATAACATTGGTGTTTCCAAAATATCCTGATCTACAGCCAAAATCGCAGCCGTCGTATCTGAGCCAACAAAACTTGCAATGTTAGGCAATACCATGATTTTTCCCTGAGGGTTGATCTCCAGTTCAATATCCTGCGGATTGAGTGGTGACATATACTTAAATAAAGCGGCATACGGCTTACGTACCAGCGTTGACGGAGAAATCTCCAGGACTAAATGCGCCATAGTGGCATTACCGGCTATAGTTACTGCATACACGTCGTTTGCAGTAAGCCCTGCCGCACTGCATAGTTCAGCAATGATTTGATTTAAACAACGCCGGATGAGCTGAGACAACCCCTCCAGGCCGCCGAGCAGTTCGTGGGTTGCCTGAATCCGGGAAATAACATCCGCCCCCATCGATGCCTGCGGATTATTTTTTGAGCACACTGCCACTACTTTTCCGGCATTAAGATCTACCAGCATGCCGACAACGGTGGTTGTCCCAATATCAAACGCCACACCATACAGCACCTTTGATGTGTCATCTGCTTCAATCGCTATAGCTTTATCAGCAAAGAGGGTAATGGTAATAAGCTCCGGTTTTGTTTCTACCACTTCACTTAACCGCCGCAGCATTGCTGCATTATCAATAAGCCCGGTACTATTAAAACTCGGGTCCTCGCTTGTGTGTACAGACAAGGCTTGCCGGATCATGTCCTGCAGGGAGTAATGATTATCTACGGTAGGATAGGCCGGAGACAAAACCACTTTTTTTACAAGCGGCATACTATCATCAACAATTATTTCGGTAGCCTGACCTTTTTGGCTTGCCTGTGCCTTCTTTAAAATAATAGTGATGTCTCCCTGGGGATAAACCTGGCAGGCCAAATAAGTATTATCCTTGCCGGGTTGAGCCTGACGTCCGTTTTTATCAATAACCCGGCCTGTACTCACCTGTATCTTACACTTACCACACGTCCCTTTACCGCCACAGTTCGCTTCTATAAATACGCCCCCGTCAATGAGTGAACGTAAAATGGTCTTTTCCTGTGAGCACGGCAGACACCTGGCATCACCTTCAATTAATAAAGTATAGGTTGAGGATGCCTCCATCATGTGTAAAACCTCTTTCCTATTATCATTCATAGAAACCAAAAAGAAGAACTACTATTTAATTAATGGGTAGTTCTTCTTTTGGCGGAATGTATGTAGCGCGCCTATCAACTAAGACAGGCGTCGAAACAGCATGACTGTATCAATTACAGGTACTCTCTTTGCGCAAAGCCGCTAGTGAAGCATCCACTGCCTCTGCTATGACCGCATCATTATACCCAAAGATTAATACATTGATATCCAGATTGATACTATTAAATTCATTGACTAAGTCAGTAGCCCACTGAGTGGAGAACCTTACATCGACCCGATCCAGCCGGGTAAGCGATACAAAGATAAATTCCTCATCCGGCAATTTGACAAGCACCTTAATATGCCCCACGATAATACCATTATGGGATAATGGTCTGCCAATATCCTGGATCAACTGCTTCACCAGTTTCTCAATGCCGGGCTTGGTAACAGCCTTTCCAAAAACAATATGATGGGCCTTACTATAAACCGAAGCATCTGTTAGTTTATTCAAAATGAACTACCTCCTCAATTACATCCGGAGGCAATTTATTTGCGGCACTGGCGACCCGAATCGGTGCATTGCTGACTAACTCCCTAATATCAGCGATAATCTCCGCCTGGTCAGAACCGGCAATATCCGCCTTATTAATAATAACAAAATCTGTTTTTTCAACCTGACTGGTAACAAGCGGGCCAAGAACCTCTTTCAATTCCGGCCAGCGCCCCATGTCAACAATAGTTATTGTCTTAAAGCCTGTGTAGAAATGGCAATATTCGTTAATCAGCTTGGCAATGTTGCCGGGAATCGCCAAACCGGTCATTTCAATAATAAGCCAGTCTGGTTTTATCGTATCATGGATCTCCCGCACTGCTGTTATCAGGTCACTGGTAATCTGGCAACATACACAACCGCCAAAAAGCGGCCTTACCTGTAAACCACTATCAGCTAATAGTTTGTCATCAATGCCGGCTTCGCCAATCTCATTCTCAATAAGAGCAACGGTTTCCTGCTTGTTTTCAGTAATATATTTGGCAACTTGTAATATTGTCGTTGTTTTACCAGATCCCAGGAAACCGCCGAAAAGCAAAATACGCATATTTCCCTCCGATTCTTGAGATAAAACTAATTTATTAGCCAACCATTATCAAAACTGGCGAGTCTTCTTTTGTTCCCCGATGCGGGAAATCCGGGTTGCTAACAAGCAACCCGGATTGAGCACTGTTGGGATAATCCAATACAATCATTACTTCACTTTCGGGAAGCCTTTGCGCTTTGGGGGGCTTCTACAGGGACTTCCTGCTCGGAAAGACAACAAATTTCTTTCGCAATGCTTAATATTCTGTTGATGATTGGAGCGATCTCATCCCTGTCATATCCTGCTGTCAATTGGGTCTGTGCGTCCTGGTTATCAGGCAAGGTATCAAACTCATTTTCACTGGCGCAGACTTTCGTCTTTTTATCTTCACAATTCATATAGAGCAGACACCCTCCTTCAATTCATAATTTGTAAGTATCGCACATCCAATGTATTGACAGAAAGAATTAGTTAGCGCTTGAAGCTGTTTTAGACATTTCAACGGCATCATAGGCATTCTTACAATAGCCATCAGCACTGCACCATTTAGCAACACTCTCGTCAACCGGACCGCCACCAACCAACACGGTGGTTTTAATACCACTGGCCTTTACGGCAGCAACAGTTTCTTTCATTACATCAAAAGCAGTAGTCAACAGACAGAACATACCAACAACATCAGGTTTATGAGTTTTTACGGCCTCAACAAACGCTTCAATAGGAGCATCTACACCGACATCTACGACTTTGAAGCCGTTACAGCTCAAAATTGTAGAAACGATATTTTTGCCGATGTCATGAATGTCGTCTTTTACAGTACCCAGGATGACGGTACCGATTGTTTTGCTGTCTCCGGAATCAGCAAGAGCTGAACCGAGAAGAGCGGCTGCATTAGCAAAAACCTCTGCCGACATAATCAATTCGGACAGATAGTAGTCACCAGCTTCATACAGCTTGCCTACACCCTCCATACCACCCTGGAGCTGTGCAAGAATTTCAACTGCAGGTACACCAGCTGCCAGTTGTTCGTTTACACCGGCAATTACCAAATCTTCCTCTAACTCAGTTACCGCTTTTACAAGATCAATCTTTGACATTCAATCTCCCCCTAATTATATATATATTTATTTATGAATAGGCTTACTTCTAGTTTTTACTCGTAAAGCCCTTTTCTATGAGCCTTCAGGTATTTAGCGCAATATCGATCATTGCCCAACAAGGCCTGCCCGGCATATACCACACCCATCATAGCTTTGTCGGTCGGATTCAGGATATAACCATCCATTCCCACTGTCATGGTTTGTACTACAAATAGCCGATTGAGCACAGCCCGGTTGGGAAAGCCGTAGGATATATTGCTCAAACCGCAAGTTAAGTGTACGGCGGGATATTTATTCTTAATCGCGTAGATCGCATCCAATACCGATTTGCCATACTTATCATTGGTGCTTAACGGCTTAATCAGCGGATCAATATAGATGTCATCCTGCTGGATGCCTTCTTTCGCCATGTCATCAATAAGCTTACTGGCAATACGCAAACGATCTTCAGCCGTTTCTGGCATACCGGCATCTTCTATACAAAGAGCAACAATCTTAGCATTAAACTCTCTAACCAACGGGATAACCGCTTGATAACGTGTTGTTTCAGCCGTTGTCGAATTGATCATGCGCTTACCATTGGTAGTCTTAGCCAGCGTAAGTCCGGCTCTTAGTGCATTCACATCAGGACTATCAATACACAGAGGCATGTCAGTAACCTCTTGGATCGTATTTACCAGCCATTCCATACACTCTATTTCCTGTCCGACCATTGTTCCGCAGTTTACGTCCAGATAATTGGCACCGGCTGCCTCTTGCTGTTTGGCAACCTCTTGGATATATGCTGCGTTTCTTGTTTCAACTGCTTCACGAATCGCCTTACGGCTGGTATTAATAAGTTCCCCGATTATTAGCATGTAATCTTTTCTCCTCCAGTCAGTTATTTGCGTTGTATATACATCTATATATAGAATAACTCCGACTGATCTTTCTGTCAATACCTTTATCTCATATTTCAAAAAAATCACGCATTAAATCATCTTTTTCCTGCTAACCCAAGCTCAGGCAGCAATAATAAAATTGCGCCATATATTAGATAGCCAATACTAATATACAAAAACACCTGATCTACGTCAGGTCCTGCCAGCGGTATAATAACATAGGATGAGAGTATGAAAGCCCCGGCCATTTGCAGCATGCTAATAAGCCCCCCTGCACTCCCGGCATAAACCGGTCCAATTTCCGGAAGTGAAATGGGAAGTGACATAACAAGTGGAATAGAAACACCTAGTAAAATTCCGGTGACTATAAGTAGTATCCAGGTAAGTGAACCAAATGGAACAATCCAGGCCAGGTAGGAGGTGATTGCACCGAGAATTACAGTTGGCGCGAGAAAGGGTCTTATCAACCCGACTCTAGCGGAGATCATAGGCCCGATAATGGCCCCAGCCATAATAGCCAGCGATAGGAAAGATGCAACCAGGCCGGCAAGAACCGGATTGATTCCTTTGGCTTGGGTAAGTGCAGTGGATAAATACCCGCTTTGGGTAACAAAGGTACCCATATAGAAAAACATAGCCAGGGCTCCAAACCAGATATTTTTGCTTTTTACGACCACACCCAAATACTCTGCAAGTGGCTGAACTGGAACATCAGGTGCCCCGGCAGGTTTGGACTTAACAAACAGTAGCCATAAGATTAAGTTACACAGGGCGATAATTGCAGAAGTCGTAAAAGCTTTTTCAATAGATGGGAAAAGTGCCGAAGTTGCCAAAGCGGCCGTGATACCAGTAGTGGCCCCTGCTATATATATTCCCATTACCATTCCCAGTTGCCGGGGTGGGAACCAAGCACCCAGGATTTTGGCAACATTCGCATTAAGAAAAGCCAAGCCAAAGCCTAGAATAAACATCCAGACGAAAAGAACTTCAAAACTGGTTGGGCTGATACGACCGAAACTGCTTATTACGGTGAGTGCCAGACCGCCGGCTATGACGTTTTTAACACCATAACGATCTGCCAAGGCGCCGGCAGGGATACCAACTATAGCACAGGCTAACATGGGAGCAGATAAAGCCATAGCAAATTGGCTGGGCTGAAGATGTAATGCCGGTATAATTTGACTGGCTAAGCCACCTATTTGATATATTAAATAGTTTAAGGTCAGGTGTGTAAGAAAAATTATTAGGAGTATTATCCAACGAAAAGAGCTATCTCTTTTATTTATTATTTCACACATCTTTGGAACTATTCCTTTCTGCTTTGCTTAAAGCACGCATTTTGCTATGGCCAGTTAAGACATGAAGAAAACCGCGGGCAACAGCCACGGTTTCTTCATACGCACAAGCATTGCAGCAATGCCAGTTATTAGAAAATCCAGGTTAACTGGCTAATCAAGAATTTCTGACTCTTGTCTGTTAAACCTAAGCCACCTACTTTTACAGCTTGCAAATCACCATAGATGACTGAAAGCATCGCCTGTGGCGCAACCGTTACTTCAACTCCATATTCAAAACCTTTAACATCGTTGATACTGCTGCCTTGCGCAGGATATGTCCAGTTATTGGGAGCGTTTAATGCGCCAGTATATTGTAATATATCAAAACCATTGTCAGCCTTCCGGTACCCTACCCAAGCACCTGATGTTCCTACTGCGAACGGATTTGCCCCCTTATATTTTACCTTAAGCTGCATTCCCTTTGGTGAATCGCCACCATTAAAGAACTTAGCCATGGTTGCAGTGTTTACACCATACTCACCTTGCAGGTTGATATTAGGTATTCCGGTATATTCGAATCCCACTGCTTTAGCATCATAAAAATTGAGACCAGAGTTGGAATCTTCATTATTGGAAACATAAGCAAATGACATGTTAGTATTCTTGTTTAATTTAAATTGCGTATCGGCTAGCAGCCAAGAATAGTCTGTTTTTTTACCAGAATAAATGCTCGTCTTCACATCATTGCCAAAGCTCACTCTTCCGCCATCTAAATAGGGGGCACTAAACAATAGCCCTTTGCCGACTGTGGCAATAAATCTTCCTGCAGCCCACTCAAAATTACTATTCTTACTGGCATAATAAGCTTCCTCAAACTGGATCGAGCTATCTGTTCTCGTATCACCTGATATAGAATCATTTCCGAGTGTAGCGTGAAAGTAATTGTTGCTGTCAAACTTTTTGTCTATAAACAAGTAATAAGCTGTGCGAATTTCCGAGCTATCCTCTGGTTTTCCTGTGTAATAAGGTAGCCCCCCAATAGCATCATCAGCTAAAAGTGAGCGCGGATTCTCGGTCCATTCATGCCTGATTCGCGCTACGCCTGAAAACTTCAAGCTATTAGCATCCTTGTCCTCCAGTGTTTTGACACGCACGCCAAGACTTATCAATTCCTTCGAAAACTCAGCCGACAACTTTTCCAATAAAGCCTTGTTCTCGGCATTAGCCTTTTCTTCCTTAGTAAGAGCATTAGCCACAATAAGAGCCATTTCATACCTTGTCATAGTTTTGTCGCCACGGAAAGTGCCGTCGCCAACTCCATCAATTAAACCAGCATCAGCCAGCTTTTTCACAGCATCATATGCCCAGTGTTTAGCCGGAAGGTCACTAAAGGTACTACTTGCAGCAGATGCCAAATTGGAAATGCAAAATACCATCAGTACAGCGAGGATAATCAACAATCTTTTCATTATTTTCCCACCTTCTTTTACTTTTAGAGATAAGATCGTCTCACTATACGGTACTAAATCTCTTTTATTTACCAGTAGCTGCAGCAATCATGGCTTTCACATTCTCAGGTTTTGCATTAAGAGGAGTGCAGCAGCCCACGGCCAGAATGAAGCCATCTGGCCCTAAATCGGTAATCAGTTTACTGCTGTACTGGTATACTTCATCTGGTGTTCCTAATGCAAGCATGGCTGCCGGTACGTCACCCATGATACACATATGGCCGCGCAATACTTGTTTGGCCTTATATAAATCAGTATTGCTATCAGAAGATAAGATACACTTACCTTTAGGGAACTCTTGTAAATATTCTATAGCCCGGGTCCAATTATTGTCCCAATGGAGTAATGCATAAGATCCTGAGTCAATTACAGCTTCTACCTGTCTTTTAAGAAATGGTAAAGAAAAACGTTCCCACATTTTAGCCGACATATATTCCGGTGCACACCGGGTTGCTCCTGTAAATACGGCAAACGGTTTAATCTGCTCGATTTGCCCTTTGATCACAGCAATCATTTCTGTGGTAATAATATCTATTACAGCTTCTACTTTATCTGGTATCCGGTACAAATCTTTAGTTAAGTTTGCCATTCCCCGGGCACTTGATAGAACATCAAAGGGAACCCCAAAGATTAATGGGCTAAACGGCACAATCCCGGCATTCACATAGTTTGTCACTATTTTCTGCCAGTCAGACGATATGTACTTTTGTAAATCAGGTACAGCAAGCGGCAGATACTTTTCAAATACTAGCTGTTGATAATAGGTAAACCCTTTGTCTAAAATGACATCATAATCCTCCGCAGACATCGGTGAGATTTCATCAATTTGCCATTGAGCATCCGGAGGCAATTCCCTCCCAGGCAGTTTTACCTTGGCGAAAGTTGCCGCTCCTAAGGCATGAACGCAAGGCACTAAATACTGAATACCATCGATCTCGCCAAGTTGAGCCAGTGACTTCAGATTGGTTTGACTACTAACCTCCAGATCTTCAAGATAGTCGGCTAAAGATACTCCCATGTGCCGGGCAAAAAAAGAATCGGCAGCTAGAATGACCGGCACCCGGTCTGGTGTTCCCAGTGAAATTGCAGTAGTAAGCCTGTTGAAATGTGTACCAAATAATTGCTGACTATTCTCCATGATTCCTCCTTTAAGTTTAGACTAGTTAGGCATTGCATGAGATAGCATTTAAATGTCCCGATAACTAACTAATTAACGCAATCTTCATGCATTTATACTACAATGGTAGTCCCATATACACTTGCCGTCAAATTCCTATAATTCTGAAAACTATTCCTAACAATCATACTAAATTAGTTAGGCAATCTAGCACTGCTGAGGAATTTTTATATTCGATTATCGCCGGAAGATAATGCCCCTGCCAGCGCAAAAAAAAAACGAGACTGATACAGACAGTCTCGCTAATGCGTTCAAGGACAACGAAGGTGGGTACGTTTTCCTCGGCTTCCTCAACAAGCAGATTCAGCTTACGCTAAAAATCTATTTAAAGCTCTAAAAGCGGGTTTTTACCTTCCAGGAATTAAAATCAACTTTGCTGGTGTCATGAATCTCAAATTTCCAAGACCGAATACCCTGGTGGTTTAACATCAACTCGAGATTGTCAAATGACCTCTTAATGATTTGTGGGCCATCATCGGTATTAAGAGTAATCTCGACACTCGCCTTAGGTAGCCAGGAAATAAAAGACCCCCTATTATAGAAGTTACCTTCCACAATCAATGTAGTATCATCTGTAAAATATACCTTAGACGGGAAAAATTCAAAATCTGTCGCCGCCGCCGAAGCATTTCCTAGGATTAGGACACTTATAGCACAAATCACTATTAATAGCCATTTAAACCTCATATCCATTCTCCTTTTTTGTATTACAAAAACATTATT
>NZ_DATMXX010000328.1:0-4917 GCF_035561255.1 Sporomusa sp. | reverse complement strand
AAAGTATATAAAATTGACCCAATTGAGGAGACTCAGGCATGTCTGGTCCGGTAAAAGAGTGAGATGTGTATGGATCATTAGTTGCAGGATTGAAACTATCCGAATGGCGTTCGCGTGGTTTGTGGATGTAAATGGGGAAGGCTGTACGTTGATCAGGTATGGCCACGAGATCGGAAGAATTGATGATGTAATGTAAATTACATCATCTTAATCTTAAACGCTGAAAGGGAGAGATGAAGCATGTCAGAGCAAGAAATGTTTCGGTGTACCATTATGCGGGGAGGTACTAGTAAAGCGGTTTTCCTGAGATACAATGATCTGCCGTTGGAGAAGGAATTGAGGGATCGAATTATACTGGGCATTTACGGCAGCCCGGATGTCGGGCAGATTGATGGCTTGGGTGGTGCTCGGGTTCAGACGAGCAAGCTCGCAATCATTAGTCCTCCCAGCCGCAGCGATGCCGATGTGGATTATACCTTTGGCCAAGTGCAATTAGATTCAGCTAAAATTGACTATTCCATTAATTGCGGAAATATATCATCCGCTGTTGGTCCCTTCGCGATAGACGAAGGAATGGTAGCGGCGAAAGAACCAGTAACTGAAGTCCGGATACATAATACGAACACGCAAAAAATCTTGATTGCAAAAGTTCCGGTCAAGGATGGTCGTGCCGTTGTCGAGGGCGATTTTAAAGTTGATACTGTGCCAGGTACCGGCGCGCGGATAGAACTCGATTTCAGCAGGACAGTCGGTGCCGCCACTGGCAAACTTCTTCCTACCGGTAATGTTCTTGATGTCATCAATGTTGAAGGTTTGGGGAAAGTGCCGGTGTCTATGGTTGATTGCGCCAATCTTATGCTTTTTGTGAATTCTAAAGTATTGGGCCTAACAGGGAAAGAGTCCACGCCGGAGATTGCCGCTAATCGAGAAATCATGAATTCGGTTGAATCCATCAGAGCCACGGCAGCTGTTGAGTTTGGAATAGTGCCGCGTGGTCAGAATGCTACTAAGGTGAGCCCGGTACGTCCAATTATAGCTTTAGTTAGTGAAGCTGCAGATTACATTGACTATGTAACCAAGGAAGTGTGGAGTGCGGAAAAATTTGATTTTCTGGCAAGGCCATTTTTTAATCAGCATACAGGGGATGCTTTTCCCGGGACCGGAACAATATGTGCGAGTGTAGCGGCTATGCTTGAGGGAACAATTGTCAATCAGGTTGTATCCCAAAAAGCGAAAGATACCGGAGTTGTACGTCTTGGTTATCCTCGGGGGGTCAATGAAGTTGAAGTTAAGATTAGTCGTAATAAAGATGGTTTTGTTGTCGAACATGCTCAGATTTGCCGGACCGCGAGGAGAATCCTGGATGGCTATGTTTATGTTAAAAAGAGTTTAATTCAAATTTAATTCACAGTTCAAATTTATAAAAACTACTACACAAGGAAAGGCGGAATAGAGAAATGAATGAGACAAGGGTACTTTCGGAATTCATTGCCGACATTTCATATGACAAGCTTC
Organism: Sporomusa sp.; assembly: GCF_035561255.1. GTDB lineage: Bacteria > Bacillota > Negativicutes > Sporomusales > Sporomusaceae > Sporomusa. Next base: position 3,402 of record NZ_DATMXX010000328.1, on the reverse strand, counting down.
CGGACAGAGTGATAGCGGCCGTTAAAAAATGTCTGATAGATTACGTCGGCGTAGCTGCATTTGCTTCACAGACCGATATGGGGAAAATAATCACCAGTTTCTGCTCCCGCAACAATTTCGGGCACGCCACCATTTTGCCCGATTGCAAGGCCGAGTATGGGCCGTCAATGGCGGCGATGGCTAATGGCACTCTGGCCCATGGATTCGAACTGGACGATATCAATACTCCTTCCGCTTCTCACCCCGGTGCCGTTATCATGGCCGCTTCTATAGCTCTAGGCGAGGAGATCGACGCGGACGGCAAGCAGCTTATTGAGGCGATAGTCGCTGGCTACGAGGTCATGATGCGAGCGGGTGTATCTATCGCGGTACATCATCTGAGAAAGGGCTTCCATCCTACCGCTTCCTTCGGCACCTTTGGCGCCACTGCAGCTTGCGCGAAGCTCTTGGGGCTTAACGCCGACCAGGTAGAAAGCGCTCTGGGACTCGCAGGGTCCTTCGCGTCCGGACTGGCCCAGTTCTCCGTCAAAGGCTCCATGGTCAAACGTATTCATGCCGGCAAGGCCGCCGAGCAGGGAGTCATCATCGCCCAGCTAGCAAAAGACGGCTTCAAAGGACCGGCGGAAATTTTGGAAGGGAAGTTCGGCTTCTGCCGGGTTTTCAAGGATGCCGATTACGAGCCGGATTACGGACTGATAACCAAAGGACTTGGCGAAACCTACGCGGTCGAGGATATCACTGTAAAGCCTTCCGCCGCCTGCGGCGTTCTTCACCCCGTCGTAGATTGCTTGGAGATCATCAAGAAGAATGCGGACTTTGTACCCGATTTGGATGCGGTGGATAAGATTATCGTCAAAGGCCACACCAATCTTGTCGAAGAGCACAACACCTACGAGCCGGACTCGATACTGACCGCGCAGTATAGTCTTCCTTTCACTGTAGGTCTTTCTTTCTGGGGTAATGTCAATGATGCCAAAAACTATTTGGACGTGTCTATTCTTAAAAATCCGACCATACTGGCTTGGGGCAGAAAAGTCACGACGCAGTTCGACCAAGAGGTTCAGTCCACTTGCCCTGCTCTTTTTGGAGCGAAAGTGGAGGTCGTTATGACCGACGGGAGGAGCTATAAAGCCCATGTCAGGTGCGCCAAGGGTGGAACAGAAAACCCGTACACTTTTGACGAGGTCGCGGAAAAATATAAGGTTCTCGTTGCTGATGTCTTTACGCCGGAGATGGCTGAAAACATTGCCATGAAGGTTCGTTCGGTGGAAAAACTGAAAAGTGTGAGAAATCTATTTGAAATAACCAAAGGATTAGTAAAGGAGCGATAAATATGAAAGCTGAATTTATATTCACCGTGACCGAGTCCAAGTGGCTGATCGCCAAATGTATTGCTAGGCTGGAACGTGTGCAAAAGGCCCTGAAGGAAGGGATCGTTGCGATGCATCCCAGCACCAGTGTTTATCACTTATACTATGAGCTGACAGGGGAATATCCTGATGTCAAAAAGGTTTGGATAACAGGCATGAACACTCCCAAGGCGATGTGTGGCGAGGCCAACACCATGCTAACACACAAGCAAAATGCTAATAAAAGTACTGATCCAGGCGTGGTCAAGGCTCTGTCGGATGCGGGTTCCTATTCCCATACTCTGGTTCTGAGAAATGGCAAGCCTGTATATGGATGGACCCTTAACGAGCTTATCGACAATATGGGCGCGGGGGATATTTATTTCAAAGGCCCTAATGGCGTGGACATGAATAAACGTCCCCTCGTCCTCATTGGCAGCAAAGACGGAAGTGGCACCATTGGTCGGATGGTGGCCGGAGCAAGTAAAAAAGGCTATGAGATCATAACACCAGCCGGGCTTGAGAAATTCCTTCCTTTCGATCTTCGTGAATCCGCCAGATTTGTAAACAGCGGCGGTATCGACTATTCAATGGGCATAAGGAGCAAGGCGTTTTCCTTTGATTGCACTGTGATCAACGAAGTAGATGCGCTTGAGTCTTATGCGGATGTAAAAGCTGTGCCTTTCGCAGCAGGCGGGCTTGACGGAGCGGAAGGTGCTGCCTTGGTTGCCGTTGAAGGGGAGCAGACGCAGGTTCAAAAGGTCATAGAGCTTTGTGAAACAGTTAAAGGAGCAAAATTGCCCCCTATTCATTCTCTCGACTGCGTAGAGTGCCCAGCCCACATCTGCCATTTTCGTGGCACAAAAAAGCCTTGGATTAAATAGTCTGAAGTCCAAAACATTTGATTCTTCAATTCAGGCTCATTCAAGTGGATAGTGTTGCTCATAAGGGCTTCCTCTGTGTGCGGTTTTGGGACTAGTTACTAGACAATTCCTATCCTGCGCACTCAGAGGTTGCTCTATGAATTTCGCAATATTGATTTATTGTCGTGAATGTGATGATTAAAGGATAAATGTTAATTGATCCGATTTTGAAAAATAATCGTAATAAGTATACTTGCAGTTGATTTGATTAAGTAAGGGAGTGGCGGCAAAAAGGTCACAAAAAATAAGACGTGTTAGTTTTCGGCAAAAGAATTTACATGTAGAAGGAGATTGGTGAAATGTCCAAAGCAAAATTGTTAAAGGAAAGTATGAAAAAAGGGAGGGTAATCGCACCATTTGTTTATGATGGAGTTCAAGCAAGATTTGTTGAAAGAAACGGGTTTGAAGCTTGTTATATGACCGGTTTTGGAACGGCTTCGAAGTTAGGAATTCCGGATGTGGGATTATTGACTTTAACCGAGATGGCAGAAAATGTTAGGATTATTGCCAATAGTGTTGGTATTCCGGTTGTTGCCGACGCAGATACGGGATATGGAAACTACTCGAATGTCGTCCGCACGGTACGCGAATATGAAAAAGCGGGAGCCGCGGCGCTGCACCTGGAAGACCAATTGTGGCCAAAACGCTGTGGTTATATGACCAATAAGCAAGTAATTCCGAAAGATGAAGCAGTGTCAAAAGTAAAGGCTGCGTTGGACGCAAGACACGACCAGGATTTTATTATCATTGCACGCACTGATGCGCTTGCTGTCGAAGGCTGGGATTCAGTCGAAGAACGGGCTCGCGCTTTTGTCGAAGTTGGTGCCGATATGATTTTTGTGGATGGAATACATGAAGAGAATCTCGCCGAGTACAAACGCAGATTAGGCGATTTACCGATAATGCTTAATAATGTTCCCCATATTCCCATGAAAAAAGTGGATGCTGTTGGTGGGTTTAGGTTGGTCATTCACCCGGGAGCTTTTTCAGCAAGCTTTAAAACTTTTGATGAGGAGTTACAGTTGCTTAAGAACACAGGCGTTGTCTCTTTGGATAAACCATTTGAAGTTTTTAATCGGCTTGTTGATATCCTGGGAGCAGAAGAATATTTCAAACTTGACTCTTATTAT
>NZ_DATMXX010000327.1:0-3132 GCF_035561255.1 Sporomusa sp. | reverse complement strand
ATATAATTGTCATGTGATTTTATGCAACCTTATACATTTTAATTAAGGGTGAGGAATTTGAATTTTGATTTTGATTTAATTATCAATTCGTTTCCGCTGCTCCTCCTGGGGGCCGGTGTTACCGTGCAGATTTCTGCAATTAGTGTTAGTTTTGGCCTGCTTATCGGGATGTTTGTCGGGATGGCCCGCCTGTCGCAGATCTGGGCGGTTAAAACACTTGCTTCCTTGTACGTGGACTTTATCCGGGGGACTCCGCTGCTGGTGCAGATTTTTCTGATTTACTTCGCCTTGCCGCTGGTGGTTGGACAGCGAATTGATCCGTTTATTGCCGCTATTACGGCCTGTAGTGTTAACAGCGGAGCCTATGTGGCCGAGATTTTCCGCTCTGGGATTCAGTCCATTGACAAGGGACAAATGGAGGCCGGCCGGTCGCTGGGCATGACCTGGGCCCAGACAATGCGCTACATCATTCTGCCACAGGCCTTTAAGCGTATTATTCCGCCTCTTGGCAACGAGTTTATTGCTATGCTGAAGGATTCATCCCTGGTGTCGGTAATCGGCTTTGAAGAGCTCACACGGCGCGGACAGCTCATTATTGCCCGAACCTACGGCTCTTTTGAGATTTGGCTTACAGTGGCTTTTATTTACCTTGTTATGACCTTTACCATATCCCGCCTTGTGGATTATCTCGAGCGGAGGTACAAGACAGATGATAAGCATTAAAAATCTTCATAAAAAATTTGGCAAATTGCATGTTCTCAAAGGCGTAAATACTCATATCAGCGAGCAGGAGGTTGTTGTCATTATCGGTCCCAGCGGCTCAGGTAAGAGTACACTGCTGCGTTGTATGAACTACCTGGAAGAGCCAACTGAGGGCGAGATTATTGTTGACGGTATTCCTCTTACCAATGAGGCGAATATAAATAAAGTCCGGGAAGAAGTCGGCATGGTTTTTCAGCGCTTTAACCTGTTCCCTCATATGACAGTATTGCAGAATATCTCGCTGGCCCCGATTAAAGTCCGAAACTTGCCGCGCGCTGAAGCGGAAAAGATAGCCAGTAATTTACTTGAAAAAGTGGGGCTTTCTGATAAGGCGAATGTTTACCCTGAGCAACTGTCCGGTGGTCAGCAGCAGCGGGTAGCCATTGCCCGGGCACTGGCGATGAAACCGAAAGTGATGCTGTTTGACGAACCTACCTCAGCCCTTGATCCAGAAATGATTAAAGAGGTTTTGGATGTAATGAAAACCCTGGCCAATGAGGGCATGACCATGGCTGTTGTTACCCATGAAATGGGGTTTGCCCGCGAGGTGGGTGACCGGGTACTCTTTATGGATGAAGGCCGGATCGTTGAAGAAGGTACGCCGGACGAGGTCTTTTTGCATGCCAGGGAAGAACGGACGCAGGCATTCCTCTCGAAGATACTATAGGCACAAGGGTGGTCGCGTTGACATTGCTGTAAATATATGTTATACTTCCACTTGTGACTGCAAAAAGGCAGTCTGTAGTTTATCTTAGGAGGAGTTTCACATGATTGGTAAAGTTAAGTGGTTTAGCGCAGAAAAAGGTTACGGATTCATTGAGAGAGAAGATGGCGGCGACGTATTCGTACACTTCTCGGCTATTCAGGATCAAGGTTTCAAGACCCTGAATGAGGGCCAACAAGTTGAATTTGAAATCGTTGATGGTGCTCGCGGACCGCAAGCCAGCAACGTTTATAAAGCTCAATAAGAATATAAACCACACATAAATTATACCCGGCGATATTTATATCGCCGGGTTTTAATTTTATTTAAACCAGGGCAAATGAAGAAGTTTCGGGAATTGTGTAAAAAAATCTGAACAAAAACAGAAAGTATGATTTTTTAGACAGGAATTTTTAAAAAAATAGGGAATATTAAATATATAGGATCTAGGAAAGGGGATGGGTAGTATGGCAATTACAGTACGTGGAAAAAATATCGAAATTACAACAGCACTAAAAGATTATGTCGCCAAACGCGTTGGTAAAGTCACTAAGTATTTTGACGGTGCCAGCATGGGCGAGATTACTGCAATCCTCACTGTTAATAAAGGCCGGCACATTGTTGAGGTTACTGTGCCCATCAATGGAATACTTCTCCGGGGCGAAGAATCTACAGCAGATATGTACACCTCCATAGACCTGGTCATTGAGAAACTAGAAAAACAAATTGAGAAATATAAGACTAAACTGTCCCGCAAGTTAAAGAGCGGCAGCTTCAAAACAGATTTGATACCGGCTGCAGCGCCAGCCCAGCCAGCCAGCGAAGACGAGTTTTCCATTGTTAAAACCAAGCGGTTTGCTGTTAAACCGATGGATGCCGACGAAGCTGTTATGCAGATGAATCTAATCAACCATGATTTCTTTGTTTTTATGAATTCAGATACCGAGGAGGTCAATGTCGTATACCGTCGTAAAGATGGACAATACGGTTTAATTGAGCCTGAGTTCTAATGTGTATATTCCGCATTAAAGAAGTTTGCAGGCGCAGGCGGATGATGCATTGACAACGCTCCACCGCTGGCGCTTGACTTCCGCTTTTGCCAACACACCACCCGCCTGCAAAACTTTATCGCGTTGTATACAGAAAAAGAACGAGCCGGGTATATATACCCGGCTCGTTTAAATTTGCCGCTGTGTCCGCAGCTCCGAGCGGCGTTTAATAATAATCTCAGCTAGTGATGCCGACTCCATTTCCAGTGCTTTTTGAGCAAACTCCTGTCTGGTAAACAGACCTTTCTCGATTAGGAGTTCAATTAGTACCGCGATTGCCAGTGTGTTTTTGTAATCGACATCTTTAAGGTCAGCAAGTTGGCCGGCAACATCTAATATATTCAGAACATCATGACTCATGATAACCCTCCCACAGGGACGAAACCCTTACACCTTTTATCCGATGACTAACCCGCTCTAAGATTCCCGTCTTTCCATAAATGGGAGTTAAGAGCGGATAAGTCCCTGGATAAGTGCGACTTAGCTTCAGATGGGGGGTTAAAACCCCAGCTGAAGCTAAGTCTACTTTATTAATAGTATGCACGACCAGGCCTAAAATTAAACCATTTAATGGATAATTTCATGAGAGTGAAATAAATAACTTGTTCAGATTATTCC
>NZ_DATMXX010000326.1:0-31822 GCF_035561255.1 Sporomusa sp. | reverse complement strand
GAGACAGGATTTATGTATAACATTTATTTTCTTGCTACATCTTGTCAGGTTCAGATTATTAATAGTGCTGGTAAATGTATTTATCATGTCATGTTTTAGGAGTATGGATCATAGTTATAGTTAGGATGTGCCTGTGATAACCGCTTTTTTAATGGTTGCTGTCCTTTGCCATTTTTTAGTTTTTTGTCACATAAAAATTAGAGCAGGCATATATATAACTAGAATATAAAAGGGGGGAATCTGCATGAACGATAGAGCCAATAACTGCACTCTAGGTGCGGAAACGCAAACTATTATCGTGCGCCAAATAATAGGGGAAAAGGAAAAACAAAAAGCTCTGGATATTCACGTGGTTGTTCCAGAAAGGAAACCTTCTATTGAACAAATTGTTGATGTATTTGTTAAAGAAGTAGAAGTTTGCAGTGTTGATGTTATTACAGACAAAGTAATTGTTCGCGGCGAGTTCGAAATAAAAGCTATTTACGTAGCATCTTTACCTGATCAGCCTGTTCATGCTGTGGAAATCAGGCATTATAAATGGACTCTTGATATTGATATTCCAGGCGCTCGCAGGGGGATGGATGCTGAGGCCAGCGTAATTGTTGAATTTGTTGACTATGATGTGGATGACCACCATCGTGCATACAAATACAAGAACTTTGAGCCTGTTGACTGCGATGACGATAACGATGATGACGACGATGACGACGACTGCAATGACCATGATCATGACCATGACTGCCACGACGACGATGATGGCTGCGGTCACCACCATCACCATCATCACCACAACTGCCGGGAATTTGACGTGTCTGTTATCCTAAAAGTTACAGCCAAAGTGATGACTGATCGCGAAGTAAATATTGGTACCAGCAGCCTGCCTACCAAACCGAAGGGATAATAGTCAGAACGAGAGCCTGAATAAGGGGGGGAAACTATGGATGATGACAAAACAAGGGTAGTATCAGCCTCGACTGATACTTTATCCACCTCGACAAAATCAGTATCAGGGGTAACAACTGTTGAAAGTTCGGAACTGCTATGCGGTTGCCCGGAACCAGGTCCGGAAACAATTGAGGTTGAGCAGGTCCTGGGCGCCGAGATGGCACAACGGGTTGTAGAACTTGATATGATTGTACCAACACAAAAACCAGATATTGAACAAGTGGTTGACGTATATGTCAAGGAATTAGAAATTACTAAAATTGATGTTATTAGGGATAAGGTTATTGTTCGCGGTGAGCTAGAGGTAAAGGTCATGTATGTAGCCGACCTGCCTAACCAGCCGGTGCATGCTTTTGAAAGACGGCATATCCGTTGGACGCGTGATATTGAAGTCGATGGTGCTGAACCTGAGATGAAGGCAACATCTGATGTCGTTGTTGAGTTTGTAGACTATGATTTCCACTGCCATCATGATCGGCGTAAAGTGCATGTTACGATTGTACTTAAGGTCTGGACCCGGGTGGTTACTACCACTGAGATGGATGTATACGCATTAAGCCCTATCGACGAGGTTGGGGTGCTTTCAAGTTCGGGATCAACTGATAAAGCCAGTGCCAGCCAATTTGACAATGAGACCGTATCAGCCTCTGAAACTGGTGGTGGTGACATAGAGGCCTTTGGCGAGCAGAATGTGGTTGTCACTGGTCCTATTACTCCTACTGCCGGTACACCGACGACTGCCAGTGGTACAGTAACTGTCAGTGGTAATAACGTGAATATTAGATCCGGACCAGGCACCAACTATCCAGTGGTTACAAAGGTAAATAGAGGTACAACATTAACCGTAAGAGAGCAGGCTTTCGGATGGTATAAAGTTTTGCTTTCTGATGGGTCTACAACTGGTTGGATTGCCAGCTGGCTGGTAAATGGTACTCCTTGATCCGAACGGCTAATTATAATGACCCAGGGATGGAAAAATCCCTGGGTATTGTTTTAATGGAAAAAATCCCGGAAGCTGCAGCTGCCGGGATTTTGGGGATGATGGGAGAGGAGTTGGCTAGATGTATCGGGCGATAGAATATCTAGGCCCAGTAGGGTTGGGGGCGACGTCCCCCCAACTATTTCGGGCCGAAAACAACCACAGCGAGAGTAAGATATGTGTTGTTAAACTATCGACTAACCGCCTTGGCGCTAAAGTACTTGTAAATGAATTATTAGCTGTCCGTTTTGGACAATGGCTTGATCTTTGCTTCCCTCCTGGGGGCCCTATTGAGATTTCTGGCGAAGTCGTCGCCAATAGCAAACGATTGACTGCTGCGGGTGTGCCGCCAGGCTGGCACTTTGGTTGTGAGTATCTAAAAGGGGCCGGATATGTAACTAAATACAACCTGCACCGGGCGACAAATAAAGAGCAGATGGCCGGAGTCATGCTTTTTGACCACTTATTCCACAACCCTGATCGCACTAAAAATCGTAAGAACCTGCTGATTCGAAGAGAAAAGAATGGTTATAAACTATATGCTATCGACAATTCTCACCTGTTTCGTCGTGGGAAATGGACGATTGAAATGCTTAAAGAGATGACTGACAATATAACCCTAAATCACCGGCGATCTTATGGCGTTCTTTTAAAATACTATCTTAAACCAACGCATTTTTTTAAATATGTTCAAGCGGTTAAAAACATTCCAGATACTGGGTTTTCGGAGTTTGTCGATACTATTCCTGAGGTGTGGTTGCCAGACCCGGGTGAACGTCAGGCTTTACTAGAATTTTTGATCGCCCGGCGCGGTAAGGTCGAATGGGTAATGCGTCAGCTGACAGATTTAATCCCTAATATAAATAGGAGTGCCAACACTAACTAAGGCAAAGAGCTCTTCAACATGAGCATTATGCATTCGAATACAGCCATTTGATACCATTTTCCCAATTAGCCAGGGGGCACTTGTGCCATGAACACCGTACGCATCAAAATTAAGACCCATCCAACGCGTTCCTAAAATGCCGCCAGGATTTATGATCTTGGTGGCAATTGCGTAATTGCCGAGCGGGGTGGGGGTTGATGGTTTGCCGATTGCGACAGGATACTGCCGCGTAGGACTATTGCCGTCAAATAAAGTTAGCTGACGCTGGGATTTGACAAGCAGGATATTTGCTCTAGGCAGCGACGTGCTTACTCTGTCAATTCGAGGAGCTGGCGTTACCTCGCTAATTTCAGCAGACTGATTCTGGCAGTAGCTAATGTAGCGTTCATCTTCCGCTAGTTTGATAGTTTTTAGTGATTCCGGGAGATATATCATTCTTACATTCACGCTGGCATAACCTCCGTTTCCCAATTTCTCTGCTTCATTATATTCAGAAACTGTGCGTTTGGTTAGCGTAGCTAAGGGTATAAAGAACCGACATTTTTGGTAAAAATAGGAGTAAAGGCTAAAACAGGAGATATTTTAACAAAATGAGTGACAAAACGGCAGACAACAAACGCAAAACACCTGGCAGCTTGCTTATCATCGGCGGTCACGAAGACAAAACCGGCGAACGTGTTATTCTGCGCAAATTTGTGGACATGGCTGGTGGGCGGGACAGTCTTATCGTAATAATAGCTACAGCTACTGACGAGCCGCGCATTGTTGGCAGTGAATATAAAGATATATTTACTTTAATGGGCGCGGCTGTAGTAAATATTATGGCTATTGCCAACAGGGAAACGGCTAATCAACCCCAGCAGGCCGAGATAATAAAGAAGTCCACAGGCATATTTTTCACTGGCGGCGACCAACTGCGGCTTACAAGTATTTTAGGCGGCTCGGCAGTTGACGCCGCCATTCGTGCTGCCTTTAGTCAGGGTGCTGTTGTGGCAGGGACAAGCGCCGGGGCAGCCGTCATGAGCGAAACCATGATTGTTGGTGGACACTCCAATGACTCCCCGAAAAAGTCTTCGCTCAGTATGGCCCATGGTATGGGTTTTTTGAGTGAGGCAGTTGTTGATCAGCATTTTGCTCAGCGGGGGCGTATTAATCGCTTGCTGTCCTCGGTTGCGCAAAACCCTCATGTGATGGGTATTGGGATTGATGAAGATACTGCACTTATTGTGGGGCCTGACCGGGTTTGTGAAATAGTGGGTTCACAGACGGTGACAATTATTGACGGCAAAAATATTATTTACTCAAATATATCAGAGTCCAATCAGAGCCAGCCTTTGGCCATATCCAATGTCTTGCTGCATATTTTGCCGGCAGGCTATGGTTTTGATTTAAACCTACGATTGCCTATTCAACTTGCTACAAACTAGGTTTGAGGGGGATTAGTCATGGAATTATTATATTCACGCTTTATTGCCGGGCCCAATGTGTATAGCTACAGGCCTATCGTCAAAGCATTGCTTGATATTGGGGCTTATGAGGATATTGCCAGTAATGCTATTGATGGCTTTGTGGTTCGTTTGCTGGCCTTACTGCCTGGGCTGCAGCAGCACTCATGCTCGCGGGGATATCCTGGCGGCTTTGCTGAACGCTTACAGGAAGGAACCTATTTAGCGCATATTTTTGAACATGTTGCCCTGGAGCTGCAAACGCTGGCAGGTAACGAATATATGTCAGCCTTTGGCAAGACCAGGGGAGCGGGCCGGATGGGCGTTTACCAGGTTATTATTGGCTGTAAGTCAGGTCCAGTCGGACTGGCAGCCATAGAAGGTACACACTGCCTGCTTACTGCAGTGTTAAATGGCCGGGCGTTCGATGTGCCGGAGCTGGTGTCTCAGCTTAAAAGGGTTGGCGAAGACGCTAAACTTGGACCAAGCACTGAGGCGATTTATGCAGCGGCCCGGCGGAGAGGGATTCCAGTATTGCGCCCGGATTATGATAATAATTTCCTCATCATGGGTTATGGCAATAGGCAACAGCGGGTTTGGGCCACTGTTACAGGTCGGACAAGCTCGGTGGCTGTTGACTTAGTTGGTGATAAATATCTCACTAATAAACTTCTGCGCCAAAATGCTATTCCGGTACCCTGCGGGTATATTGTTTCGAATATGGCTGAAGCCCTGGAGGCATTTGCTGCTATTGACAGACCGGTTGTCATTAAACCGGCTGGCGGCAACCATGGTAATGGTGTAACTCTCAATATTCTGGACGAAAGTGAGATTGAACAGGCCGTTATGCTCGCAAGCCAGTTTGATGAACGTATCTTGGTAGAAGAATATATAATCGGTCGTCAATACCGGTTATGTCTTGTTGATGGCAAATTGGTCGCAGGTGCTGAGCGGATACCGGCTCATGTGGTGGGCGATGGTATTCATACAATTGCCGAACTTGCGGATATCGTGAACCTGGATCCGGCGCGTGGCTTAGGCCATAGCCGGGCGTTAACCCGCTTGGAACTGGACGCTGCTGCTGCAGCTACGTTATCCAGACAAAACCTAACGACTGAGTCTGTACCAAAAGCGGGGCAGCATATTTTTATCCGTGATAACGCAAATCTGAGTGCTGGTGCTACTGCTGCCGATGTTACGGATGCTATCCATCCGGATACTGTGCGGTTGGTGGAACGGGCAGTCCGGCTTGTTGATCTGGATGTTGCCGGGGTTGACCTTGTAATCACTGATATCACTCAACCGATGAATGACCGTAATGGTGCCATAATTGAGATTAATGCTGCTCCCGGTCTAAGGATGCACCAGTATCCGAGTGCCGGAATGCCTCGCGATGTTGGTGCAGCTGTTGTCGACTATTTGTTTCCTGCAGGCACTGATGGCCGGATACCCATCATAGCGGTTACTGGTACAAATGGAAAAACAACAGTAACCAGACTGATTTCCCATATCTTTCGTCAAGCTGGCCATAGAACAGGAATGACTACATCTGGCGGCATTTATGTGGATCAGGAGTGTATCGCCTGTGGGGATACCACAGGACCGGTCAGCACTGCCATGGTATTGGCTGATCCCACTGTCGAGGTCGCCGTGCTTGAAGTAGCGCGGGGAGGAATCATCCGCGGCGGATTAGGTTATGATGTGGCCGATGTTGGGGTTATTACTAATATTACAGAAGACCACATTGGGCAGGACGGTATTGAAGATCTCGACGATTTAGCGTATATAAAATCATTGGTTATCGAAACCGTACGCCCGGATGGTACGGCGCTTCTTAACGCTGACGATCTCCGGATCGTGACTCTTAGATCACGGGTTAAAGCGGAAATTGTGTATTTTAGTGCAAAACCTGATAATATTATTGTTCGTCGCCACCTGGGTGAAGGCGGTAAGGCCTGTTTTGTTAAAAATGGTGTTATCTATATCGCCAACGGCCAAAATGAGCAACCTGTCATTAATATCACAGATATCCCGTTGACACTGCAAGGCTATGCCGGGCATAATATTCAGAATGCGGTTATTGCCACTGCCGCTTGCTGGTGTCAAGGGATTTATCCTGCAGAAATCCGTAAAGGTTTGGTCAGTTTCTGTGAAAACCCAGGACGGCTGATGTTAATGAATGTTGGCACCTTCCGGGTTTGTGTTGATTATGCTCACAATCCAGCTGGCTGTCAGGCCCTTGTGAGTACGCTTCGCCATCTTAATCCTAAGCGCCTTATCGGCGTTATTGCTGCACCAGGTGACCGGCGGGATGATGTAATCATGCGTTTTGGCAGGGAAGCCGGTCAAGGATTTGATATTATTTATATCAAGGAAGACGCTGACCTGCGTGGGCGCCAGCCTGGTGAGACTGCCGCTCTGCTTGTGCAGGGCGCGTTGGAAGCAGGTTTTAATCCTGAGTGTATCACAACAATCCGTGATGAGCGTGAGGCTGTGGAAACTGCTTTAGCTCATGCAGAAAGTGACGATTTAATTGCGGTGTTTTATGAACAGTATGGGGTAGTTCTTGAAACCATAACAGGTTTTTATAAAACTGAGGCTGCCAGCCATAGCCATAAATCAGAATATCAGGAACTGGTAGTTGCAGGGGTACGTGCCGAAGGATAATGAAAAAAATCTCGAATGGAAAACTGGCAGTTGCAGGCAAATACATGAGCAGGTAGAATATAATACTGTAAGATGTATGTGGAGGTGTTCCGGGATGGAGACAAGTAGTCTAATTGTTGATCAGGAACTGCAACTGGTAGTTTTCCGGCTGGCTCGAGAAGAATATGGATTACCTATTACTAAGGTTCAGGAGATAAATCGCCTGGTTCCCATAACTAAGCTGCCGCAGACGCCCGCCTTTATGGAAGGAATTATAAACTTACGCGGACGGATCATTCCGGTGGTTGACCTTAGGAAACGTTTTCAGCTAGAAGTTTCCAATTATAATGATGACAGCCGGATCATCATTGTAGAGGTGGCTGGTCAAACTGTGGGCATTATTGTTGATTCTGTTACCGAGGTGGTCAGACTGGCGGCAGTAAGCGTGGAGCCGCCTCCCCCGACATTTATTCTTGATGCCAAGTATATTCAAGGTGTGGGTAAACTTGAAGACCGTTTGCTCATATTGCTGGAGATTGACCAGGTCCTGACTTCACAAGAGGCGATAGCTTTAAAGCAATTAAGCGCGTAGGGTATTGGACATGTTGACAATTAAGGCCTATGCTAAAATCAATCTGGCGCTTGATGTGCGCCATAAACGCTCTGACGGCTACCACGAAGTGGCTATGATTATGCAGGCCGTTAGTCTTGCTGATACAATAGCATTAACTAGCCAGCCGGCAGGTATTGATCTTAGTGTCAATACTCCTGGTTTAGCTGCAGACGCCAATAACCTGGCTTATCGCGCCGCGACCCTGCTCAAGGAATACTCAAAAACCGGGCAAGGCGTACTCATTCACTTGGAAAAGCAGATCCCGCTGGCAGCAGGACTGGCTGGCGGCAGTGCGGATGCTGCCGCTGTGCTAAAAGGGCTTAATCAGCTATGGGAGCTTAATCTCAGTTTGGACGAGCTTAGCAAGTTAGCGGCTAAGTTGGGTTCAGATGTACCGTTTTGCTTATATAACGGCACAATGTTAGCCACTGGACGGGGCGAGATACTAGCACCATTGCCGCCGCTGCCGGCCTGCTATGTAATATTAGCTAAACCGGCTGTTGAAGTACCAACAGCCTGGGTATACGGTCAGTTTAAGGCCAATGAAGTTAGTGTCAGGCCGGATATTGCCGCAATGTGTGAGTGTCTTACTGAAGAAAATCTGGCTGGTGTTGCTGACCATTTGGGGAATGTTCTTGAAAGCGTCACAATTCCGGTGTATCCCGAAATTGCTAAAATAAAAAAATATATGATGGAATACGGGGCCATGGCAGCGTTAATGTCAGGCAGTGGACCGACAGTATTCGGTCTTTCAGACTGCGGGGCGCAGGCTGAGAGGATTGCCGAGCAGTTAAAGGCTCGTGGTGTGCCGGAAGTATTTGTGGCAAAAACAGTATCAAAGGTGGAGTGATTGTGGAGAGGCGATTAGTACCGATTAAATTAGACAGCTATAAACCACTGCGGGAAGTAGTAGCTGAAACGCTAAGAGAAGCGATAGTGAATGGCATTTTAAAGCCAGGTGAGCGACTGATGGAAATCCAACTGGCTGAAGAGCTGGGGGTTAGTCGGACGCCTGTGCGTGAGGCCATCCGGAAGCTTGAACTGGAAGGCTTTGTTGTTATGATTCCCCGCCGGGGAACCTATGTGGCGGATCTGTCAATAAAAGATATTAATGAAGTATTTGAAATCCGGACAGCTCTCGATGTTTTGGCAGCCGGGCTTGCTGTCGAACGCATTACCGAGGATGAGCTGGAGCAGCTTGAACGACTGCTGGTTGAGATTGGCGAGTTAATCGAAGAGGACGATGCCGATAAAATAGTTGAATCTGACAGCCAGTTTCATGACATTTTGTATCGGGCAAGCCGTAATGATCGCTTAGTAGGCATTATTAATAATCTTAGAGAACAATTTACCCGTTTCCGGTCAATCTCGATCCAATATCCGGGGCGGATGCAAAAATCAGTGGAAGAACACCGGCGACTGGTCGAAGCGATCGCCAGCCGTGATACCGACTTGGCGCAGCAACTTGCCCGCGAACATATGGAGAACTCGGAGCAAACACTACTCCAGGATTTGAACGAACGCCGTCAGACTTAACATCTCGAAGGAGTGTACTATACAATGTATGATGCTATAATCCTAGCTGGTGGCGAAAACAGTGAGCACCTAAACCGCTATACATCTCAGCCCTATGAGGCGATGATTGATATTGCCGGCAAACCAATGATTGAACTTGTGGCCGGAGCTCTTGCGGCCAGTTCACAAGTATCCCGCATTTTTATTGCCGGTCCGGTTCAGGAACTGGCCAAATGTTCTTTTCCGGAAAAAGCAGTCATTGTGGCTGGCGGTCAGACTATTATCGAAACCATCAGCTTAGGGATGAAGGCATTAGGACATGAAAAACTGACCCTGGTGGTAACGGCAGATATTCCACTCTTAACGCCGGCTGCTATAGAGGATTTCTTATCACAGTGTGCCGGCGTAAATGCTGAGCTATATTATCCCATCGTTACCCGCAGCGATCATGAGCGCCGTTTTCCTGGGAATAGGCGTACTTTTGTGCGTTTGAGGGAAGGGACTTTTACCGGTGGTAACATTTTTCTTGTAGACCCCAAGATCGTGACACAATGTATGACTGTGGCCGAACAGATTATTGCCAATCGCAAAAATCCTTTTAAATTATGCTGCCTGTTAGGCTGGACTTTTGTTGTGCAGTTTATTTTGGGAACACTTAGGCTTAAGCAGGTAGAGAAACGGGCCGGTGAAATTTTGGGAATCAAAGGAGCGGTTATTCAATCCCAATATGCCGAGCTTGGCATTGATGTGGACAAACCCAGTGATTTGGAATTAGTACGAAGCTGCTTTATGCAGAGCCTCTGACAGAACGCGGATAATCCGCGTTTTTTGTTTTTGTTACAAATTTTTTACAACCGGCAGGAATTGCTGCATCTATAGAGAATGTGAATAAAAAAATATATTTAGGAGAAAATATTCGGTATTTCCCTGATTGTGGAGGAAGTAAGCATGGATAAAGTACGGAAAATGGAGCGGGTATCTGCATTGACTAAGCTTATTGCAGACAGACCCCGTCATTTATTCTCACTTAGTCAGTTCAGCGAGCTGTTCGGTGCCGCTAAATCAACTATATGTGAAGATATCACCACCATAAAAGAAACTATGGGGCATTTTGGGCTGGGAACTATTGAGACAGTCGCCGGAGCTGCCGGCGGTATCCGGTTTATTCCTGCTGTATCGGCAAAAGAGACTGACCGGCTTTTAAACGTATTGGCCCAGCGTCTGGCCGAACCTGACCGTATTATACCGGGCGGTTTTTTATATATGTCAGACCTGCTGTTTACACCCCACTTAATGGTTAAAGTGGGCGAGATATTTATGGAACGTCTGGCCCATTTATCGCCTGATTATATCTTAACAGTTGAGACTAAGGGCATTCCGCTTGCGTTTATGACAGCACGAGCCTTTGATTTGCCGCTGATTACTGTACGGCGCGGCAGTAAAGTAACCGAAGGATCGGCGGTTAGCATAAATTATGTAACAGGTTCGTATAAACGCATTCAAACGATGTCGTTACCGAAACGGGCTCTGCCAGCCGGAGCCAAGGTGCTTATTATTGATGATTTCATGAAAGCTGGCGGTACGGCGCGCGGTATGGTAGATTTGGCACAGGAAGTAGGGGCTAAGGTGTGCGGTATCGGTGTACTTGTGGCAACCGCTGAGCCTGAGCCAAAATTAGTTGAAGACTACTTAGCACTGCTTATTTTACATGATGTACATGAACATACTAAAGTAACAGATATCCGGCCGGTGCTTACATCCGGCTGATATGCTCTTGCGGGTTGCCTGCGTAGAGGTGGGGGTTTACTGAAAAGGGGGAAGACGGAATGTCTAATACTACGACCAGTGTAACACTGTCAGACATTGAGAAAGCCCGGGAGGCGTTGGACGGCGTTATTCATCATACAACCCTTGACAAAAGTAACACTTTTAGTTCGCTGACAAGTAGTGAGATTTATTTGAAATTGGAGAACTTGCAAAAAACCGGGTCATTTAAGATCCGGGGCGCTTACAATAAAATCAAGAATTTAACTCTGGAAGAAAAACGCCATGGGGTTATTGCCGCTTCTGCCGGTAATCATGCTCAAGGTGTGGCTTATGGCGCCAGTGCCGCGGGTATTAAAGCTACAATTGTTATGCCTGAAATTGCGCCTTTGGCTAAAATCACGGCTACACGGGGCTATGGGGCTGAGGTTGTCCTGGCCGGGGGCGTCTATGATGAAGCGTATAGTAAGGCACTTGAGCTTCAGGCAGAAACAGGACAGACCTTTATTCATGCCTTTAACGATACTGCAGTTATTGCCGGACAGGGGACTATCGGCCTTGAAATATTACAGGATTTAGAAGATGTAGATGCCATTGTTGTGCCCATTGGCGGCGGCGGTATGATAGCCGGTATTGCAGTGGCTGTGAAAGAACTAGCGCCTCATGTGAAGGTCTATGGTGTACAGGCGCAAGGTGCGCCGGCCATGTATATGTCCAAAAAAGCGCATGCAATTAAGACAACCCGGGATGCGGAAACCTTTGCTGATGGTATTGCGGTTAAGATTCCGGGGGAATTAACCTTTGCCCTAATCGATAAATATGTGGATGATATTTTTGTTATTGATGATGAAGCCATTGCCAGCACGATCCTGATGCTGCTGGAACGTGCCAAACTGATGGTTGAAGGTGCCGGTGCTACTAGCTTAGCCGCCATTCTGCATGATAAAATTCCGGCGAAAGGCAAGATTGTCAGCGTAATATCAGGCGGTAATGTTGATGTTAATTTTATATCCCGGATTATTGAACGTGGTCTGGTTAAAGCCGGCCGGCGTGTGCGTCTCCAGACTGTCGTCATAGACAGGCCAGGGAGTTTGCAGCGGCTGTTGGCTATTATCGCCCGGTTGCAGGCCAATGTTCTTTATGTATCTCACGACCGGGTTGAAAGGCACGTGCCGCTGGGTCAGGCTGTTGTCGAGATTGGGCTGGAAACCAGAGATGTACTCCATACAGAACATATTATGGCTTCGCTGCGTCAGGAGCAATACCTGGTCGAGATTATTTAGTGTTTCGCCAAGAGGCAAAGATTGCTTTATCTGCATATCTTAGAGGAAATTGAATATTTGTGTCGAAGGGGTAATAGTTGCTCCAAATTGACCGAACCCTGATCGCTTAACAGCCGTCAGGAATGGAGGTATATAGATGTCAAACTTAATGGCCATCGTCCTTGCAGCTGGTAAAGGCACCCGTATGAAATCGGCTTTGCCAAAGGTGTTGCATCAGGTTGGTGGTAAGTCCATGGTTCAGCAAGTTCTTGATGCGGCCAAGTTCGCCGGAGCGGTCAAGAATGTTGTTGTTATTGGTTTTGGCGCTCAAAGCGTAGCAGAGGCGCTGAGCGGACAGGCTGAATTTGCCGTTCAAACCGAACAGCTTGGCACCGGACACGCAGTGATGCAGGCCAGGCAAGAACTGGCCGGGTTTGATGGTACTGTGATGGTGTTATGTGGCGATACACCACTTCTGACCGGAGAACTTTTGCAAATGATGTATAATGAGCATTGTAGTTCGCAGGCGGTGGCTACTGTGCTTACTGCTATTATGCCTGATCCTTCAGGGTATGGGCGGGTCATTCGCAATCCAGCCGGACAGGTTGTCAAAATTGTAGAACACAAAGATGCTGGCCTGTCAGAATTAGCAGTAAGCGAAATAAATACCGGTATCTATTGCTTTGAAGCCAGGGAGCTTTTGCAGGCCCTTGAGGGTTTAACCTGTAATAATGCCCAAGGCGAGTATTATCTGACAGATGTTATTGCGATTTTAAACAGCCAAAATCATAAGGTATGGGCGGTCACGGCACCGGATTACCATGAAACTCTTGGCATTAACTCCCGGGCGCAACTGGCTGAGGCTGAGCGCTTAATCAGGCGGCGGACACTGGATAAACTTATGGAAAATGGCGTTACTATCATGGATCCGGGCAGCACTTTTATTGATGCTCAGGTTGAGATCGGTACTGATACCACTATTTACCCCTTTACATGGATTGAGGGCTGTAGTAAAATCGGCTCAAACTCGTCAATTGGCCCTAACAGTCGTATTGTGAACACAATCATTGGCAACGGTGCAACAATTCATTTTACATATGCCCATGAATGTATGATTGGCGAAGGTGTAACTGTTGGGCCCTATGTTCATTTGCGGCCGAACACTGAAATCAGTAATGGCGTCAAAATTGGCAACTTTGTTGAAGTGAAAAATACAGTTGTTGGCGAGAAGAGTAAAATACCTCATCTTAGTTATATCGGCGACACAGATATGGGGGCCGGTGTAAATATTGGTTCAGGCACTATTACGGTTAATTATGATGGTAAGAATAAACATCGTACCACCATCGAGGATGAGGCTTTTATTGGCTGTAACACCAATCTGGTGGCACCGGTTACTGTTGGCCGTGGTTCTTATGTAGCCGCCGGTTCGACGATTACCAAAAACGTTCCCCCTGGTTCTCTCGGAGTAGCACGCTCCCGTCAAAATAATATTGAGGGCTGGGCGGAAAAACAGCGGAGGTAAGAAAATTGGAAGATACGAAACGGTTACGAATATTTAGCGGTAACGCCAATCCGGCGTTAGCCCAGGAAATTGCAGCTTATCTTGGTTTGTCAGTAGGCGATGCTTTTGTCGGCAGGTTTAATAACGGCGAAATTCAGGTTATGATTGACGAAAGCGTACGCGGAACCGATGTGTTTATTGTTCAGCCGACAAGCTACCCGGTCAATGACAATATGATGGAAATGTTAATTATGATTGATGCAGTAAAACGTGCTTCGGCCAGAAATATTACAGCAGTTATTCCTTACTATGCCTATGCCCGCCAGGATAGAAAAACGCGCGGACGGGAACCTATTTCAGCTAAGCTTATGGCCAATCTTCTGACGGTAGCCGGTGCTACCCGGGTAGTTACCATGGATCTCCACGCCGGTCAGATCCAGGGCTTCTTTGATATTCCTGTGGATAACCTGCCAGGTGTGCCGACTCTGGCTGAATATATTATGTCTCTGCAACTTGAAGACCTTGTGGTAGTATCGCCGGATTTAGGTGGTGTATCAAGAGCTCGGCTGTTCGCTGACCGTATGCATGCACCGATTGCTATTATTGAAAAGCGCCGCCCGGCTCCTGGCGTAGCTGAAGTTATGAACCTGATTGGCAATGTAGAGGGAAAAACAGCCGTCATTGTTGATGATATTGTTGATACAGCCGGTTCATTGACTGAGGGGGCTAATGCACTCGCACGAATGGGGGCTAAAGCCGTTTACGCCTGCTGTACTCACGCCGTGTTAAGCGACCCGGCGGTAGAACGTATTCAAAAGTCGAATATTACTGAACTCATTGTAACTAATACTATCCCCATGTCGGAAGAAAAACTCAGCCCTAAGATTAAAGTGCTGTCGGTTGCCCCGCTATTGGGTGAGGCGATTATCCGGATCTTTGGTGAACTTTCTGTCAGCAAGTTATTTGACGATTAAAACTTTTAGAATACCTTAGTGTGTTGTATATAGACAGTTTTGATTTGCGGAATAAGGATATAACGGAGGTCACTTTAAATAGGGCGCGAATACTCGCGCCCTATTTGTAAGTAAACTACTATGGATAATTATGCGATCACCCGGGCCCAAGCAGCTGACATTGCCGACATTGCCGGCCTGTTCACGGAAAGCTTTATTGACAGTGTGCTCCACCATTGTGGCGGACGCCTGCCCAAACCACAGGCGATGCAAGATGTGTTCAGTCTGGTCTATGCGGCAGAGCCCGAAGCTGCCCTTATTGCCAAAACGACAACCGGAAAACTAATCGGTTATTGTTTTGCCCCGATCCGGCTAAACAACCTCTGGTTTAGAGCCATCGCCGGCGGACATCTTGCTAAATGGGCCTGGCGCTGGCTAACCGGTCAGTATGGGTTTGGCCTTCATCCTGTCAAGGTTATCATATTAAATAAAATTGCCTTTCTCCGCTCTGCCGCCACTCCCGGTAAAGCGGCAAACGCCCGAATCCTCTCAATCGCCGTTTCCCCAGCTGCGCGCGGGCTGGGTGTGGCAAGCTCGCTAATGGCTGAAGCGCACCACTATTTCCGGGAGCATCATGTAACGCGGGTGCGTCTGGAAGTACGGCCAGATAACCGTCCAGCTATCCGGGTGTATGAAAAG
The DNA here is from genome assembly GCF_035561255.1 of Sporomusa sp. Taxonomy (GTDB): domain Bacteria; phylum Bacillota; class Negativicutes; order Sporomusales; family Sporomusaceae; genus Sporomusa. The sequence goes on along the minus strand of NZ_DATMXX010000326.1, from coordinate 16,611 downwards.
TTAGGCTATTATCCTGGCGGGACTACCTATGACTCGCAAGGCCCCTGGCTGATAATGTTCAAGGAAATTATTGAAACGGGGTTAAAAGCCAATGTTTGACACTAAGGTCCGGCTTATCAGTATGCTGGGACTATTAACAGTAGTAGTTATTTTCAGTCTGGTACTTGATTATTTCCGGGTGCTGCGACGACCGGTCCGACTGGGATTGGGTATGGCTGTTCTCGGCATTATCGCCGGGTTTATTCTTACTCTTAATGCAGTGTTGCCCGAAAACAGGTTTTACGGCCCTGTGTTTTCTGAAGTACAGACAAGTGAAAAGCTAGTGGCATTGACCTTCGATGATGGACCATGTCCGCCATATACCGGACAGATTCTTGACATTCTAAAAGAACGTCAGATACCGGCGACCTTCTTTGTTCTCGGCCACAATGCTGCAAAATACCCTGCTTTGATCAGTCGGATTGTTGCTGAAGGGCATCAGTTGGGTAATCATACCTATAATCATGTCGATTTGCTAAAACTCGACCGTCAGGGTATTGTGGAGGAGATTGATAAAACCAATAAGGTAATTGCCGGTATTGTTGGGTATGCGCCGCACGTCATGCGGCCGCCACATGGTTTTAGGGACGCAGTTGTTATGGACATTATGTCTGAATATCAGTTAACCGTTGTTGAGTGGTCGGTTGCCAGTCGCGACTGGGTAAATCCGGGAGCAGGGGTTATTGCCGACAGAACGATCCGCAAAGTCAAGAATGGTTCTGTCATTCTGTTGCATGACGGTGACGGCGTGGCCGGTACGGCGCCGCGTACGCAAACGGTAGAAGCCACCAGGGTTATTATTGATAAACTGTTGGCTCAAGGCTACAAGTTTGTCACCGTTGATGAAATTCTTAAGAGCGTGGAGGAGTAGTGTGAAAATTATTGTCGGCCTGGGCAATCCCGGGCAGGAATATAGCGCCACCCGTCACAACATTGGCTTTATGGCTGTAGACAAATTAGCTGACAAGTGGGCAATAACTACGTGGCGTGAACGATATAACGCCCTGGTGGCGGAATACCGGGGTGAGGAAACGGTGCTCCTGGTTAAGCCCCTGACCTATATGAATCTGAGTGGCAGGGCGGTAGCGCCGCTGGCCGCCTTCTATAAGGTGCAATACGGTGATATTACTGTAATCTATGATGACCTTGATTTACCGGCAGGTCGGCTGCGTCTCCGCCTCAAAGGCGGCTCAGGCGGCCATCGGGGTATTGAGTCAATGTTGTACGAACTAGGTAAAGATGATTTCGCCCGGGTGCGGATTGGCATCGGCCGGCCACCGCAGGGCTGGGAAACTGCCAATTATGTTCTTGGCCGGTTTACAACCGAGGAGGCACCGGCCATTAGCCAGGCACTTGATCAGGCTGCCGGGGCGGTAGAATGTATTTTGCAAGAAGGTTTTACTAAGGCTATGAATAAATTTAACAAAGGGTAAAATGATGATTACAGCTCTTTATGCCGATAACAACGGTGAAATATTTGATGCGCCTGGCTATCAGGCTGCTGCCCGTCTCGGAGCAGGCTATTTGGCACTGAAACCGGCTGACCTCATTCGGCTGCCGGAAGGCGCTGAACTTATGTTTTTGCCAGGGCGGGATGCAGTTTACCTGGCCGGTGGCGTTCCTAAACGAATGAAAGGTCGTCAGGCAGTGGCGGCTATGTTGCCTGTCGGCTATACCCGGACCCTGCTGCCTGCTTATGAGCGACAGCAGGGAGCGCCCCAACTGCCGCTTTTTGGGTATACCGCTGCCGTGCTTTACAATGATGAGATTCATGTGGCTGCTGTAAAAACAGCAGATAATGCTAAGTGGCATCCAGACAGATATAATACCCCTGATTTAAAGAAGCGGGTAGCGCGGGTACGGCGGGACTTGCCTAATAACCGCCTGGTGGAACACCTGGCCAATTGCTCATTGGTGTGGCACTGCTGTACTGCACAAAACCTGTTTTACCGGCGCTGGGAAGCCGGCATTCCCGTTTCACAGGTTTGCAATGCTAACTGTCTGGGGTGTATTTCGCTGCAGCCGGCTGAGTGTTGCCCGGCTCCTCAAAGCCGTATTGTATTCTCGCCGACGCCGGCAGAAATAGCTGCTGTTGGCTTATATCATCTGACAAATGCGCCTGAGCCAATCATTAGCTTTGGTCAAGGCTGTGAAGGTGAGCCTTCGCTAGCCGCCGAGGCAATCGCTGCAGCGATTAAAAGCATTCGTGATACAACGGCCCGCGGGCAGATCAATATCAATACCAATGCCGGGTACACCCAGGGCATCAAAGCTATTGTTGATGCCGGCCTGGACAGTATGCGGGTCAGTATAATCAGCGCCTTGCCGGTGACCTATCAGGCTTACTATCAGGCTGCCTACAGCCTGGATCATGTGCGGCAATCCATTGCCTATGCCAAAAGTCATGGTGTCTATGTTTCGCTTAACATGCTGCTATTTCCCGGTCTCAACGATCGACCGGAAGAACAGGCTGCCTGGCTTGAATTTCTGGGCGACACTGGGGTAGATATGATTCAGCTCAGGAACCTTAATTTCGATCCGGATGCTTTTTTAGCGGCAATGCCTGTAGGTGGGCAGCCTGGCGGTGTGCGTAATTTTCTCGGAAAAATTATGGAGACATTCCCGGCGATTAAGCTGGGGAGTTTTACGGAAAAAAGCAGTGAATAATGGTAATAACATACAAGAACACGCTGTGTCAGCAACAGCGTGTTCTTGTATGTTTATTAGTATATATGGATAGATTACTTTAATAGTGCATTAAGTCATGTATCTAAATTACGTTAGATTTTTGCGATTCCATATCTTGACAGGAAACATGTGTAGTTGTATGATGTATTCAAGATAATATAAACGCTGACATACGTGTAAATGTGTAAAGATAAAAGGGGGCAGCGGACTGTGTCTGAAAAATTACAGGGAGTTCTTGAGACCAATCCAGATACTGAAATCTTACAGCCAATGGAATTTAGCGAACTGGGCAGCCTAGATCCCAATGTAGACCAAAATCTATTGCGCTTGTCTGGTACTGTGTAATCAAACACCGGAATTTCAGTAATATCTGGAATTTCGGTGTTTTTTTTGCAGGATTTACCGAAACAGGTAAAGAATTATGGGGATATCCGGTTGCTGCACTTCAAAAAATAATCTAACAGTAATAAACCGACATGGCAGACCTGCGGGCGAAGCACTAGTCGCTATTATTCTGATACTGAAGCTAAAAATCTGCAGGGGGCGGAATCTTGAAAATCGGCAATTATATCAAATACTGCTTTGGATCTAATTATTGCCATGTTGATGCTGTGCACGCTGCTTCACCTAAGGCTGACCGGTTTACTGATGAGATCGTTGCGGGAATTGTAGCGAAAACAGGTTGCGCTGGAATTATAGGCACTGTTTCTCGTACTATCGCAGATCTTAATCGTCCGCCCGGACCAGGAAATGATGAAGCTGTATGGGAATACCGGGACGTCATTAGCCAGTTTTTGTATAATAGAGGATTACTCGCGCCAGGCAGCCGCAACCTGGCAAGGCCATACCTGCACATTGGCATTCATGGCATGAAAGATCAGCCCCATGGGCCGCTTAGTATTGAAGTGGGGACAATTCATGGCAAGACATGTTCGTTTAGAGTAAAGAAATGGTTTGGCGAAACCCTGAAAGCCAAAGTCAGGGAGGTTTCCCCTGATATTAAGGTTATCTTTGATAAGCATTGGGTAGGGAATCAGTCACTGGCTTCACACCGGTGGGGTGACGGGCGGCGTTATCCCGGTTATGGCAAGAACTATAACGCTTTTCAGGTGGAATTGCCCGGACGCTCAGAGAGCACCACCGGCAGGCGATGATTGATATCTTTACTGCCGTGGTGGCAGATTTTAGTTTTATGTCTTCCAGGAGGTAGTTATATTTGACAAAGATTAAAAAAAATCTCAGTGATAGTGAGATGTTCAAAGGGTGGCATGAGCAGTTAACCTTCGAGACGGCTATTAATGACGAACAGCCTGCCCCGCCAGTGGTTAGAGCGACTAAGAAGGATCCGGCGGCTGAGGATATTAATAGTGCTTTTCTTACACCAGAACTTAAAGAGTCTATTGGGAAAGCACTGTTAGAACTTAAACTCAATCTGTATAAAGAAGGAATTGTCGATTATCAGGTAAAGGTCTCTTGTCAGGGCCATCAAGTGTTACTGACGGCAGTAGCACCAAAAGCTAAATTGTCCAGTAACCAGCCTGTACAACAGAGCGGCAGGAGAAAAGGATAGGTTGACCGGGCCTATCCTTTTTATTACCATTTAATCATGTTCTAGTGGTAAGGGTTCGTTAGTAATCTCAAATAATGCTGCAGTAAATTCAGCGATATGTTTTTTTTCTTCATTCATTAAGTGGCAAAATAGTATTTGTACTTCAGTATTTTCGGCGGTGAGCATATAGCGCTGGTACTTATTGGTGGCCAGAAATTCGTCGTTTAAGGCTCTGGTTAACAGGTGGACTGTTGGCATTTCTTTCTTGTCCGGCAGTATCACTTGCGTATCTTTCAATGCGATTTCTTTGGCGGTTTTCGATTTGGACTGAAACAGCGGGCGACTCATCACCAGCGTATCAAGACCTGCTTCACTAAGTAATGCAGCCTGTACCGGGTCTAACCGGGATATCTCCCGCATAATCTCCACATAATGTTCCATTTCGTCTTCAGCAACATCGAGAAATAATTGGGGTGTGCAGGAGTTTCTGGCAGCGTCAAGATAAAAAGCAATCGCGTTACGCTCGTCAGCGGCAGCGTCCCTTAGGAGTAGTAAATCCGGATCGCTGGGGCATACTTCAACCTGGCATAAATCAGTAGCAGTTTCGGCTAAGACTTTAGGCTTGTTTTTACGGGCTCGGAACATAGCCATACATCCACCTCCGGTAATTATTAATTTATATATTGTATGCCGAAGCGGATCATGTGTTAACCAGGATATTTATTGCTTGTGTCACAAGCGTAATATTTTACAAAAAGAGGCGGGCAGATGAGCGAACAACAACAATCAAATATGCATATTGAGGAACTTACTGCCAAAATAGCACTGCTCGAATCTGAAAACGTCCAACTTAAGCAGACACAGCAAAGGATAGCCGAAGTAAATAATAATTACCTGATGCTGCATTATTTGACAAGCAATATTCAAGATTGTCAGACAACACAAAGTCTATGGGAAGTCTACTTACATAACCTGAGTGACTGCGGCTTTAACTATGAGCATGTATCTGTTATGCTGCCAGATGATAATGAGCATTTTACCATAAAATTAATACTCGAGGGTGGCAAACTTACTCAGACAACAGTTAGGCTGGGGGCTGGCTATATTATGCAGGCAGTTACTGCTAAGGTAGCGGTTACAGCACCAGATAATCTGAAGGTTGCAGTGCCAATAGTGAAAAAAAACGGTGTGATTAGAGCGGTTATCCTGGCTGAAAAAGCCAGTGGTATCTTCTTTGAGGACTTACAGCTCTTAGATGTATATATCCGGCAAACCTCAGCGATCATTGAGAATATTATTCTTAACGAAAGTCTCCGGCAGTTTCAGGAGCTGTTAGGAAGACAGCTTGATCAGTTTGTTATGCTTCATTATGTTACAAAAGCGATTCATGATGCCGGTAATTACTATGACGTACTGACTAATTATCTGACGACTTTGTGTTCGCCGTTAGGATTCGGTTTTCAGGAGGGAATTCTTTATATTTTTGCCGAGAATAAGCTGCAAAAGGCCAGTCTTATCGGAGAACAGCTGATGATAGATGAGTTGGTTGCCTATGAAGGCAATGTGATTGAGCGGGTAATAAAGGCCAAACACTATGAGCTTTCCCCGGATCGCAGTCATTTGTTAATGCCGCTTAACTCTTTTGGCAATATTACCGCTGTTATCGAAATTAACCACGATAAAGAGATCATGCCTGAGCAGATTCAGATGCTGGAGATATTCGCGATGCAGACATCTTCTGCTATTGATAATACCAGACTTAAACTCCATCTGGAGTATCTGAGTTTTCACGATCAATTAACCGGCCTCTATAATCGCGCCTATTTTGAGAAAGAAATACAACGGATTGAGTCTGCAAGCCTCTACCCGGCAGGTATCATTGTCTGTGATTTAGATGGACTCAAAATGGTTAATGATACTTGGGGCCATGATGCCGGGGATGCATTTATTATTGCAGCTGCTCAACTTATTATGTCAGCCGTGTCTGCTAATGCAGTGGCAGCCCGGATTGGCGGTGATGAATTCGGCATTATCCTAACAGGTAGTGCTGTCCAGACAATCGACGAAGCCGGGCTAAACCTAAGGGACTCGGTTGCCAAGTATAATGCCCAATTGCCGGATATTCCTGTTGGGATGTCGATTGGGTGGGCATCCAGTGTGCGGCCGGTAGCGGTAATTGAGATTTTTAAACAAGCCGATGGGCAAATGTATCGCGATAAGTCTCTTAACGGCGAGGCCAGCCGTGAATATATTCTCAAGATGAATAAGCGGCATTGGGGGGCAGAGCTACAGTAAGGTAGTTTCTGGTAAAGGATAACGCTGGATCTTAGATTAAGCATTACTTTCCACTGAATTTTTTTAACCCCTGACGAAAAGCCGCTGTTGTTTCATCTGTTTCATCCAGGATATAAATGCGGCCAGGACTGCCGGCAGCGTCATAGTCGATGCCGTTCCACCAAATCGCTATTTTTATTTTGTCAAATTGATTAATCTGATCAAACATCCTGGCCAGCCAGGCAGCTTTATCACCACCGACTGAATTTGAGCCGAACTCTGCAATCATAAACGGCTTGGCAAAATGACGGTTATACTCGGCATAGATGTCTGGGTAAATGTTAGCGAACTCGCGCCACTTCTCGCCAGCGAAATAAGTGCCGGTGTTATAACCGGTCAGACCAATAATGTCGACATACTCATCGCCAGGATAATACCTGAGATAATGATTCCACTTAAAATTGGGAAAGGATAAGTCATGTGGGTTCCATACCCATAATACATTCTCAACGCCGTTCTCATTAAATATTGTGTGAATATATCGCCACATAGCTTTGTACAATTCGGCATCTTTACCATAATAGGTAGCTGAATACCAGCACCAGTCGCCGTTCATTTCATTATTCAGGCGGAAAAGCACCGGGTGCCCGAAAGCCTTTAACTGTTCGGCATATAGCGTAAAGTAATCATCATATTTGCCGTCTAGGATGTCATACATGACACTAGAGTTGTCGGTAAAATAGTGGCTGGTCTGCAACGTCAATTCGACTGTCCGGCCGCGCTCATAGGCTGATTCAAGAGCCAGGATAGGCAGGTTTTCATCAAAAGACTGATAGCGTACCAGAATAGGAAAAGTATAGTTAAGCTGGCTTTCCAGCAGATCAAGCTTTTCGAAAACCTGGGGAGCAGATGGTTCAAAGATTCCCCAGCGGAGCGGGCTTTCCACACTGAAAAATTTTTCGTAGAAAGCTTGCGTTTCAGTATTGCGGCGAGCGTGGTCTTGGATTGCAGGCAAATTGAAACGTGGTATACCCTGGCGTTCAGTCAAAATGAAACTGGCAGCAATCTCTTTGGCATTGTCAATTGGCTGCGTGGACTTAAGCAGAATTGTATAAACTTCATGTTGATCTTTTGCAATTTCGATGCTGGAGTAATAGTTTTTGTCATTAGGCACCCGCTGCAGCGGCCGCCGTGACCAGTTCAAAAGATGAATCGTGAAACCATTTTGCCGGTATGTTTCATCAACAAGTAAAGAATGCTCCCTGGTATTATTAATGAACTTATTGCTATAGCTTATATACTCCGTGGCAGTAGTCGGCTTACCGGTAAAATTATCATGATAAATCTCTATCTGCAAGGTGGCGTTATACAGCACTGTGACTATCGGGGATTGTGCGGCGTCTACGGTAAGCCCCTGCGGGATAAGCAGTGAATAGCCATTAGCATAATCGGTTAGTCGCTCATAGTGGCTGTCAGCATAAGCGGTAATCTTAACATCATCATCAACATTTGGTTCCAGGGCGGAATATTCTCCGTTAATGATGGATGCTGCATTCACCGGGGCTGATAATGCTGCTGTTAAGAGCAGTACTGATACTATACGGTAGAAGTTGCGCATAATGGTTCTCCTAATTTTATCTAAAATACTTTTAATTATATCGTAGTAAGCAACAATTTCCTTAATGCCAGTATCTTAAAAGCCATTGAAATTGCAGATACTACAAATATGATCTCAGAAAACATATCATTTTCTTACCGGCAAGCCTGATATTTAAAAGTTTAGTCAGCTTAAGTTTGACAGAGTAGATTAAGGAGGAAAAAAACAGTGGCATATAAAATTAATTCTGAATGCATTAAATGTGGTGCCTGTGCGTCGGTCTGCCCGGTTGAGGCTATTTCTGATGGTGATACCCAATATGTGATTGATCCTGGCCTTTGTATTGACTGCGGAGCTTGTGCAGCCGTGTGTCCGGTAGGCGCGATCAGCCCTGATGAATAGAGGATATTTGAGATTTGATACTAAGTGACACTAGTCCAGCCTACGAGCTGGACTTTTACATATATATGTCAGGGTACCGGGGAGGAGAGATTTGCATGGTAGAATTCGAATATTTAAAACACTTGCCCATTTTTGAGGAGCTGGCCCCTGCTGATTTGGCCGCCATCAGCAATGTTACGCTTGAACGGCGTTACAAAAAAAACATGATTATCTTTATGGAGGGTGAGCCGGGTGAGGGCTTCCACTATGTTAAAAGCGGCAAGGTGAAGATTGTTAAGATAGCACAAGATGGCAGAGAGCACATTATCAATATTCTAGGGACAGGTGAGGTTTTTGCCGAGGTGCTCCTTTTTAACCACGGACCTTACCCAGCTACTTCAGTTGCTTTAGAAGACTCGGTTATTGGTATTATAAAAAATAGTGACCTGGAAAATGTGGTAGCCGAAAACGCCCGTATCGGCCTTCATATCATCCGAGTCATGAGTAAGAAGCTGCTGCACGCTCAAATGAAGATAAAAACCCTGGCACTGTCAGATACCTTTTCGCGTACAGCACAAATTCTTATCCGGCTGTCCCAGCAATATGGCCGGCCGGTTGCCGGAGGCATTCAGATTGATGTTGATATGACCCGTCAGGACCTGGCCAATCTAGTTGGAACAACCCGTGAAACCGTAAGCCGGGTGCTAAGTTCCATGAAAAAAGACAAAGTCCTTGATTTTAGCGACCAGCAAATTATTATTTTAGATGTAAAAAGGCTTGACAGATATAAAGAAGTGTAATTACGCAAAAGCGCCGTTGGGCGCTTTTTTTTTTGCCCAATAATAGTCCTGTAATTTTTGTTGGCAGATTCACAGGGTTTGTCAGTCAATTCCTGCGCTTGGTCGTAATTTTATGTCGTGTGGACAGATAAGCAACTAGTATAGTGGTAGAAATGATTTTGAAGGAGGAAGTCACGTGAGCCAAGCGGTGTCCCCTCAGTCCATCGAGGAATTGCAGCACGTGTTTCGGACATCATCCGATACTGGCCGTCCGATCTATGTCTACCGGAAAGGTAACCATGATGGAGTCACTATCGACCTGTCGAAGTTAGATAAAATCATCGAAATTGATGCCGCTAACCTTGTTGCGACAGTAGGCCCTGGTGTCAAACTTGGCAATCTTGCTGAAAGGCTGGCTGAGCAAGGTCTGCGGTTTATCCCTGCCGATACCCCATTTTACCATGATACAACAGTAGGACAGTTGTTTTATCAGGGCTGTTCTAACTTATCAAGCCTAAAATACGGGTACACCAAGCACTTCCTTATGGGTTCGGAGAGTGTATTGCCTACAGGCGAAGTGCTAAAAGCGGGAGGAAAAACAGTAAAGAATGTTACCGGTTACGATTTTACCCGCTTTTTTAATGCCCCTTATACGGATTACGGTGTTACGGCAAAATTCTTACTTAAACTGCTTCCCCTACCAGAGACTCGTAAGAACATGGCAGCCACATTTACAAAGTTAGAAGAAATGCTGGCTTTTGTAAAAGATCTGAAAAACAGCCGAGTCATTCCCGCCTATTTGCTGTGGGTTGACCCTATGGCACAACGTGTATTTGAAGCCGACCCCCAAGGACAACTTGTCATGATGGAGTTTGACGGTGTATACGAAGAGGCCTCTGGGCAATGCCAAAGTGCCAGCGCGCTGCTAAAGAAGTATGGCGGCACAATCAGGGAGGCTTCAGACGGAAGTGGGCAGACAGCCATAAAGTGGAGCATACTCTATCGTGCTTCACACAAGTATGTACTGACAGATGAATTCAAAATGGCATTTACTCGTCAGGAAGAGTTTATCAAAGCATTTTATACCATAGCCAACAACAGCCTCGTTCAAGCCGGTCTATTTGGTCAATTGGCAGAAGGGAAGCTTAATGTTGCTTTTGCCGCAGCCCAGCCCGAAGACAGCTTCATCGATGAAGTAACCAAAGCAGTTATCCAGGCGGGCGGAATCTCGTCTGGAAAGTATGCTCGCCTTACGGGCAGGCTTGGGAGCGGCGTCCTGGCAGAGCTTGAACAGAGAGCCAAAGCGGCTTTTGATCCAAAACGGATATTAAATCGCTGACTTACAGGGGGTGAAAATAATGGAGAGTAATTGCGCAGAGTGGCAAAAACAACTAGTCAAATGTATTCGCTGCGGCACGTGCCGGTCAGTCTGTCCGGTATTTCAAGCCTCAGATAACGAAAACACCACGGCCAGGGGCAAAGTTAAGCTGCTGGAAGCCGTGAGTGAAGGCAAGTTAAGCCTAACACCTGAGCTTCAAGCCAGAATGTCAAAGTGCCTGTTATGCAAAGCCTGTGCACCCGGCTGCCCGTCCGGTGTGAGGACAGACGAGCTTTTTTTAAGCGCAAGGCGTGCTTTAGCCGCTAAAAACGGCCTGCCGGTAGCTAAGAAACTGGCTTTCACCGGACTTACCTATCGCAAGTTATTTGACCTGGGCCTCAAAATGGGCGCGTTATTTCAGGGTGTTGTCTTTAGAAATGCGCCTGATGGCAGAGGTAAGCTGGCGCGAATTCCTATGCCCAGCGCCGGACTCAGTCAGCGGAGAGTTATTCCCCCGTTATCCACATCGCCGCTGAGAACCCGCTTACCTGAGACTAACCGGGTGGCTTCGCCCAAAGCAAGGGTCGCGTTTTATACAGGTTGTATGCTTAACTACGTCTACCCGGAAGCCGGGGAAGCCATCGTTAAGATACTTAAGGCTTACGATGCAGAAGTAATCATTCCGGCAAAACAAAGCTGCTGCGGGACACCGGCCTTTACCTCCGGCGACTACCAGGTAGGGCGCTATTTGGCGGAAGAAAACGTCAAAGTACTGGCTGCTGGCAATTATGACGCCATTATCACCGGTTGTGCCTCTTGCGGGGCGGCCTTAAAGCACGAATACGGTTCAATCATTGAAGATCCAAAAGTAAAACGGTCGTGGGAAGCGCTAGCCAAGACAGTCAAAGATATTACCCAGTTCGTTGTTGACATGGGAATCAAGCAAGACCTGCAGGAAGTAAGAGCTAAGATTACTTACCACGATCCCTGTCATCTTGTCAGGGGCATGGGCGTATCCAAAGAGCCCAGACAGATATTAAAAGCCATTCCGGGAGTAGAATTTGCCGAAATGAAAGACGCGGCCAAATGCTGCGGCGCAGGCGGCACATTCAGCATGGCCTATTATGACATCTCCCGGACCATTAATGACTGGAAGCTTGATAACGCTGAGAAAACAGGTGCCAATATACTGGCAACCGGCTGTTCGGCCTGCCGGATGCATATTACGGATGGACTAGGACAAAGAGATAGCCGCATGCGGGTCTTGCATACGGCCGAAATCATTGCCAAGGCCTACGGCCTGGAATAGGGGGTGGAGAGAAATTGGAACAGCAAATGATCGCTGAATTAAAACGGCTCGTGGGTCCAGCGTATGTTATGGACCAGTTAGAAGACCGGATCTGTTATTCCTTTGATGCCACCTTCCGGGATTTTCCGCCCGATGTGGTCGTTAAACCCGGCAGCGTAGCCGAAGTGGTTGAGATTGTTAAATTAGCCGGCAAATATAATATTCCGGTAACCGCCAGGGGCGCGGCCACAGGCTTATCCGGTGGCTCAGTTCCTGTAAAAGGTGGAATAAGCCTCGTCTTAACTCGTCTCAACAAGATTATTGAAATCGATACAGCAAACCGGGTAGCCGTAGTCGAGACCGGGGTCATTACCGAAGACTTTGTTAACGCCGTAAACCAGGCAGGACTCTTCTATCCGCCTGACCCGGCTAGCGCCAAAACATCAACCATGGGCGGGAATATCGCCGAATGCGCCGGTGGCCCCCGCGGCGTAAAGTATGGCATTACCCGGGACTATGTGTTAGGGTTGGAAGTCGTCTTACCAGACGGTAACGTAGTAGAACTGGGCAACAAGTTTGACAGTGAGATGGCTGGTCCCGACTGGGGGATGCTCCTTGTCGGTTCAGAAGGCACCCTGGGAATTGTCACGAAGGCCTATTTGCGACTAGTCGACAAACCGAGCGCCAAACAAACGCTGCTTGCCATCTTTAACAGTTTGGATGACGCAGCCCGCACTGTCAGTGACATGATTGCTTCCGGGACGATCCCTACTACGCTGGAGATTATGGATAACCAGACCATTCGCGCGGTAGAGGACTTCCTTAAAGTTGGACTGCCGGTGAGTGCAGAAGCTATCCTCCTGATTGAGGTTGATGGGAGTGCAGCTTCAATAGCTAAACAGGCAGAACATGTTATGAAAGTATGTAGAAAATGCGGTGCAACTGAGATACAGGCAGCGTCTACACCGGAAGATATTGATAAGCTGTGGCGTGCCCGCAAGGCTATTTCGCCAGCCTGCGGTAAGATCAACCCTACTAAAATCTCAGAAGACGCCACTGTTCCCCGCAGCCAAATTCCGGCCATGGTTCGCCGTCTGCGCGACATCGCCAAAAAGTATGACTTAAAGATGGTTATCTTTGGCCATGCCGGTGATGGGAATCTCCATCCCAATATTTTAAGCAATAAGCACAACCACGAAGAAATGGAACGGGTAGAGCTAGCGGTAGAGGAACTCTTTAAAGCAGCACTTGACCTTGGCGGCACTCTGTCAGGTGAACACGGTATCGGTTATATGAAAGCGCCATTCTTGAAATGGGAAACAGGCGAAACTGGTTTTGCCGTAGGGCAAAAACTTAAAAAGGTTGTTGACCAGCACGGTGTATTAAATCCAGGCAAGCTATTTGATTCATAGAGAGGAGTGAACGATGTGGCAAACCCAAATTTAAATGTTGGCACCAATGCCAAAACCAATACAAGTGCTATTGAAGAATGGGGTAGAAGATATGGGCTTATTGCGGCAATTTTCGTGGGACTGGCAATATGGGCTATGCCTACTCCCGTGACTATGACCCTAACCCAACACAAATTGTTGGCGATTTTTGGTGGAGCTGTAGTTGCATGGATAACTATTGGAATCAACTTCGCCGTAAGCACGTTTTTCGTAGTGACGCTCTTATATTTCTGGGTAGGAAATCCTGAAGGCAAGGTCGATAAAGTCGGGCAGTTAATTAGAAGCGCCGACTTTGCTGTAGGTGGTTTCGCATCGGCCTCCCTGTGGTTATTGGTTACCGGCTTTGTGCTTTCTATAGCCATGACCAAATCCGGAGTAGCCAAAAGGCTGGCTCTTCAGATGATGAGGGTGCTGGGGCGGACTCCAGCTGGTGCTATCTATGCTTCTATGCTGGCTAACTTTATAATCGCTCCCCTGACACCGTCTAACACGGCGCGGACTGCCGCGATGCTGCCTATCGTGGAAGGGATAGCAGAAGCCTATAAAGCCAAACCAGGCCAGAGTAACTTCGGCAAGGCCCTGATGTTAGCCAGTACCTTTACATCCAATATAACTGGTTCTGCTTTTCTAACCGGAACTATCCCTAACCCGGTAGCAATCGGCATGATCGCAGCAGCAGCAGGGGCATCGATCTACACAACGTGGAGTTACTGGGCGCTGGCGGCGCTTCCTACCAACATTCTCATCCTGGCAATTACCGGCTGGCTGCTGCTCAAGATGTATCCGTCAGAAGTAAAGGCCCTGCCTGGCGGGGTTGATTATATAAAAAAGGAACTCCTTTCCATGGGGCCGATGTCTGGCCGGGAAAAAAGAGCAATTCTGTACTTTGTTCTAGCCCTTGTTCTTTGGTCAACCGATGCGCTCCATAAGTTTAACTCCACTATGGTTGCCTTTTTTGTTTCAATGTTGATTTTTACGCCCCGTATCGGAGTCCTTGACTGGAAAGAGACAGAAAAGTCACTGCCGTGGGAACTTTTCGTCTACTTTGGCGGTGTGTTGACATTAAGCGATGCTTTAATGAAAACTAAGGCTTTCGAGTGGATTATTAAGGCGATACTGGGGGCACTCGGACTGAAAAGTGTGGCTCTGATGCCGCTGCTGATCATCTTGATTGGTTTTAGTATATTTAGCCATGTCATCTGGTCGACAACGACAGCCATGACCGGGGTTATGATACCCATCTACATTGGTTTGGCAAAAACCCTTGGTTTTGATATTGTTGCCTTTGTTATGCCGTTGGCAATTATGATGGCTTATGCCCTGTTCCTTCCTTTCAATACCATGGGGAACATCATTATGTTTGGCGCTGGTTACTACACAGTAACGGAGCAGCTTAAGTCCTCAATAGTGCTAGGCCTGATCATTTGGGGCTTGTGGATTGTAACTGCGTTTACCTGGTGGCAATGGATTGGCTTACTATAAGGTAATGAATTCAGAAAAAGATGAGGGGGAGGACGACTTATGGCTTTTCCCAAGCTGGTTAAAATTCGGCAGACCTTTTCCAGACCGCTTGTTGATGATATACCCGGTGCTGTTCTTGAAGAACTTGAGGGGCTAAAGCTAATCAAACAGTTGGTCGGAAAACGAATAGGTATTACGGTAGGGAGCCGTGGTATCCAGAATATCGTAACAATACTTCAGCATGTTGCTCAATATATTAAGCAGCATGGGGGTGAGCCTTTTCTGCTGGCTGCTATGGGCAGCCACGGTGGCGGCACCGAAGTTGGGCAAAAGGAAGTGTTGGACAGTCTCGGGCTTACGTCAGAAGCGATTGGTGCCAAGGTCATCACTTGTGCTGAGAGCGAGATCATCGGACATACCCGGGAAGGTATCCCTACTTTCATAGTAAAGTCTGCACTCTGTTTAGACGGAATTTTAGTGGTTAACCGGGTGAAAACCCATACCTCGTTCAAAGGTAAGGTCGAGAGCGGTCTGGTTAAGAAGCTGGTTGTGGGGCTGGGAGGACCTCAGGGGGCTCAACAGTTTCACGGATTTGGCAGTGAAGAACTGCCCCGGCTGCTCATTGAAATTGGCGAGGTTATTTTGGAGAAGCTCCCTATTCTCGGAGGCCTTGCAATAATAGAGAATGCATATGAGGAAACCGCGCTCATTAAGGGTGTAACAAAAGCAGAATTTATCCGGGAGGAAAGTCAGTTATTGTTATATTCTAAGTCGTTGATGCCGTCGCTTCCTATCGATGACATCGATGTGTTGATCATCGGCGAAATGGGTAAGAATTTTAGTGGTACAGGTATTGACACGAATATTATCGGCCGGACGCGCATTCAGGGGGTTTCCGAGCCTTTACGTCCGGCTGTAAAACGGATTGTTGTGCTGGATTTATCCGAGGAATCCCATGGCAACGCAACTGGAATCGGGTTGGCAGACTTTGTTACGCAAAGACTTGTTGACAAGATGGACCGGCAGGCAACTTATCTTAATTGCCTGACAAGTACGTTTGTGATACGGGCCGCAATTCCCCTGTATTATGAAGATGACCAAAAACTTATGGAAGCGGTGCAGTATAGCCTGAGCAGCATTCCGCCAGAGAAATTGCGGATCGTAGTTATTCCCAACACGTTGTATTTGACAGAATGTCTGGTATCGGAAGTAGTTGCTGAGGAACTGTCATCCAGGGATGGAATCACTATAGCCGGAGAAGCGGCAGCCTTAGAGTTTGACCCGAAAAACCGGTTGCTACTAAAGATTCATTAGTTCGTTGGACCGTAATCTTCAAAAAACAATCAGAGGGGGAATAAGAATGCTTAAAACCAACACCAGGGTTTGCAAAGGATGCGGCATCTGTGTAGAGTTCTGTCCAAAAAAAGTCCTAACACTTGATGAATTTGCTAAGATTGAGGTTGCCAAGGCAGATGATTGCGTAGCTTGCGGGCAATGTGAACTACGGTGTCCTGATTATGCCATCTATGTGACTGCAGATAAGTAATTAAACGTAAACGAACGGAGGAATATATTCATGGCAAAAGCAGTACTTATGCAGGGGAATCATGCGTGTGCCGCCGGCGCACTTGCCGCCGGCGCCAGATTTTTCGCCGGCTATCCCATAACACCGTCCACTGAGGTTGCTGAGCTATTGGCGAAACGTTTGCCGCAGGTCGGGGGTACTTTTATTCAAATGGAAGATGAGATTGCCGGGATGGCAGCAACGATCGGCGCGGCTTTGACA
>NZ_DATMXX010000325.1:0-29512 GCF_035561255.1 Sporomusa sp. | reverse complement strand
ACATATTATAACGTACTCGTTATTAGGATGCAATATAGTTCGAAAAAATTGTATAAATATTAACTTTTTTATTGAATTATATTCTTTCTTTAGGCCTAATGTAAATTAATGGTACATAAGGGATTATTGGCTTGCCTTATTAATCGCGGCCCTAATCCAGCCAGCACCAAAATGGGGGCTACCCTGTTCAGCTCAACTACAGACTTTCTTTTATCATTTAGAAGCACAGATAGCAAACATAGGTGTTGGATAATAGAGAATTTGTTGTATTTCATCATCAACTAAACAACTAATATTCTCCTGGATCTCAATCTGTTGAAAACCGCATTGCTGAAAAGCTTGTAGGTCCCATACCGGACGTTTCTCATAAGATAAAGGTAACTGCCTGGCAATCGCATCACTTTCTGCCCGCTGCTCTGGCGTAAATTGGTCTTGATAACCTTTTTCAATGGCAAGCTGGCGATATTTATCACACTGTTGCTGTAATTCCGGATCGCTAATACGCAAATGCCAATTGGCGTCAAAAACCAGAACTTTTCCCGTTGGTTTTAAGAGCCGGTACCATTCCTGGTATACCTCTAACGGATTGGGTAAAAGCCAGGTTACATTCCTTGATACGATCAAGTCAATACTCCCTGTACGTAAATCAACAGCATGGGCATCTGCTTTTAAAAATCGAATATTTTTCCCAACTGACATTGCATTTTGCCGGGCTCGCTTCAGCATATCTTCACACTTGTCTATTGCTGTAACCGAATAACCCAGACCAGCTAACAATATGGCAAAAAAACCCGGCCCGGTCCCCACATCCAATACTTGAAGATTTTCGCCTGTCCCCGTATATTTAAGCAGCAGCGACTCCCATGCTTCTTTTTTTCCGCCCGCCATTTCCTTCTGAACAAGTTCATTATAACTGTCAGCCCGTTTATCCCAATACTTCTCAATGCGATTTTCCAACATACTTATCGCTCCTTTATTTCGTAGTAATTAGACTGGGAAAGTCATCAATCTTTCTCTCCTCTATTTTATCGAACTCATTGCCATAACATGAGGAACGCCATCACTGGCCTGCTGAACAGCGGCATTTACCTGATACACTGTCCGGAGCATAACCGGAGTCAATACTGCTGCAGGCTGCCCGGCTGCATACACCTCACCTTCAGACAATACAACAATTTCATCGGCATAACGGGCTGCCATATCAAGTTGATGCAGGGTAACAACAGTCGTCAGATTTCTGGTGATTGTCAGTTCCTTGATTAGCTCCAGCATTTCCAGCTCCCGATGCAAATCCAAACTGTTTGTCGGTTCATCTAAGAGTAAGATGCTAGGTTCTCTTACCAATGCCTGCGCAATAAACACCATTTGCCTTTGACCGCCGCTTAACTCACAAATATTCCTGGCAGCTAATTCTTCGATGCCTAATTGCCTGAGAATCTTTAAAACATAATTCACTTCGATATCATTGACTGTCAGTGATAAAGAGTGTACCCTTCCCAAAAGGACAACCTCAAAAACACTCAAAACAGCTTTGCCACACCCCTCTTGAGAGAGATAACTAATTTGATTCGCACTGTCCTGTGGTTTAAGAAGGTTTAAATTCTTACCATCTATCAAAATATCCCCCTGTCCCCGCAGGATGCCGCAGATGCATTTAAGCAGGGTAGACTTGCCTGTAGCGTTAGGGCCAATAACAGCCGTCATCTTTCCCCGGCGGAAAGTAAGATTAATATTCTTTAATATTGATTGCGAGCCATAAGCAAACGATAAATTACTTATTTCCAGCATTACCAATACCCTCTTTTCTGCGTTAGAATAAGCGAAAAGAAGAAAGGTACACCAATCAGCGATGTAACGATCCCGATTGGGAAAATTACACCCGGAATAATCATTTTACTGCCAATCGAAGCAACGGAAAGCAATAAGGCTCCCCCCAGAGCCGATAGCGGCAAAAAGAATCGCTGATCCTCACCTACCAGCATTCTGGCAATATGCGGACCAACCAAACCAATAAACCCGATTGTACCTACGAAACATACTGCCGATGCAGTCAATAGTGAAATAAGTACAAAGGTTTTTAACCGCAGCTGTTCAACATTTATCCCCAGGCTTTTGGCTTTCTCATCACCCAGCTTCAAGGCAGTAAGTTGCCAGGCATCTTTGGCAAGCACGGGAAGAGCAATCACCAGAACTGCCGCAACTAACCCCACCTTAGGCCAGGTTGCCTTCATCAAGCTGCCAAACAGCCAAAATACAATAGCCTGCAGGGCTTCGGCCGAGGCCATATATTGGAGTAAAGCCAACAAGGCATGAAAGAGAAACAACAGACCAATCCCGGCCAATACCATAGTTTCGGCTGTTATCGCCCTTGCCCGGCCAATGAAGTAAATTAACAAACAGGTTAACAGCGCAAAAACAAAAGCATTGATAGGCACAAGATAATCCTCAGATATTGGCAGTGTACCTGCCCCCACGACAATGGCTAAGGCCGCACCAAAGCCTGCACCTGCCGATATTCCCAGGGTGTAAGGACTAGCCAGCGGATTGTCCAGGATAGTCTGCATCTCAGCCCCGGCGATACCAAGTGTTGCCCCAACAGCAACAGCCATCAAGGCCGTTGGCAGTCGCAAGGTCCAGACAATAATCTCGGTTGTCGGTTCAACCGAACCTGCCCCAAGAATTGCCATAACTACATCTGATATGGATAACCAAGCCGGCCCCACTAACACATCCACAAGCAAGCTCACCATACATACCACTGCAACCAACAGCAAATAGGAGCATTTCCGGGCAATAATACTATGATATACTACTCGGTCTTTTACTAATTCCATACCTATTCTCCTTGGCTTAATTCTGCAACTCCATCATCCAGATACCGCTTAATTCAACAGGCAGAAACTTCTTGTGGAATTCCTGGAAGCTTGCAAGCGGGTCTACATCCTTGAACTCTTCCGGGTAAAACCTTTTGGCTAGATATTGAATAACCACCAAGTCATAGACCTCACGGGAAATACCATGGTGGATAGAACTCACTTGCTTATTCTTAACAGCGTTAAGCTCTGACCAACCTGTGCGTTTGGTAAAAGCCTCAAGCAGCTTTTGCGATTCTACAGTGTCGGACATAAATCCCAAACGCATTGATTCCGGCTTCTTCGGCCAATATGAGCCGGTAATAATGATAATATCCGGATTAGCCTTCAGTAAAAACTCAGGATTGATTTGACCCCACTTTTCAAATTTATCTTTGGTTATATTGACACCACCGCATTGCTCCACTAAGGCCCCCCACATTGAGTTACCGTAAGTATTACCATAGGTAGCCGGCCCTTCTGACCCAACCTCCACATAAACTTTGGGTTTAGGTTTATTTATAGCCTTTAAACGCGAATAAATTTTATTAACCTGCTCCTGGTGATAGGTGGCAAGTTCCTGCGCCTGCTGCTCTTTTCCAAGAATTTTCCCCATTAACAAAATACTTTTGGTATGATTCTCGATACTTTCAGTGTGGTAATCAATAAATACAGTTGGTATTCCCGCAGTCTCCAGCTTCTTCACAATATCCTGGGATTGTTTTACTAAACCTAAAGGCAGAACAAGCACGTCCGGCTTTAAGCTAATGACCTTCTCTACACTAAAGCTATCCTGATCAATATTCCCAACATCCGGAATTTTTTCTAGCTCCGGCATGGCTTCAGAATACTTTTTCCACATGTCAAACCGAAAGTTTCTTAAACCATAGTCCCAGCCAGCAATCTTTTGTGGGGCATCTTTTCCCGCCAGAGCCAACATGGTAATAAATCCCCCGCCGCTGCCGCTCCACTGTAGTACTACCTTATTGGCAGGAGCTTTGATCTTTACTTCCCGCCCCGCAAGATCGGTTACCTGTATTTGCTCATCCTTTTTCGTTGCCGTTTGCTGTGAGCAGCCTGTTAGAGCGGTAATAGCTACGACAAAAACTAGTACTAGTAAGCATAGTTTCTCTAAGGACCGTTTCCAATTCATTGTAATCATCTACTTTCTCTCACATTTTTCCTAATATATTATCCTAATCAACCTGCCGCAACCTGTGAAGAAACAAAGTCGCGATAAAACCCTTGTTGTTTAATAAGTACTGTGTGCGGGCCTGTTTGTACAACCTTCCCCTGATCAAGAACAATCAGCTTATCAGCCTCGCGGAAGGTAGAGAGGCGGTGGGCTACGATAAGTGTAGTCCTGCCCCGGCGCAGGTTTTTGATAGATTCCTGTAGCAGCCTTTCATTCTCGGTATCCAGGCTGGCTAACGCCTCATCCATAATCAGGATAGGGGCGTCGGTCAATAAGGCGCGCGCAATGGCTACCCGCTGCTTCTGACCCCCGGACATTCTTAGTCCCCGTTCACCGACATTGGTGTCATAGCCTTCTGGCAACCCGGCAATAAACTCATGGATGTAAGCGGCACGGGCGGCAGCATAGACTTCTTCCAAAGAAGCCTCTGGCTTACCAAGTTTGATATTTTCTAACATAGTGGTATTAAATAAATAAACATCCTGTGGCACAATAGTAATCAACCCACGCAAGTCCTCCACCGACATATCCCGCAGATCTACCCCACCGACAGTAATCTGGCCCCGTTCCACATCCCAGAAGCGTTGCAACAAGTTAAGACAGGTTGTTTTTCCTGCTCCGGATTGTCCAATAAGGGCCACCGATTCGCCATCAGCCACTGAGAAATTTACACCATCCAAAACATATGGCAAATCCCTGCCATAAGTGAAGGAAACCCGTTCAAACTGAATGTTGGCTGCCCTAATACCGGTCAAACTCCCCTCATTGATAAACCGCACTGTCTCTTTGGCTTCCAACACGGTAAATACCCGGTTAGCTGCCGCCAGGATGAGCCCAAAATTTCTCCCCATCCCAGTTAGCTCCAGTACCGGGGCAAAAATATTTGCAGCCATAATGACTGACACAGGCAGCCAGTAAAAAGCCATCTGCCCCTCAACAATCAGATAGGCGGCTGTACCGAGTACTGATATAATAGCCATAGCTGTAAAGGTATTAAGCAAAGCACCTTCTAATCCCAGCCTTTTTCCATAAGCCATCAGACTTTGATCCAGTCCCTCAGACTGACGTCTTAATCTTTGCAGAAAGCCTCCGGCAAAATTATAGGAAACGATTTCTCGCAACCCCTGCACGCCATCTACAACTTCTGCAGTGATTCCAGCCATTCTGGTCCGTACATCCTGCCCTTGTCTGTCAGCCTTTTTTCGCAGCCACAGTGGCACACTGAACAACAAGAGCATCCAGGGAATAACCACTAACGGCAGTAGCCAGTGAATCCAGCCCATCGCGACAAGTGTCACGGTGGCTGCTACTACTGCCACTAAAAATGTGCCTGCTGTATGGGCAAAAAACCATTCCAGAACCTCGGTGTCCGACATCAGTGTTGAAGCAAGATCGCCTGAACGCATATTCAGAAGGTAGGCTGGGGTTACTTTTTCCACCGCCCGGTATAGCTGACCGCGAAAGTCTTTCAATATTTTAAAGGCAACATCGTGAGCTACCCACATATCGGCAAAGTGCATGATGACACGCACAGTGACCACAACAGCCAGTACCGGCAACAGCCCACTAATCTCTTCTGTCCCCTGGCCTGCAGCTGCCAAACCTACCAGGTATGCTGCCAGCGATGACCCGGCAATAGCCAGCAGGTGATGTGATATCCCGCATAACACCGATAACGCCAACCCAATGCGATAAGGCCTTAAATATGGCATAAGCCTGACACAGCCTGTCAAATTCATTTTTTCCAGTAAAATAGACAACGCAAACTCCTCCTTTAGGCATGCTGGGCTCTAACCAACTGTACATAAATATCTCCGGCTGACAGTAATTGTTGATGGGTGCCTGCTTCCCTGACTTCACAGTCATCTAACACAACAATCCTGTCTGCTCCCTGAATAGTGGATAACCGGTGAGCAATAATCAGCGTAGTACGCTGGCTTGTCAAACCCTCTAATGCTTGCTGAATGAGTTCTTCACTAACACCGTCCACATTAGAAGTCGCTTCATCCAGCACCAGTACCGGCGCATCTTTCAGTATGGCCCGCGCCAGAGACAGCCGTTGCTTTTGCCCACCCGAAAGCCGTATCCCCCGCTCCCCAATTTGAGTCTGATATCCAGCAGGCAGCTCTGTGATAAAACCATGGGACTGTGCCAATTGGGAGGCCCGGGCCAGCTCTTCTTCAGTGGCATCAGGCTTGGCAATCCGCAGATTATCGGCTACTGTGCCGTAGAAAAGATAGGTATCCTGAAAAACTACGGCAATCTGGCTACGCAGCTCAGCCAGCGAATACTCTCTGACATTACGGCCATCAAGTACCACACTGCCTTGCTGCGGATCAAAAAAGCGTAATAACAAGTTAACCAGTGTAGACTTACCGGAACCCGACTTGCCAACCACAGCTACAGTTTCCCCGGGATTGATCCTGAAAGAGACATCTTTCAGCGCGGGCCGCTTGCCGGTCTCATAGGAAAACGTGATATTCTTAAACTCAATTGATGGTTGAGCTGACAGGGTCTTGGTAACAGCAGTTAATGGGTTTTTCACCGTTACCGCAGAATCCAGTACGGCAAAAATCTCCCGGCCTGCAGCAAGACCCAAAAAGCTGCGATGCCAGAACATAACTAAGTCATTGAGCGGCCGAAAACACTCGATTGTCAAAAATAGGATAACAAACAAATCAGCTAATGGTAATATGCCGGAAGCCACCCGCCAGGCTCCTACCCCGGTGGCCAGGGTTGTACCTGCAGCGCCGGCCCATTTAACCATAGCACTGTCAAACAATGCCGTCCCCAGTCCCTGCATAGAATGGCGGTAATGCCGCCAGCCCTCCTCGTCCAAATCCAGTGCTTTTCTTTGACTGGCATTAAACACCTTCAAGGTTGGTAACCCCTGCATAGCGTCAATATACTGGGCATTAAGCCGGGCATAAGAACGCCAGTAATCCAGCAGGATTTTCCCCACAAACGGGCTCATCAGCATCGGAAAAAAAGCAGCGATCAATACCCCGCTCAAGGCAACCACCCCTACCAGCCAGTCCAAATGCCAGATATAAACGGCAATCAGACCAGAGCCAAACAAAGCAATAAGGAGTTGCGGAATATAGGAAGTAAGAAACGGTTCCAGTGACTCTACACCTTCGGTAAGCACCGCCTGCAGGCCACCGCTCCGGTAGCTCTGCTGATAAGCGGGTCCCAGGTGCAGAATATGCTCAAACAGCCGCTCTCTAAGCTTGCTTTTGACTAAAAAGGCAATTCTTTTAGCGTAAATTTCATCTAGCCAATGCAATAGGCCGCGAATAGCTACCAACAAACTAATGAATAGCAGGATGGCTCCCAGGCCCTGCAGGCTTTTATTGAGAAAAATACTATTAAGCCCCTTTGCCACAGCAAAAGCCTGTGCTACATAAATAGCAGTAATGACAATTCCCAAAAATGTTTTACCGGCAACATGCCGGTAACCCCCCTTCAGTAAAGAAAACATTCGTAAAAAAAACCACATCCGGTTCTCACACCCTAACTTATTATTAAATCAGTTTCAGCCACCCAAAAAGAAAAAACCATAGAAAATAAAGTCTCTTCATAAGACAATACCTTCATGGTTTTTTCAGGACAGCTTCTGCTGTCATTTTTATTTAGTTAGCCCTCGTATACAGTGCAATACTGGCTCCTGCTGCCACTATCGACAAGTATAGACCTGTTCCCACGGCAGTGACAGCAACCCCTGTCTTCGCACCAAAAATCGAAAGATTCGTTGGCAATACACGTGATAGGCCATCGTAGATATTATGAAAAAACGAGGCCAATAGCAGCACAAAGATAACATCCTGAGGAGCCAGAGCCCCGCTTTGCAGCAGTGTCCCGGCAACACCAATCGCCGCTATCAGGGTAGGAATACCGGCAATAATGACTAATACCCCGGCTGCAGTAAGATTAAACCAGCGCAAAAAAGGATCAAGCCCGGCAATCACATCCTTGATAAAGTCTGTATGCATCAAAACAGCAAAAGCAAACGTAATCGGCATAAAGACAATGGCAATGTCCCAAAACTGTTTAAAGGCCTTCCTGGCTGCCGCGATCAAATCGGTCTTGTCAGCTTGTGTACAGCAGCTTTCCTGCAGATCCTTCGTCTGAATTACCTTATCCGAAGAAGTACGAAGCCTGTTCCAGATAAAGCCAATAATAGTAACAAAAGTACTCATGCCAATGTTGATGGCAATAAATAACGTACCCAGCTCCCACCCCACCCCGACAATCAAAGGCGGACTAAAGTAGAATATGGTAAAATAGATGCCTGTCGGCAACGACCCCATCAAATATACTGCCATCAGAGTGCTTTTTGTTACAGCACCACTCTTCCCAAATTCGGCTAGCATGGCGTTTGCTGCATAGCGATTTAGGAGACATAAAATAAAAAACGGACCCATTGCCTCTGGCAATTTTCCCAGTGATGTCATCGGTCGTAGTGCTTTGCTAAAAAAAGCAAAAAACTTACCGCTTCTCAACACAACACCACAATAGCACCCCAGAAACATGGCCGGCAATGCGATTTTCCACATGACAAGAACATCTGCTAAGGCCAATGTCAGATTCATATTTACAGTTACTCATCCGCCAGAACAAACCGGAAAATGTACGCCTGTTCATAACTAGCCTTCAATCTGTCGGCAATACGCAAAAAACCATCCTCTGTACGGGAAATATCAATAAAGCCCCGGGGGTTCCGTCGCTGAATTTCCACTTGGAATCCTTCTGCTGCAAAGGTCTCCGCAATAAAGTCCAACGTATGCGCATTAGACTCTACCAGACTGTTTTGATTAATCCACTCGGTAAAATGCTGTAGACTTGGATTATCATTCAAATCAGTATAGGTGGCATAATAAACTCCACCTGGTTTTAACATCTGCTTAACCTTCCATGCATGGTTTTTCAAATCTTTGATTAAATAAATAACTGCCTGACTAATAGCCACATCAAACCTGTTGGCAAACTGCTCAGGGGTAGTGGTTGCTACATAGGTGAGCGGTAAATCACCTTTGCGGGAAATGGCAACATCAATCGACTGCTGAGCAAGATCAATGCCCAGGCCCTCCTTAAATGGCTTATCCTGATACAAATGTCGTAAGAAACCACCTTGATTGCAACCGAAATCAAGTATAGCCTTATTAGAAAGATCCTGTTCCTGAATTAAATTGATAACCTCTTGCCAACCTCGTTTATGTCGCTCTTCCATT
Source organism: Sporomusa sp. (assembly GCF_035561255.1). Taxonomy (GTDB): domain Bacteria; phylum Bacillota; class Negativicutes; order Sporomusales; family Sporomusaceae; genus Sporomusa. Next base: position 20,234 of record NZ_DATMXX010000325.1, on the reverse strand, counting down.
TGTTGCTCACCCTCGTCCCGATTCTGCCACCATACATCATAAAGCTTGTCTTCCTGAATCATACTCTCTCCTCCAATTTATAGTATCCATTACTGAAGTTGCAGCTTATTGGTTTAGGCAGTAGCCCAATCCAATTGAGAAATAACCCGCCTACACCCTGAAATAATTTCATTTGGAAGCACAAATGGCAAACATCGGCGTTGTCGTATACAGGAGCTGCTCTATTTCATCATGAACCAATTCACTAATATTTTCCTGCACCGCCACTTGTTGAAAGCCGCACTGACGAAAGGCTTGTCTATCCCACTGCGGACGTTTTTCGTAGGTTAAGGGTAATTTGCGAGCGATAGCTGCATTTTCTTCCTGCTGTTCCGGCGAAGTATTCTGCTTATGCCCTTTTTCTATCGCCAACTGCAGGTATTTATCATGCTCGCGCTCAAGCTCCGGGTCACTCAGATACAAGTGCCAATTCGCGTCAAAAACTAAGACTTTTCCTGACGGTTTTAACAACCGGTACCATTCTTGATAAACCTCCAACGGATTAGGCAGCAGCCAGGTTACATTTCTGGAGACAATTAAGTCCAGGCTTTCGTTCGGCAGATCTATGGCATGAGCATCAGCCTTCAAAAAGCGAATATTTTTCCCGGCATCGTCTGCATTTTGTCTGGCTTGCTTTAACATTTCCTCACATTTATCTATGGCGGTAACCGAATAGTTGAGACCGGCCAGTAAAATGGCAAAAAATCCTGGACCTGTTCCCACATCTAATACCTGGAGATTTTCTTGCTCTCCTGCGTATTTATGTAATAGTGACTCCCAGGCCTGCTTTTTCTGACAGACCATTTCTTTCTGAATATGGGCATTATAACTGTCAGCACGCCCATCCCAATAAGTTTCAATACGTTGTTCCAGCATACTATTTCTCTCCTCTATCCTAAATTTGTTTGTGTGGAAAAAAACTTAGTGCAATATTCCTGTATTCCATCCTCCCTGAAAATAAAAAACCACGAAGAGCAGGACAATTTCATTGTTCTGTTACCCTTCGTGGATATGTTTTAATTATTCAGATTTTGCTCTTATACTAATAGTTAACTGCCGACCTTCAGATCGGTATTTGTTAAAATTATAACGTATTCTGGAAAACACTGCAATATGTTATTGTGAAAAGATTCCATAATTACTAATTAATCTGAACTTCCTATTTAATTTCACGTACCAGCCGCATCCCATTTAAGGTCACCAACAGCGCAGCACCGGTATCAGCCAGAACAGCCAGCCAAAGATTGACAAAACCAACAAAGGTTCCAAGTACAAACAACAGTTTAACAACCAATGAAAAAGTAATGTTTTGCTTAATTATGGCTACTGTTTTACGGCTGAGCTTCATCACATAGGCCAGCTTACTCAAATCGTCAGACATAAGAGCAATATCGGCTGTTTCCAAGGCAGTATCTGAACCGGCAACCCCCATAGCAATCCCCACGTCGGCAGTTGCCAGTGCAGGCGCATCATTTACTCCGTCACCGACCATAGCTACACTGCCATATTTGGTGGCTAACTGTTTAAGGGTTGTTGCCTTATCCGCCGGCAGCAACTCGCTGTAGAAGGCATCAAGACCCAGCTTGTCAGCAACAGCTTGTGCTACCCGGCGATTATCACCTGTCAACATGACAACATGCTCTACCCCGGCCGACTTGATCGTTGCTACCGCTTCAGTACTGTTATCACGCAGGGTATCGGCGACAGCAATGACACCATATATTTCTGTACCAGTACCCACAAGCATAACTGTTTTTCCTTGCTTCTCAAGTAATAACAAGCTATTTTCATATGAGGCAGGTGCACATCCTAATTCCTCAAAAAGTCTTTGATTACCCACATAAATAGTGCGTCCATCCAGATCGGCCTGCGCCCCCCGGCCAACAAGCGCTTTAAAGTTAGTCACTGGCGGTAAACCCTGATTACCTGTACGGGCTACAATGGCCTCAGCCAACGGGTGTTCTGACCATTTTTCCACTGCAGCGGCAATAATCAGTATCTCCTGGTTATCCATCTGCTCTGTTAGCTTAATAATATCAGTCACCATTGGTTTACCAACTGTTAAGGTTCCAGTCTTGTCAAAGGCAACTGCGCGGATTTTTCCCATCTGCTCAAGATAAGCGCCACCTTTAATTAGTACACCATGGCGTGAAGCATTACCAATCGCCGAAACTATCGACACCGGCGTTGAGATAACCAGCGCACAGGGACAGGAGATTACAAGAAGTACCAGCGCCCGGTAAAACCACAGATCAAATGGTTCATTGAAGAACAGGGGCGGAATGATGGTTAATCCCACAGCGGCCAGGATAACTGCCGGGGTATAGTATCTGGCAAAGACATCAACAAATTGCTGCATCGGTGCTTTTTCAGCCTGCGCCTCTTCTACCATATGCATGATTTTAGCCAGTGTAGAGTCTTCTGCCAGTTTAGTCACTATAATTTCCAAAGCGCCCTGTTCATTGACAGTACCGGCATATACGCTATCACCGGCCTGTTTTTCCACAGGCATCGATTCTCCGGTAATGGCAGCCTGGTTGATAGTTGAGCTGCCACTTGCAACCATTCCATCCATAGCAAGCCGTTCACCAGGCTTGACAATCATTATGTCACCAACAACAATTTCTTCCACTCGCAGACGCAACTCTTCACCGTTTCGCCTTACAAGTGCTTCCGGCGGAGCCAGTTCCATCAAAGCCCGGATAGAACTACGGGTTTTATCCATAGTATACGCTTGTAAGGCATTACCTAACGAAAAAAGAAAAACCACTGTTGCTCCTTCACTCCACTCCCCAATAGCTGCAGCACCGACTACAGCGATAACCATCAGAAAATTGGTGTCAAGGGTCATACTTTTAAGTCCGTATAAACCACTTTTGGCGACATGATAACCGCCGACTATCATAGTGAGAACATAAATAGGTATCAAGACCTGCTCACTCGCCCCGGTCCATTCAAGAAAAAGGGCACTTGCCAGTGACAGACCAGCGAGAATGGTTGCCAACATCCGCGGATTTCGCCACCATCCCTGATTCTCAGTGGCCAAGCTTCCTCCAGTAATGTCAGCGACAGCTTGATAACCGGCCTGCTGCACAGTTTCTATGATTTCTTTGTCAGTAATGGTATGCTCTACCGTCATTTTGCCGGCACCAAAATTTACAGACACGGCCTGCACACCGGCCATCGCGGCAACCCGCTTTTCCAGTTTTGCCGCGCAATCGGCACAATCAAGACCTGATAATCTCAGAACTGTTTTATGATATCCCGGCATATCGCTTACTGCTTTAACCAGTTTCGCCTTATAGCCAAAACCAGTAATGACCTTTACAATCTCGTCTACGCCCATAACAGTACTGTCATAATTTACTTTCATTTTTGCTGCCGCAAAATTCATCTGGGCGTCAGTAACACCAGTAATACGCCCAACAGCTTTTTCTACCTTAGCTGCGCAATCAGCACAATCAAGACCTTCAACCTGAAACGTAGTATTAATCAGGTGGGCGTTATCAAGCGCAAGAACGCCCTCGCTAGCAGTTACTGCCATCTCACCGGCACAACACCCACAGCCACAATGCTGCTGCTCCTGTTCCTCTTTATACATGTTCTCCTCCTCCTATCGTTTATGCGAAATATGCTCAAGACCCTGACACATTAAAGAAATTACGTGGTCATCGTCAAGGGAATACCATGCTTCTTTACCTTCTTTACGGAACTTCACCAGGCGTGCGCCACGGAGGGTACGTAATTGATGTGATACCGCGGACTGGTTCATACCCAGCGTTTCAGCAATATCACACACACATAACTCCTGCCGGGATAACGCGTGCAATATCCTAATCCGGGTAGGATCACCTAATATCTTAAACATTTCCGCCAGATCCTGCACTGTATTATCATCCAGCATAGCTGCTTTGAGCAGATCTATAGTCTGTGGGTGAAAACAATATTGCTCACAAATATCCCGTTCAGATTCTTTCATAGTACACCTCTCGATATATGCTTATATGTTCATATGTAATCATATGCTACTTATTGCTCAATTGTCAATATGAAAAATAATCCATCTCTCCTAAATATAGCAAAAAGACTACCCTCAGGTAGTCCTAAAATGATAATACAGGTATAAAATTTGGAGGCGACACCCAGATTCGAACTAGGGAATAGAGGTTTTGCAGACCTCTGCCTTACCACTTGGCTATATCGCCGTATAAAGGAAATGTAATTAATAAGTTATCAAGCTACAAAAAGTAGCACAGAAATGGCAGGGGCGGCTGGACTCGAACCAACGCGTGACGGAGTCAAAGTCCGTTGCCTTACCAACTTGGCGACGCCCCTATCAGTATTATAAGCAGAGAACCAGGTTATTAGGAGCATCGCGACGCTAGAACCTGCGTGAATCGCTTAGTTCCGAGCGTTAGTGCGGAACTACCTTAAAAATGTTCCCTAAAAACTTCACAAAGAGAAGCATTGGCATTATTAATGTTTTGTTAATTAACAGAATCTAATAGTAGCATTTCTATTCATTTATGTCAACACTATTATTTTGTCAATGTGTACCATCCCGTTTGAAGACTTATCTAGACTTTAACTCACTCAGCCCCTCAACGCATTAAAAATTGTTATATTCCAAAATAATTAGCTAGTCAAAAATTTGGCAATATCAATTAATTAGTTGTGCTTAATGACGTTTTCATTACCAATCTGTCTTCACCTTCGCCATACTCGTCCCGCCTAAAGTCCGAAACCACAAAATCCAGTTTCTTTTCATATACTCTTACAGCTATTACATTCTCAGGATCAACAGTCAACTCCACTTCTTCAATCCCATCCTTAGCTAGTGCAACAAATGTCTCTTTGATAAATTGGGTTCCTATTCCCTGGCCCCGATGGTCTTGCGCAATTGAGACCCCCATCATATAAACTTTCCGGGGGTTGTTCCAATCTAATAAATACTGAACCGCTCCAATAATTTCGCCCTCCTTTCGCATAACATAAACGTGCCCGTATCTTATTAGTGGTACTAAATGCCACTCATTCATTCCCCCCGCACCAAATGCCTCTGCTTCTAGTTGAACTAAGCGCTGAACGAGTTCCTTATCAAATGTGGTAATTAATTCAACCATTAATTAACCTCCGTTAAATTTTCTTGCTATATATTTTGATTGGCTTGCTGACAAGATTCCAGAGTAATTCAGGCGAAAACAAATAGCATCTCCCACATGGATGTTTGCTGCCGAATCGGTCGCATCAACAATCAGATGATCGCTGCTGGCTCCCAAAATATTTAAATTTTCATCAACCGGTGTAATTCCTTCAATAATTACATCCTGTTTTCCCAACGCTAAAATTGCTCTCTTTCTAATACCGACATCAGAAAATTGCGGCACATTGCCAAAAGCATCTCTGCCGATATCGCCGATTGGTACAGATGGCTTCGCCTTAAGCTCAATAACTTCGGCTTTCAGGAGAAAAGCATCATCACAAAGCCAGGGTATCCTCCTATTATTGGTACTATCTGTACCTAATAATATTCCTTCGCCAATTCTTAATTGATTTACACCTGCAGGTACTGTATGTGTTTCAACCAACGACAAGGTAGATGTTCCCCCACCCGAGATAATCTCAATTTGTATGCCTAATTGCTTTTCAATGATATGCCCCAGTTCAACCAGCAATCCTAAATTATCAATACTAGGCAAGACACCACCAAAACACCCCATATTAGTACCTAATCCAATTAGTTTGACCCCTGGTAAACGTAAAATCTGTCTCGCAGTCGTAAGTACATTTTCGGCCATTACGCCTTCACGGAGGTCACCGACATCAATCATTAAAACGATTTGATGCTGCCTTTGCAATGTTTCAGCCACCTGAGCCAATGCTTTAATTACAGTAAGTTCTGAGTTAACACTAACATTTGTATACCTCACCACATTTTCGACGCTGCTTAGCTGGGGAATTCTTAACAGGGTAATAGATTGATCAAAACCGTAGTTTCTTAGTTCAATAATATTCTCCATTCTGGCATCGGCAAGACCATCAACGCCCCCTGCTACCATCGCGGCTACGATTTGCGGAATTGCACTAAATCCCTTGGTTACCCCAAGCACGCTAATACCTTGTTGCTCGCATATTTTTTTTACTTGCGCAGTATTACGTCTGATTTTATCCAAATCAATCTCAAGTAATGCGCTAGCCAGTTCTTCCACCTCCATTACATATGTTATTGGCTACCCTGATTATATAAATATACGAAAAGCGCAATGATCCATTCTTCACTATGTATGGTAAACAAAATTAGCATCTTTAATTACCGTTTCCTCAATTAAATAAAAGAAAGCCCTCGTAACAGGCTTTCGCATTGTTTTTATGCTTATGTATAACCACTCTACCTGAGATTTGCTAAACATGCCCAGCCTCGCAGTCCCCCCACCTAACCTCGCCCGCCAGCATTAAGCTTTTCATCAAGAATGGCAGGAATAGGGGTTTTATACAAAAAGTAGGCTAAAATACTCCCCCCAACAGTACTAACCAGGAAGGGAACAATAAAGAAGAAGGCACCCACTTGCGAGCCGGTAAAATATTTTGCAACAGGATAAGCCAGTAACGCGCCAATAATACCTGTGCCAATAATCTCACCGATAATTGCACCCCAGATACTATTTGTCTTCTTATATAAGACCCCGGACAATGCTGCACCGGCCATACTGCCGGGAAAAGCTAACAAAGACCCGGTCCCTAAAATATTGCGCAACAGAGAAATCCCAAAAGCAGCACTCACAGAATAACGTGTTCCTAAAAGCACCGCCAGCAAAATATTTATCATATGCTGCAAAGGGAAACATTTTGCAATACCTACCGGGATATAGATCAGATGGGCTGAAAGTACACCTACAGCCATAAAGATGGCTGTGTAGGCTAATTTTCTAATTTGCATATACTCTTAACTCCTTGTCAAGAAATTAGCTAAGTTTAATCAGCTGTAACAGAGTTTCCGGATTCATAGTAGATATTGCATCAAAAAGCCGCATCCTGAAAGTCCCCAGCCCCTCATCAGGAGTAAGCCGCTGCTCGGCAATCTCTCCAGCAATCCCCATAGTAGCAATACCGGCAACTGTCCCAATAAACGGATCGTTTGTCACACTACAAAAGCTAGCGATCAATGAGGCCGTCATACATCCGCTTCCTGTAATTCCAGCTAGGAGAGGATGACCGTTATAGATGCTACAAATACTGCTTCCATAAGCAACAACATCAGTCCTGCCAGTTATAGCAACTACACATTCTAGTCTTTTAGAAAGTTTTTGGGCAATTTCGCGGCTATTCTCTTCGTTTGACAGGCAATCAACACCATGTATGTCGCAACTGAGACCCAGTAAGGCTTTGATTTCTGACAGGTTACCCCGGATAACAGCTACTTGAAGTTCACTAAGTATCCTGTTAGCCGCATCCATTCGCAGCTTGGTTGCGCCAACGCCAACAGGGTCAAAAATAATAGGAATCCCCTGCAGAGCGGCTTGCTTGCCGGCAACAAGCATTGCTTCCAGTTTTCGCGGATTTATCATCCCTATATTAAGTACTAATGCCGATGCGAAAGAAACCATCTCGGCTACCTCATCAAGGTCTTCGGCCATAACCGGAGATGCTCCAATCCCCAATGTAATATTGGCACAATCATTTATGCTGACATAATTCGTAATGTGGTGAATCAGCGGTCTTTTCTCCCGGACTAATCGCAGGCTGTCTACAACGTTAAACAATATGTCCATCAGTGTACCTCCGTACTACTTGCATCAAAGCTTCATGCTGTTTTATCTACTCTCTTTATATTCTCTCTGCCCGAGCGACTTCCTCCGTAACTGACCCTGGTTGCCCATAAAAAAGCATAGCTTTCTAATGTTTACCGGCAGCGCCAACACACTTTCCTTCATCCTCACACAAATATGGCCGTTTACCGGTAGCGATAACCTGGCTCGGATAAACACTGCGATGGTCTGAAACCAGGTAACTAATCAAGCAGCTTATTGCCGCATAGGGAATGACATCACTGCCAAATAATTCTGCTGCCATAAATACGGCTGCCATCGGGGTATTGACCGCACCGGCCAGTAACGCCGCCATGCCGATCACTGCATAGACCGATATGTCCAAAGTCCCAAACAGCTGACCATACAAATTGCCGGTAACAGCCCCTACAACCAGAATAGGAGTAATGATGCCGCCTGTTCCGCCGCAGGCAAGGGTTATTCCTGTTGCTATTATCTTCCAGAGAAATGCATCACCGGCAATTGCCTGACCCTTAAGACCTGTTTCTAACAATTCCAAACCCAAACCCAAATACAATGGACTAACGACATAGCCTATCAGCGTAAGCAGGCTCCCGCCCACAAATGCTTTTACCTGTCTGGACCACTGTAAACCCTTAAAAAAACGCTGGTTCCAAAAAATCGTTTTAATAAAAAATATAGCCATTATACCGCATATCAGTCCCAGTATAATGGCTTGAATGATCAGGAGAAACTCCGACTGTACATTGACCTGAAGATAAAAATAAGAAACTCCGGCAAGCCGGCAAATATAATAACCTGTCAAACCGGCTACAAAAGCCGGATATAAGGTGTCATACAAAATTTTACCGACAAATAACACCTCTACGCCAAAGATTGCCCCGGCAACCGGAGTGCCAAATACCCCGGCAAAACCGGCACTTAAACCGCAGATGGCAATTTTGCGGCAATCCGCATTACTAACCTGCAAGAGTCTGGCCCAGGCCGAAGCAAGAGTTGCTCCAATCTGAGCTGCAGGCCCCTCTTTCCCGGCAGATCCGCCAGCGGCAATCGTGATAACAGTCGCCACAATTTTTATTGGTACTTCAGACAAGCGCAAAAAGCCGTTCTGTTGATGAATAGCTGCAATTACCTTATCGCTGCCACCTGATACTTGCGGTGCCAGCCAGTTTACCAGCCAGCTGTTAAACATTAATACGACAGGAATAAAGAAGTAGTAATACCCCACCTGTGTCCATGTGTCAATCGACCAGGCCAGTAACTTCAAAAACACGGCTACTCCCAGCCCGGCAATAATTCCTGTCGTTATCCCCAGAAAACTCCATTTGAGAACATAAATAATAGCATAGTTTTGTAGCAACGGATTATTTCCAAACCAGAGCCCCCTTTGATCTGGCATCATCCTCTACCACCAATAACATGGATATTGCCGTTTAGCGGCAATATTATTGACCACTATTCCAATAAGCACTAAAATGCAAATTCCCACCCCTACAGGTAATAGGGGAAACAGCCAACCCTGCTGAGTAATTACGGCGATCAAGGCAGTCGCACCGGCTGGTGGATGAACGGTTCTCGTTCCTACCATAGCAGCTACCGCGATCCCTACACTAAGAGCGGCAGTATACCAGTACGCCCCGGCTAACTGGTATACTGTTACACCAATAACAGCTGACAGCAAGTGTCCGGCGATTGCATTTCTAGGCTGAGCGAATGGTGCAGTAGGAGCCCCGTAAATCAGGCAAGCCGATGCACCTAAAGAAGCAACCAGAACAGGTATTCCTTGCAAGAAAGTTAGGTAGGTAACAATACCAATACCCGCAAATGATCCAATGAAGGCCCAAAAACACTCTGATGCAGGCGGAGAACCAATCCCACATTTACCTACTGAGGTTATCTTCTGGAAATATTCACTCCCTGATGGAACTATATGCCCTGCTAAGGACGTCTTAGGAACCTGAGTTTCTTTTTGGGATGTGCCGTTAGCCATTAAACCCGCCTCCTTCTTATGTAGAAATAGGAAATGCCGTAAAAACGGCATTTCCTGACAAACCCTATTTTTTTGTAACCAGCGGCACTAAACACGCCAGTGCGAATACCAGATACGAAAGATTAATTAACAGGCTGTTATTGGTCACGCCGCCTTGATGCGCCAATGCAAAACCAATCCAAAATGCCCAGAAAGCTGCATTCATTAAGGGAGCACGATATTTCTTCCCCCAAGGAACCGGCTTAAGAACAATGTTTTGATTTTGGTTAGGAGTAGGCGTAAGATTTGTGGACATGATAATACCTCCTTTGCATATCCCGCAATTTAGTTGAACTAAGGCAAATCCTTAAACAACGCGTAGGCAAAGATCCAGGCGTTGATGCCCACCAGCAGCGAAATGATTATACAATAAGGTATTGTGCGATTCAAAACCTCACTCTCACGGCCATCAAGACCAACAGTTGCAGAACCAATTAGAACTTTTGAGGGAGCGATCGAACAACCTACCGAACCGCCAACAGACTGGACGGCAGACATGATGACAGTGCTGATCCCAAGTACCTTGGCTGTCTCATACTGTAAAGCACCAAACATTACATTAGAGTTAGTGTTACTACCGGTCAGGAATGCCCCCAGCACACCGATAAATGGCGAGAATATTGGGAATAAAGCACCTGTTGAGTTTGCAATCCCCTGAGCCAGCAAGTTTGTCATACCGGTATCATTCATAATTAACGCCATCATAACCATGGTCGCTATACCAATACTGGTAGGAACACACTGGGAAAAGGTGGCCTTGAGAGCCTCAGCCGCTGCTCCTTGTTTCCACTTACCAGCCATTTTGAATATGAAATAACCACAAATGGCTGCAGCAATCAATAGAGGGGCCGGGTGAGAAAAAATATTAATTTTAGAATACATTTTCTCGGCCTTGACGGCAAAACCAGCCGCAGTGGTCACTGCTGGATAATTGAGGCCCCAGGTATAGGGAGCAAAAAAATTCGCGATGCCTTTAATCTGAGTCATAATGCAGAGGGCGATTAAGATGTAGTACGGAGAGAAAGCCATGTTAAAGCCCATAACCGGTGCTTCAGGTTGTTTCTCTTGCCCGTCTGCCTCATGACGATAGATTGTCTTGGCTAAAACAGCCATAGTTCCACAGCCAAAAAGTGCTGGAATCAGGGTAGCTAGCTGGGCTGCCCCGATTATGTTCATGAACCAGCACATGAAAGCCATAACAGTACCGGTTATCAGTACAGCAGGCAGTCCTCTTTTAACTGCTGCAAACCCGCCATAAATATGACAGACGGCAATCCCTGTTGCATAGATGGGTACTGCAAATAAAAGTGCCATCCAGGGCCCGATGACTTCACCGGGGATTTTGGTAACCAACTGAATGGTGTAATAGGAGGAACCCATCGATCCAAAGCTAATGGACCAGGAGTGTCCTACCAAACAAGTAGCTGCCGCAATAGCCGGCGGGAATCCCATTACCAGCATGATGGGCGCCACAACTGCAACTGGTACGCCAAATCCGGCAATACCCTGCATGAAACTGGCAAAACACCAGGACATAAGTAAACATTGCAATAATTTTTCCTCAGTCACCTTGATCATGGTATCACCAATTACTTTTATCGCACCAATCTTCTCAACAAGGTTATAGAGAAAAACAGCACCCCAGATAATAAGTAATACATAGAGTGACATTGCCATGCCTTTGCTGTTCGCTAAGGCCAGTAACTGCGAATCACCACCAAAGACAAATAAACCAATGATAACCGCCGTAAACCAGGATACTGCACCTGATTTTGGCGCGCCCCAATTAAATAGAAGAATAGTAGATAACAAAACTAAAATAGGTAGGAAAGCTAGTATCCAGTTCGTAAAGGTTAAGGCAACACCCTTATCCATACAACCGTGCCTCCTCCAATACTTTGTTCACTTTAAACAAAGCTTGCTTACATAGTAAGCCCCTGGTTCCTTTTGTTCATGAAGAAACCAGGGACTCACGGCCTAATGCCTATAGAATTCTAAGCTGCTTTATTGAGCAGGTGGTAATGGAACTTCCATTCCAAGTGTTCTTGCACGCTTGTTGACGAAGTTTTGGATTTCGGCCACATGCTCAGGCTGCAGATGGCAGAAACGGGCTTGTGTCTGAAGATACTCGTCAACAGGTTTAAGTTTCTTCGGCATAACACTGAACTTTTTATTAGCCCAATCGCCGTTTTCAATTTCGTAAAGATTCCACATGCCGGTCTCAACCGCAAGTTTGGCAATCTCGATAGTACGGTCAGCCGGATATGACCAGCCTTTAGGACATGGCGAGTGAAGATGAACAAACGCCGGACCATCTTCCGCAAGACCTTTACGGATCTTGTTCATAAGGTCAATGGGATAACCAATGGAGGCTGTTGCACCATACTTGAGATATGGATGGCCGCCGGCCAGGAATATCGGCATCGGGTCTTTCAGATGATGTTTCTTGGCTTCCGGAATCGCCGGGCCGGCCGGTGTAAACATAGTGGTAGCACCATACGGGGTGGATGGAGAAACCTGAATACCGGTATTGGCATAAGACTCATTATCATACATTACGCAAAGAACCTTATGACCGCGATAGAACATAGCTGACATAGCCTGAAGACCGATATCAGAACAGCCGCCATCACCGGCCATTACGATAATATTGGGGAATTCTTCCTGAATTTTACCTTTTTTAATCATCATGCGAAAAGCTTCAGCAATACCAGAAGCTACGGCGCCGCCGTTTGTGATTTGCGCATGTGTCCAGGGCACAGCCCAGGGACCACAGGCATAACTGGTGTTAGCAACATACATACAACCAGTTGGACCAATAAAGATTGTATTTTTACCTGCAGCTTTTGCTACCAGGCGATACGCAAGAGCCGGACCGCAACCAGCACAAGTACGGTGACCAGGAACATAAGTGTCCCGTAGATCAGTCGTGTGTGCAATTGACTTAATTAATTCAGCAACTGCCATCGTTTACTCCTCCTTATTATTTACTGGGGGCAGCTTCATTTTTAGCAGCATTGACCTGAGAAGCGCCTTCATGATAATCATTGAAGTTAACCCAAGTGCCGCTTTGAATAACCTTGCCGGCCTGCAGGGTTTGCTTCATCATTTCGGCCATAGCAAAGAACTCTTCATGAGTAATAGTCTCGCCGCCCAAACCGGAGGTAAAGCTTTGAATCATCGGTTTGCCCGCAACTTCGGACATAGCAGCTTTAACCTCGTTCGAGAGAACGCCGCCGCCGCAAGGAGCGCCATAAGATGTACCGGTGTCAATAACGCCAGCAACTTTAAATTTCGGCAGAATTTTAGCAAGTGCTTCATCCGGGAATGGACGAACCCAGCGCAATCTGCACAAACCAATCTTATAGCCAGCTTCACGGAGATATTTGATCGCACTGCGGCAGGTAACCGCATGAGCACCCATCAGAACAAATACCATGTCAGCATCTTCAGTCATATACTCTTCAACAAACGGAGCATACTTACGACCGAATACTTGTGCAAACTCTTCAGTTACCTGAACAATTTTTTCTCTAACCTTATTCATGACGATGTGACGGTCCCACTCAAGCGGAGGTCCCATTTCCGGTTCGATCTGCGGTCCCATGATAACAGGGTTATTGACATCAAGCCGGAATTTCGGAGTAAACTTAGGCAGGAATTTGTCAACCTGCTCTTGATCCGGCATTATATAATCCTGAGCAATATGGGTAACAAAATAACCATCCATGGCCACGATTTGTGGCAGCATGATTTCAGGATCTTCACCAATCCGGAAGTAAATCAAGCTATTATCTAAGGATTCCTGAGCGTCTTGAGCCCAGCCATAAATCCAGCCATTATCGCGGAGGGTCAGGCAGTCAGTGTGCTCAGAACCGAAATCTCCGGGGGGATCAAGAGTACGGTCACCAATTAGGGCCTGGATTGGGCACCGGCTGCCGGCAATTGGTGAATAAGTTTCAAATGCGTAGGTAACACCTACACCGGAAGTCCCTGTAGTAGCACGGGCACCCGCCATGGAAGCACCGTGAGCAATACTAAACTGCGCATGTTCGCCTTCACCATGAACCATTTCGCATTGCATGGTGCCATTAGCAATCCGTTTTGCCAGTTCAGCCATAACCGCAGTATACGGGCGAATAGGATAGGATGCTGAAACATCAATATCCGCAAGCTGCCAAGCATCTGCAACCGCAGTTAAACCTGTACCTTTTTTCTTAATTGGCATCTTATTCACTCCTTATTCATCAAAATCAAGTTCAGGCACACGACTTATTGCCCCAACCGGGCAGACGTTGCTGCAGATACCGCAACCCTTACAATACTTAAGGTTGAAGCTGACTCCGTCGTCCTTGGCAAAATTAACGCAAGCATCCGGGCAATAAATGTAACAGGTTTTACACTCAGTACATTGACCCTTGTCAACTACTGGACGAAGAAACCGCCAGTTACCGGTAATCATACCTTCATTCTCGGTCTGGGGAGAAGGAATTATAGCAGCAAATGGCACTTGTTTATAAACCTTTGCCATATTTACACCTCCTTGAATTTTACCAACTGATTATTTCCATTCAAGTTCTAGTCGGCTGGGATTTGTAGGACAACCGGCTTCGCCATTGCAAATAGGCAATATAACTACAGTGTCCCATCCCTTTTGCACAGCATCTTTGTTTTCTGCAACTTTTAACAGGGATTCCAGCTTAACAATCCCACTGGCTTTTGCAACCGCAGCAGCCATAGCAGCGCCTACACCGGCACCTATCTTGGTATCATCAATACAACCTTCAGTACCATCAAAGGTGTGGAATAAACCTGCGCCAAGATCGTCGGCAGCAATAGCGGCAACCGCTTTTACCTTAACTACATTTTCTCTTGGTGAAAGGTACTTAATTAGCTTATTTACATCACGTTTGGTATTGATGACAACAACGCAGGCATCCTTGCAGCCTTTAAGGACATCATTGCCTTTAACGATAGTTTCTTCATCAATTACAACAATGTCAGGGCGGTAGTTTTCATATTCATAATAAGTTTCGATAGGCTCAGAACTGATACGAGCATAGCTCTTAACCGGAACATTGATACGGTCAGGCAGATCCACATAGTTGTCGAAGGATTGATTATACTTTCCTTCGAGGCTACCTGCTTTGGCGAGCAGGGTAGCTGTGTCGCGAGCTTCTTTGGCCCGGGTTACACCCCGAGTCCATACAGTAACTTCCTGCATCTTGGCATCAACAGCAACTGCCAGTGTCATTTTCTTTCCCCCTTTTTATACTTGAAATTGACAACAGGTGACCGTCAGAACCCCTCTAACGTAAATTTGATACTCACCCCCGTTGTGACATGACGCCACTATTTTTTTAATACTTGTCGCAGACCAGAGCTAAAATCCTCGCCGAGTACCTTATAGGCACCAGACTTTGTAGCTAAACCCTGCGATTGACTAACATAGCGTTTCATAGCTGACAACGATGCGTGTTTACAGATAGCCTCAATATCAGAGCCTGCCGCTCCCTCAGTTGCTTGCGTCAGACCAGTAAAGTCAATATCCTCAGCCAGTATCATTTTCGCGGTATGAATTCTGAATATTTCCAGGCGCTCCGCTTTCCCAGGCAATGGCAGTTCTACGATGAAGTCAAATCTACCTGGCCGCATAAGGGCCGGGTCTACCATATCAGGCCGATTGGTCGCTGCGATAACAATTACGTTGGAGCTGTCCATTAAACTGTCCAGTTCCAGGAGCAGTTGACTTACCAACCGGTCAGTGCCATTGCGGTCTGTTACCGCGCGTACAGGTGCCAAAGCGTCTATTTCGTCGAAGAATAGAATACAGGGGGCAATCTGTTTGGCCCGTTTAAAAATCAGCCGCAGGCCTTTCTCGGCTTCACCAAACCAGCGGGAATTAAGGGTTGCGGCATCTACCGATATAAAGTGCGCTTCACTGGAACCGGCAAGTGCTTTTACAATCAGTGTTTTTCCCGTTCCCGGCCGCCCTGTCAGCATAAAGCCTTTCGGCATATTGTGTTGCGATTCTTTAAATAACTCCGGGTGCTGCAGCGGCATCTCAATCATTGCCTGCAGGTTTTCTTTTATTTCGGCCATGCCTCCGACCTGCTCCCACTTTATGTTAGGGCGTTCTGAGAAAAACTCCCGGGTGGCCGTGGGTTCGACTTCTCGAAATGCAGCATAAAAATCATCCATAGTTATTTTGAGTTTTGCTAAATCTAGTTCACTAATCTCAGCTGTAAAATCAATTTGCGGTAATAACCGCCGAACTGCGTTCATGCCGGCTTCCTTACAGAGAATGGCGATATCAGCACCGACAAAACCGTGGGTCATTTGCGAGAGCTTCTCCAAATCAACCGAAGCATCAACCGCCATTGAGCGGGTATGTATTTTTAATATTTTTAATCTTCCGACTTTATCAGGCGGATTAATAGATAATTCGCGATCAAACCGTCCTGGACGCCTGAGCGCCGGATCTACCATGTCAGGTACATTGGTAGCGCCGATTACGATAACCTGACCCCGGTTTTTCAATCCGTCCATCAGGGCTAACAGCTGAGCAACAACCCGTTTTTCAACATCTCCGATTACATCAGTCCGTTTCGGTGCAACGGCATCAATCTCATCAATAAAGATAATGGCCGGTGCCCGCCTTTGGGCTGTCTCAAAGATCTCTCTAAGCCGTGCTTCACTTTCACCATAGAACTTATTGATAATCTCCGGTCCATTCACGTGCATAAATGCGGCGTTGGTTTCACTGGAAACGGCCCTTGCCATTAGCGTTTTGCCTGTCCCCGGCGGGCCATACAGCAAAACTCCCTTGGGAGCATCCACACCTAACTTCCGGAAAATCTCCGGAAACTTAAGCGGTAACTCTACCATTTCACGTACACGCTGGAGTTCTTTGTCAAGGCCGCCTACATCTTCATAGGACGCTCTAAAACTTCGGTCTTCTGCGCCGTCGGCTTTGGTTACTTTAAGTTTTGTGCCTGTATTAATGACCACCGGGCCCTGGGGCGCAGTACCGATAACAGTGAAGTACTGACTTCTGGCACCGGCTAGATTAACCTTGACCCGATCACCAATCACGACTGGAAGTCCGTTTAGTACGCGTTCTAGGTGTTTGATATCCTGGGCGTCACTAAAATCTATAGTAACGTCCAATGGACTCAGAATCACTGTCTGCGCCGGCTGACGTGCGGCCTTCTTTAAGCTTATACGCTCGTCAATACCAACGCCGGCATTCTCTCTGATGATTGATTCAATCTGAGCTAGATTTTGATCTTTAAACTGACTAAAACAGGGGACTATTTTGGCCACGGTAGTTTTTCGGCCTTGAATCTCTACAATATCACCGATAATAACTTCAAGCGTATCCATTTCTGCATTATCAATCCGAACATATCCCTGACCAACATCTTCCGGCATAGCATCTGCTACTCTAAAGGATAGGGTTTTTCCCATTATCCGGCATCCTCCTCTAGAAGGCGGTCTTCCTTGGCAACATCTTACAGTTGTAATTATAAAGTACACGCCTTAGCTTGGATACTGTATGGTAAATAAGGATAATTTTGTAAATATAATTCATAAGCTTGCCTCCTAAGAAACATAAAAAAAGATGGTTAAACAGCTCGGTTTTCCTGAGTTGTTTACCATCTCTGCCAGAACAAAGTATATTGCTATATTGAAAACGGATCATCCTTAATATACTTATGCAATGGTCTGCCGACCGGGCCATAAGAGAGAATTCCCTTTAACCAGCCACTACCATACAGATAATTCAGATAGCGCCGGACAGTCACTCGTGAGATCCCCACCAGTTTAGATACCTCACTTGCAGTAAAATATCCGGTCTGCAGATTAATGCTCTTAAGTACCAATTCCAAGGTTGCTTTATCCAGACCTTTAGGAATATTCTCTTTTAAATCGTCAAGGCTGTTCGGATTATTTTCATTTAGCGATGTCCCCTTTAAACAGTCAATATCTTTTTGACATAGTTGCTGGCTGTTTCTTATTCTCTCAAAATATTGCTGGTAACTCCTCAGCGCTTTTTTAAAACGCTGAAATGTAAATGGCTTGATAATATAATCCACGACACCACACTGCATACCTTGTTGGATTGTTTCTGAACGGTGAGCTGCTGTAACTAAAATAACGTCAATATTAATACCCTCTGCCCTAACCCGGCGCAGGAGCTCAATACCGCTGTCGCCAGGCATGTAAACATCAAGTATTACTAACTGTGGTTTAATCTTCTTGATAATACTATACCCGTCAGCAGCATTAGCTGCCTGTCCCACTAACCTAAATCCTTTCACCTGGGCAATATATTGCCGGTGAAGTTCGAGCACCATTGGGTCATCTTCCACAATAACAATATCGATTCCCATATTCCGGCCCCTCCCTACTGATTAGGCTCCAAGGCTTACCCTACCGGTATCTTTATCCAAAATGTGGTCCCCTCGTTTTCCCGTGAATTGACTGTAATCTTTCCACCACAAATCTTTACTTCCTGTTTGACCAGAGCTAATCCAACCCCCCTATTTCCTTGCTTAGTAGAAAAACCACGCTGATATATTTTTTTCTTATAAGGTTCAGGTATACCTTTGCCTAAATCGCTAACTTTAATATTGAGGTGCTGCTTGCCTTCAAAAACATATACCTCAATAACCCGCCGTTCAGCAGGCAATTGCGCAACTGCCTCCATCGCATTGCTGATTAAGTTGCCCAGCACGGTCACCATTGACAGGCTGCTGAAGGAAGACGGCAGATCGCCCAGTTTGCTGCGGGGATTAAGCCGCAGCAAAATCCCCTGTTCACTTGACTGGCTAATCTTACCGATAAGCAGCCCGGCTGTTGCCTGATCCTTAACACGCTTAACAATCGAACTAACCAAATCCTGCTGGCTTTTGTACATCAAAGTAATGAGTTCAACAACCTTATCATACTGTTTCATCTGAATCAGACCCGATATGGCATGCAGTTTATTGGCAAATTCATGGGATTGAGCCCGCATGGATTCTAACAGGCTTTTTAAACCCACCAACTCCTCTGCCAATATCTTGACATCCTGCTTGTCCCGAAAGGTGGCAATGGCGCCGATGACTGCCCCGCCCACAATAAGCGGCACCCTGTTTGTAATAATAACCTTATTTCCCACTTCCTGCTCCTGGTCATACTCAGCCTGCTTGCTTTTTAATACGATAGGCAACCGGGAATTAGGGATAATGTCCAGGATATGCCTGCCGATAATACTATCCTCCCGGCCAAGCAGACGCTTTGCTTCATGATTAACCAAATCGATATAGCCGTCAGCATTGATGGCAACTACGCCTTCCCTCATACAATGCATAATCGCACGTTTTTGTTCTAAAATCACTGTTACTTCCTGGATTCTCTGCTTTAGCTTAAAATCTGCATCACCATATAATTGGGCATTATGAACAGCGATCGCTGCGTGGTTGGCAAATGTCTCGAACAGTTTTTGGTCAACCGGTGTAGTTTTTCGGGCAGACCGGAATCCGATGGTAAGGACTCCAATCGTTAGCTCCTGGAGATAGAGTTTGATTGCTTTTACTTTAGAGAGGTTCTCTTTTTTAAAGACGTTGTGCATATTCTCTGACAGCAAATCTTCATAATTCCATTCCATAACCCCTGTCGTATAGGCTATCGTTTCTGAAATACCCACTGACGAGCTTGCATCATACCAGCCGGCTGTAACCGGTGCATGTAAGCAGCCGTTTCTATCGATAAGCAAAATACTGCCGCAGTCAGCCTTAAATAAGCGTATCGAGCTGACAACAATAAAATCCAGTACTTCATTCAAATCAAGCGAGGAAGTGAGATAGGCCGTAATCTCGTTAATTGTTCTTAACTGCTCGAACTGCTCATAAACCGTTTCTTCATAAAGCGTAAAGAAATACTCAGACACAAATACCCTAACCCTATCGAGTAAAGAATCAATCTCCCGGCGGTATTTATTAAGACTAACCAAATCTTCCTTAAGATAGATGGACATTGCATCTTTAACAGCAGTTTCATATAAATCAAAAAAAGCCATAATATCAGACAACCTGACCCCTTGCTCAAGCCGCAGCTTACACATCCAGCTGATATGTACCTTAAGTGGCGTAAAAGTATTGCCTTGTACTGCTTCTATGAGGGCTTCGGTCAGCAGGCCAAGTTCCTCAGCAAATTTATCTCTTGGAATTCTGGCATAAGAAGCTGGCTCACTCTCCATATCCAATTCGCAAATTGTTCCGGCATTGATCTCCTGTTTAATCGACTCAAGTATCTGCACCAGCCAGCCCATTAGAGACCACCTTATCTCATTTTTTTTTATTTTTTTATTTGTTTTTCTTGTTGTTCAATTG
>NZ_DATMXX010000324.1:0-2862 GCF_035561255.1 Sporomusa sp. | reverse complement strand
AAGAGAAATGCGGGCGGGAATTGTTCGCTAACATCGTAGCTCTGGGAACCATTGCTAAGCTTACAGGTGCTGTTAGCCTGGATGCCTTAGAAAAAGCTGTTCTGGCCCGTGTGCCCAAAGGCACTGAGGAAATGAACAAGTTGGCTCTGCAAGTAGGCTACCAGGCAGTATAACCCCAATAACAACCTCTGGCTCGTCCGTCAGAGGTTGTTATATTCTGGATGGTCATGGTATTCAAATTAGCTGTGCAACATTATCAGGGACGCTTTTTGATTTGGGGTAGGCCGCCTCTTGCAGGGCGGTTTTTTTGTCCCTGTTATTATCCGCTGGTAATCGATTTTACGTTGTTGGTCGAGATAGAATAGCTCCGCTAGGTATAAATATTTAGAATTGAGATGAATTCGAAATATTTAATCAATTTGGAGGGGAATATGAGTAAACAGAAATGGGTGTATCTTTTGGTAGCCTGCGCCTGCCTGTTTGGGGTTATCTGGCTGACACCAGATGTTAAAGGCCTAACTTTAGCCGGAAAAAAGTCGATTGCCGTAGCTATTTTCGCAATTATTGTCTGGGTTTCGCAGGCGTTGGATGATGCCATTAGCGGTCTTGTCATCGTATTTCTACTTGCGGCCCTGGGTGCTGCCAAACTGGGAGATGCCTTCAGTGGTTACTCAAATACCGCCGTCTGGCTAATTGTTATCGGATTTATTATGGCCGGGTGTATGGAGAAATCCGGGTTATCAAAAAGAATTGCTTTGCTACTGGTAAATTCAGCTAAGGGCTCAGCAATAAAAGTGTATTGGGCCGTTGCCCTTGTCATGTTGGTAACAAGTTTTTTAGTGCCTTCTATAACAGCCAGAACGCTATTAATGCTGCCTATCATTGTTGGTATTGGCCAGGCTTTCGGTGCCAAACAGGGACAAAGTAACATTGTGAAGGCCTTGTTATTTATTGTAGCTATGAGCGGCACAATGATGAGCATTGGTATCCTTACTGCTCATGTTGGCAACCCAATTACTGTCGGCTTAATTGAAGTAGCCACTAAAAACACAATTTCCTGGTCGGCTTGGTTCCAGATCGGTGGTCCTCCCGCTTTTCTGCTTGCGGCAATATCAGTATTTATATTACAGAAAATGTGGGATCCCGAGATTAAGACACTGGGAGAGGGACAGGACTATGTTCGTAAGGAGCTAGACTCACTTGGCAAATTCACTCGACAAGAGGTATATACTACGTTTATTTTTTTATTAACACTGGCTTTATGGGCGACAGACTCTCTGCATAAGGTTAACGTTGTTTTGGTCGGGATGGTAGCTGCCGTTCTATTATTGTGGCCTGGATCTGGTGTTATGTCTTGGAAAGAAGCACAGCAGAAAGTCCCCTGGAATATCTTTGTCTTATATGGCGCCGGCTTATCCATGGGGACCGCGCTGGTAACTTCAGGAGCGGCTAAATGGCTGGCCGGCACTATGCTAGGTCCAATTAGTGCAATCCCCCACGCAACTCAAATGATTACTCTTATCTGGCTAGTAACAGCGCTTCAGATATTCTTCACAGGGGGAGGCCCGAAAACGACTGCGCTAACCCCGATCATTATTGCCCATGCTGTTGCTATTGGCGTCGACCCACTGCCCTTTGCACTAATTTTAGGAATGAATATGCAGCACCAATATCTTCTCCCGGTAAGCAATATGCCAAATGCTATCGCAATTGGAACAGGTCATGTAACCTCTGGAGAGATTATTAAGACCGGTGCGGTAATGAGCATTCTAGCAGCAATATTTATGAGTATTATGGTATTAACTTATTGGAAATGGATCGGTGTAGCATAGTTTAAAAAATGAAAATGTAAAGGCTGTTATTTCCACGAAAGTAATGGAAATAACAGCCTTTTTTACAGACTAATGAAGATTAAACCAATAGTTATGAAAACAGCACCAATGATTTGGCTGCTGGTAATCATCTCATTTAACAAAAAATAGCTTAAACTGATGGTGACCAATGGCGCACAAGACATAATAAGTGACACTTCATTAATATTGCCGTCTTTCAAGGCATAAAAATAGGCTAAATCGCCCAGCAGTGCCGCTAGGACAGCCTCAATTGTAATAATAATCCAAAGCGAGGGGGGCACTGTCAGCAATTCATTAAAGCCTCTGGCACTGAGGAACCATGCTGCGATAATAATAGCAGCAATCATAGTACGCAAGACAAAAGCCGTTACTGGGTTTACGCTGTTTAGGACTGCTTTTCCAAATAGCGGTGCTAATCCCAGGCAGAAAACCCCGGCCAGAGCATAAATTAGAAACATCGTTATCCCTACCTCATTTCATACAGCCCTGTTGTAAAATAAGTATGCTAAGAACTGTTTAAAAATAAGTTGTACTTAAATAGTACGTAAAAAAGCGCTACAACTTTAGTAGCGCTTAGCGTGGTTGTTTTAAGTTACTTGGTGCGAAGAAGGTTATAGGCTTTGGCAGAGACATTGGCAATAAAATTGCTTGCATATGGGGGTACTCTGCGGGTTGTTGTATAAGCACTAATCAGTATCTGATCACGCCCATCATCGACTAGGCCCACATCGCATTGTACCCCAGGGAGTTCACCTACTTTGTGGAATACCTTGCTGTTATGCATGAAGCGGGGGATTTCTTCCTGAAAAATTGTTTTGGACAATTCTTCTTTTAAGATCGATGAGAACTCTTTGCCAAGATAGGCTTCATTATAGATCGTTTCAAAGACAAAGGCCATTTCAGCAGGTGTTGTGACGCTGTGATAATTGTATTTGTTAAATGCTTCACGGCTGTGAATCCTTGTGTGAATAAGCTTAAGATCAGTTAATACCCGCGTAAGGGAGTCAGG
>NZ_DATMXX010000323.1:0-4115 GCF_035561255.1 Sporomusa sp. | reverse complement strand
CATGTATTAGGTATAAAGTCCATTTTTATAAAAAGGAGCGAAAATATATGAAATTTCCGAAAGGAAAAGGATTTGACCTTTCTGGAGGCTTAGTCTTAACAATCGTACTTGACGATGGTTTTACCTTGACTGGACGGTTTTTGGGGGAAGCAGAACGTAAACTCAGTGGAAATAACAATTGTCCATCATCGCATCATGTGGTTGATAATGAGGCAGAATTTATTTTGTTGCAACTAACAGAATCTGTTATTACCTCGTGTAAATTTAGAGAAGTGTTATTTCCCGAAGGTTCAGTTATAGCTATTAATGTTGATCAAATTCTATTTATTGGTCCTGGTATCAACTGTGAAAATGATGATGATTATAAGAAGAGCCATAAGAAAAAAGGGCATAAGAAGGACCATAAGAAGGACCAGGACTATGATAGTGATCATAATGATGAGAATGATGATTATGATGATTATGATCATGAGGATGACTGTGAGGATGGCTGTGACTGTGACTGTGAAGATGAGAATGATAGGGATACAAATAAATAATCGCTTCGCTTTAGAAGACACTAGAAAATCCTGGATAAATTCCAGGGTTTATTTTTACTCAAACACAAGCTGTTGAATACTTATTTTGAAGCGAGAGTACAGGCTCAGGGTTCATTGGATCCAATTAATGAACAGCTTGTATTACCAAAAAATGAAATAATTTCGTTAATTGATAAAAAATAGGAGTTAGCTAGCAAGACCCAATTATAGTGCACTTTTTTATTGAATCTGCATAGATTATAGTATAGCCAAACAAGATCAAGAAGGAGGGAAAAGCGCATATGGGATTTTTTGACGACATATGCAATAGGCATTGGTGCGAGGAGTTAGAGTGCGCCTGCGGGACTAATGTTGTATTGTTCACCGCTGACGGATTTGCATTTTTTGGTCTACTGGACCGCGTGGATGACGGAATCCTATTTTTGCTTCCGGCATCAAATGAAGAACTAGTTATCGTATTTACCCCCGGTGGCGCGGTAAAGCATGAAGAATTGTCGTTTATCGATATTTGTATCATTGTAGCATTATCAAAAAATGTAGGTGAAAACCCGTTCTCAGGCGAATGCCAGGACTAAAGGAGGGAAATGAAAATGAGTGAGGAATTAGTTTCTCGTGACTCGACTTGCCGTCTCATCCGTATCTTGAAACGTCTACAAGGCGAGAAAGATATAAATATAAGAACTGTAGGGGGCTTTCAATTCGATGCCGAGGGTCGTATAGCTCGAGTGGAGGATGGGCTGGTCTTAGCTACCGATGTCGAAGTCTTTACACCTGGTAACGAGGAAGCCTTTCATTTGACTAACGTTACCATTAATCTCTGTGCTATAACCTCCGTGGGTGAGGACGATTAGAATATAAGAGTAGCGGAGGACCGGAATCCCCAGGGGTTCCGGTGCCTTTTTATTTAAATTGCAGCACCGCAGAAAGTGGCGCTGCCGGTGCCGCTTCTACGAGATAGCGGCAAAAAAAAATGTTTACTTTCTTCGGGAGGGATATTACATTCGATCACGAAGATAGTAAACAAAGTAAAAACACTATAAAGGAGGTTATATTATGCCAATTGTACAAATCGATATGCTTGAAGGCCGTTCTCAGGAACAAAAACGGGAGATGGTTAAAAAAGTAACCGAAGCCATTGTTGAGACCGCCAAATGCCCACCTGAGGCAGTAACTATCGTACTGCGTGAAGCTCCCACCCAGCATATTGCCAAGGCAGGTGTGCTAGCATCTGATCGTTAATTTCTTATGCCATTTCGTAACGAAATGGCATAACTTCTAGAAAGGTGGTACTAAAGTTATGCTGCCTATACAATTTGCGCTTGAACTTGAAGCTTCAACAAATATTTATGTAGCTGGGCTATCGGATGCTGCTGCAACCGGTATTGCGCCGATTATCACTCTGATTAACAGCTCCCAGAAAGAATTTTTACAGCTTTTATCAGTTGCCAGCGCAATAAACATCGACACTGCCCCTTACCCGGACATAAACGAAACCCAGTTGCTTGGTTCAGACAGCTCCTGGCAACAACTTAACCAAAACACGGCTGCAGCTGACGCCAGTATGACAGAGCTTATAACGCTTTGGGCAATCTACACTGCAATCGACAAATCAATACAGTTTTACCAACAGGCAGCTTCAAACAGCGCCCACCCTCAGACCCGGCTGTTTTACAGCTCTCTGTGCCAGGTGAAGAAAATTCTGCGCAGAAGAATAGATGGCCATATCCAGATATACTACAACCATTACTGGGGTCAATTGGGATTTGCACCATTTATACTGGGAAAAGATTAGCCTTCACGGTAGGCTACACCTAAGCCACCTGACGGATACATAAAGATAATATTATCAAACCCGCATGCCAACCGGCAAGCGCCGCACTCAACACATTGCTTATAATAAACCATTATGGGGCTGCCTAGCTGGTAGTCCCATTTAAATACGCTGGTAGGGCATATGTTCAGACACTGTTTCGCCTCACACCTGGTGCATTGTTCCTGATCGCGTACAGCAACATGCTGATGGTCATCGTCCGGATTGAACTGTATAAGCAAAATTTTATCCTGCAATTTCATTATCGAATCACCTTTAGTGCTTTCCAGGCATCTGATAATATCTTCAAGGCTGGTTGCATACTTGTCACTTTTTTATAAATCATAATCCGCTTAGCTCGTTTGGGCATTGTATATACCCGCGAAATCTGATAAGCTGTTTCATTAGCCATACGGGAGTAAAGGTCAAAAGCGTAGGGCAGGTCACGCGTCAGTTTGGCAACACCGGCGTTAGCCTTTAAATCCTGCATAATGAAGCTTTCGTTTAAGAGTTCAGTGTATAAAGATAGTTTTCGTACCGAATAATCCCGACTGGTTTTAGCCGCATACACGGCTTTTGCCGAGTAAAATCCTGACCACATCGCAAGGTTTATACCATGCGTCCCATTGACCAGCGACCCGGCATCGCCGACAATCATTAGACCTGGATGTACCAGCTTGGGGACAGCATAATAGCCGCCCTCTGGAATTAACGAACCGCCATACTCAATCGTTTGGCCCCCGGCTATAATGGTTTTTATATGGGGGTGCTTTTTTATGCGTTCCAGGAGGTCGTTGGGATTAAATCCTGCCTGAGCAAAATTGGCTACTGACATGCCGACATTAATATTAATACTGTCCCGAAAGGTATGTATGGAACCCGTGCCGTTAAATCCGGCTGTTGGGTAACCAATCAGTCCGATTATCGCCCCCTGACCAGATGGCAGATTAAAGCGATCCTCAATCACGCTTGAGGGTAGGGCAATGGTTTCTTTTACGTATAAGGAAATGTTTTCCGGCGCTACCGGGGCCGCCAGTCCTGACCGTTCGGCCAACAACGCGTTAACGCCATCAGCCAAAATAATAACGTCTGCCAAATACTTGCTGCTGCCACCATTTACAGCCACACCGACAGCCTGTCCATCATTAAACAGGACTTCTGTTACTGTGTGCTTAAAAAGGACTTGCGCACCCGCCTCAGCTGCCTTGTTCGCCAGCCAGTTATAAAGATTACTGCGTTTAACTGAAAACCTGTTATAAGGGGCGGCAGCATGCCTGACGCTTTGGAACCTGGTTGATAAAACAGAATCCTCAGTCATCCACCAATATGACTGGTCGGTAATGATTCGTTCACACTGGCATTCTTCCCAGAAGTTGGGGAAGAGTTTATGGACATGCTCTGCCATAATACTGACACCGCCACAGCTTTTCGCTCCCGCATACGGGCCCCGTTCCAGGACAAGCACGTCAAGGCCATCCCTAGCCATAAAATATGCTGCCGTCAGCCCGGCTGGCCCGGCCCCGGCTACAATAGCATCATACTTTTTTATAACAGTGCCGGGCTCTTGATTCTCAGTTCTAGATGAAGTTGGTTTACCAGTTATTTTGTGCGGCTTTTTCGCCTGATACCAATGTTTTAACATATATTCACCCAGCTTTAGTTTACGCTTAAATTTAAAAATTATATTTATGGGCACGAATAATCAAGCATACCCGAGAAAAAAGTTATTTAATAATCATTATTGCTTGATAAGCCCTCATAAAACC
>NZ_DATMXX010000322.1:0-22900 GCF_035561255.1 Sporomusa sp. | reverse complement strand
ATAAAAAACTTTTATTACCTAACAGATCCCCTATTAACAATGCTCCTTCAGCAGACAAACCCCTTTAAATAAAATAACGCCTCAATCCTTGCATTATTCATGGATGAGGCTATTTTTCGTCGTTACCAGTGATACGGTTCTGCCTGACCCTGACTAATTTACAAAGATATCCGATCATGGTCCGTGATGGACATTTGGAGTCCCCTTGTTTTCTAGCTACGTCAAGGGGAACATAAACCATTTTTCCCACAGTCCTCGAACCCAGGCCCCGCCTGGCTTCAATGCCTGTGTTTTCTTTTCAGCAGAACTGTGCACTCCACGGGCATCGGGAAAGGATTTATTCATCTACGAGCCGGTAACCGACCCCTATTTCCGTCAGGATATATCGTGGTTTTGCCGGATTTTTCTCGATTTTTCGTCTGAGGCCGGCCATGAGAGCCCGCAGGGCCTGCGTATCACTGCCATAGCCGATGCCCCAAATCTCTTTCAAAATCTGCTTTGTCGTAAGCACTTTTCCTATATTCTTAAAAAAGAGCGCCAGCAGGTTATATTCCATGGGCGTAACATGGGTTTCGCTGCCATCGACATAGAGCAAGCGCTTGTCCAGGTCAATTTGCAGTCCGCCTACCTGGAGGATACTCTGCACTTTGCTGCCGCTGTTCTGCTTATATAAATAGCGCAACACAACACGGATTCGGGCAAAAAGCTCCGTTGCAGAAAAGGGCTTTGTCAAATAATCGTCAGCTCCCAAATCCAGTGCGGCTGCCTTTTCCTTATCTTGATCGCGTGCGGAAATAACGATAATCGGCATATCCGACCATTCGCGCACCTTCCGGATGACCTCCATGCCATCAATGTCCGGAAGCCCCAGATCGAGCAGCATCAAGTCGATTGGTTCCGAGACAAGTATACTTAACGCACCCTCACCGGTGCTTGCAGCAATGTACCTGAAGCCTTCTGTATTCAGCAAATAACAGATATAATTTCGTATTTGCCTGTCGTCTTCAACCGCAAGAACGTATGTGTTATATTGAGTCATGATCCTTCACCTCCAATGGGAGCGTAAAGGTAAGCTCCACTCCCGGGCCATCTGTGCGGTTATGGGCCGTTATTCTTCCTCCATGGGCCTTCACTACTGCGTCGCATATGGGAAGGCCCAATCCTATGCCCGGCTGTGCATCAGAATGCTTGACCCGTGACGTATAAAACATTTGAAAGATATTGGGCAGCTCGGAGGCTGCAATGCCCTCACCGCTGTCGCGCACCGAAAATACGGCATAGTTCTTCTCAACATCCTTTGTCACCAAAACACTGATTTCATCTTGGAGAGTTGTATGCTTAACGGCATTGTCCAAAAGATTGATAAGCACCTGTCTGATCAGCTTTGCGTCCATTGGTACGAGCAGCAATTCATCCGGTACATGAACCGCTATTTCATGCTCCGGATAGTGCCGTGAAATATGGCGGATCGCAGCCCCTACGACCTCTTCGGCGGCTTCCTCCTGTTTGTTAAGCACCAATTTTCCGTCTTGCAAACGGGTCAGGCTCAAAATGTTCTCAACCAGAGAATGCAGCCAATTGGCATCTTTGTGAATTCCTGCCATAAGAGGGTATCGCAGATCATCCTTCGCTGTCATATTCAGCAGCATTTCAGACGTTCCTATAATGCCGGAAAGGGGGGTGCGCAAATCATGAGAGATCGACCGCAGCAGATTTCCACGAAAGCGCTCTTGTGCGATTTCCTCATTAAATTTTATCCGCTGCTGCATGGCGCGAAAACGGTCCATGGCCAGAGCCGTGCTTTCGATCATTGCGTGCAGCATTCGGGTTTGCGATTCGCTCATGGCTTTTGCAGCTTCTTTGGGGACCCGGATAAGCCCGAGCGTTGTTTCCCGCCCATAGATCGGCCATTCATAAAACTCTGTTCCGATATCATAGTCGGTTTTCAGTCCTTCGATCCGGTGCAGGAGTGCGTCCACATCCGGTATTTCCCGGTGAATCCGCTTTTGGGGAGAAATCTGCTGAATAAAGGTCTGCTCCGGTTTTCCATTCGTATCAAACCACAGGCAACCTATATTACTGTTTAGCATTTTGCTGATGGCATTCGTTACAATCCCCGCAATATCATGAATATCTGCCGCATCTGTAAGATGGTTTGTCAATGTATACAAAATCTTTGTTCCGGCTTCTTTTTCACGTGCTTGTACCGCATTTTGTTTGGCATGTTTTTTAGTAATGCGCTTCAGCATGGCTTAGGCCCTTTCTTTTGTAAGATTCGGTGTTCCTCACAGCTCGCTCACACGGTTTCGTGCATTCTCACACCGCACTCACAACATTTTTGTTATAATAACTTTCATTGAGCTAATCGCTTAAAGTAGGCTAATGTTAAGCGAACGCATTCCAAGTGCAGGATTATGCCGGAGGGAGGCACCCGCTAATGAGAGCAAATTACGCAAATCAAGATAACAATGTATCTCAATGTTTAATTGATTATCATGTGGCAATAGCAAAAGGTGGACTTAGATTCATTACCATTGAGGCAACCGCTGTCGATCCATTGGGAAAGAGTGCAGTGAATCAACTTGGTTTGTGGTCTGATGATCACCTTGACGGATTAAAAAAATTAGTGGATGAGTGCCATAAATATAGTGTCAAGGTCTCTGTACAACTTCACTGTGCCGGCAGTGAAACCGGCGCACCGGAAGAAATGGATGAGATTATTCAAAAGCTGGCGGATGCCGCCAGAAGATGCCGGGATGCCGGTGTTGACACCACATATCCCGTCATCGTTAGAACCGAAGATTTAAGTATTATTGAAATAGGCGCTCTAGCCAGACGCCTGGAGGATGCCGGAATTAATGCTATACTCGTCTCAGCAAGATCCGGTTATATAACTTACTTAGCAGAAAGGATCAAAAAATCTGTTAAAATCCCTGTTATTGTAAAAATTCTGTTATTACCACTGGCAGACACATTGAAGCTTATGTCACAAAGGATATTCTGCAGACTAGCGAGGCGAATCTGAGCTTTTGATCATCCTTAATTTTCCTGTTTTTGTTTTAGTATATCAATATATAGAAGAAAGTACAATCCTGCAACTGAGGCACTACGGCGGACTCCTTATCTTCTACAAAATATGGAATATTCCTTTAATAAGCATACTGCGACTACCTGCATTGCAAGCTAATCGTTCTATATAACCACCTGCTGAATGATTTGAAAGAAAGGGGAAATAGGAGTGTCAAGAGCTATTTTTATTACCCGCACGGATCAGGAGAGACTGGAAAAATTAATCCAAACCGAAGAAGAATTTGCGCCAGGCAACAAGACGCATCTGGAAGAATTGAAGTCCGAACTGAAACGGGCTGTTATCATCGAGCCGCAGGATATTCCCTCTGATGTGATTACGATGCGGTCACAGGTATTGCTGAAAGATCTAAGCAGCGGGGAAGAAATGATCTGCACTCTGGTTTATCCGGACGAAGCCGATATGCTGGAAAGAAAGATTTCGGTATTGGCACCGATCGGTATGGCTATTTTGGGATACCGGGAAAGCGATAAAGTTGAATGGGAAATTCCCGGGGGGATCGCCCTGTTAACAGTAGAAAAAATCCTTTTTCAGCCCGAGGCCAGCGGTAATTTTGATTTATAAAGAATAAACATACGGTATAAAAAACACTGTCAACAGAAATAATTAAGGCCATTGCAATATTCTGCAGTGGCCTTGATTGTTTCAATGACTGCCAGACTGTAAGCCGTGCTTCTTAAGCTTTTTTAGGACCGCAGTATGAGATAGCCCCAGAACAGCACCTGCCTGTCGGGAGGAACGAAATCTTCTCATAGTCGCCTGTAATATATCTCGCTCTACCTCCCCCAGCCGCGCTTTCAGGGTCTGATAAGTTTCAAATTGTATCTGAGCCGGCTTGACCGGTAAACTTTTCATACCTATATAAATATGCTCGGGCCGGATTTCCGTACCGTCTACCAAATGAACTGCCCGCTCAACACGATTTCCCAACTCCCGTATATTACCCGGCCAGACATAAGTCTGCAGTTTTTCTATAGCCTCCGGGGAAAAGCGCCGGACCGGCGTATCAAGCTCAGCGACACAACGGTTAAGAAAGTGCTCAGCCAAGGGCAGAATATCTTCGGCACAATTCCGCAAAGGCGGCACAAAAAGAGGAAGCACATTCAGCCGGTAATAAAGGTCTTCCCTGAATAACCGGCGTTTCATCATTTCCTCGAGGTTGCGGTGAGTAGCAGCTATTAATCGTACATCAACCGGTAAATCACGAGAGCTTCCCAGGCGTCGAACCCGTTTTTCCTTCAGGACGCGCTGAAGCTTGTTCTGAAGACATAACGGCACCTCTCCGACCTCATTAAGAAACAGCGTCCCGCCATTGGCGAGTTCAAACAGACCGGGGGTTCCCTTCTTAGTAGCGCCAGTAAATTCCCCCTCTTCATAACCGAATAAATTCCTTTCCAGCAATGCATCCGGAAGCGTTGCGCAGTTGACCGTCAAAAAAGGCATTCCGGCCCGGGGAGAAGCACTATACAGCGCTCTGGCCAAAAGTGACTTGCCTGTTCCCGTCTCTCCGCGAATAAGTACAGTAGATGAACTGGCCGCATAGAGTTGTGCCTCCTCTACTACCTTTTTCATAGCAGGACTCGCAAAAGATAGATCCATAAAGTTAACGGCCAACACACCATCCTGAAAGGAGGTTAGGATAGCCTCAAGCTGCTCAGCCCGTTCTTTCGCCGGCATACTAGAGACTTCACTAACTTTGTCGATTCCGTCCACCTGCTGCAATTCTCGCATAAGCTTGGGCTTTTGTTCTTCAAAAACAATCTGGCACTCCAGATATAGTGCCTCCTTATTCACTTCGACAGACACTATATTACATTCCCAATTCACTAGAACTTGCGAAATGTCCAACAGCAACCCCGGCCTATTTGTACATGGCATACATAAGCGCACAAAATCTCCTCTCCTCTTCCAAACTTTCTCCATATAAAATTCGCCATCGACGTAGAATTTTCAAATGATCGATTCAATAACAATTATCATAACAAAAATGCTGTGAGTACGGTGTGAGAAAGCACGAAACCGTGTGAGTACGGTGTGAGAATGAAAATGACCGTTTCAGTTTGAAACTGAAGCGGTCTTGAGGAAGAGCTTTATTCATCGAGGGAACAGTGGGGTCTACCATGATAGACCCCAAATACCCCTTTTCTAATATCAAACAGAGCGAAAGAGTACACCGAATTCCAATATTACGAGCATAATTATCTTGTGCTCATTATGTCAATCCTTCTATTTTTACCTCTATTTAATTCCTTTAATTTTGGCCACATCCGATACTTGCCTTCTGGTGCTTATGAATTTGCTGAACAGATGTTGCTCATCTTCATAACCAATCGCAATCCCCAAAACAATAGACAAATTGTCTGGGATCCCAAGTTTTTAAAATCTCCGGATAGTGAACGAGTTGCACCGCTGGCATTGTCGCAAGGCCACGTTCAGTTGCCGCCAGCATGATGCATTAAATTCATTTAACTATAGACCATACCTATCCTTGCTATTTTCTATTGTCCCAAAAAACCCGCGATTTTCGCGTGTTGACAACGTATTATCATCTTGTATTTTCGGATATTAATCAATGGCACGTTATCGAAATTTGAAGATCCTAACCCTAGTGTTTTCTAACCACGTCCAGGGAACATATACTATTTTTTTCACAGCCCTCAAACCCAGTCTACACCTGGCTCACGCGCTGTGTTTTCTTTCCAGCCAAACGCAACACTCCACGTGCATCGAGATAATATGAGTTTCTCTCCGGCTTGGCGGACTCCAGTCTCTGCGGCCAATTTCAGAGCATCTTCTTAAATTCCTGATTATACTTTTTTACCATTTTTGCATACCTCAATTTGATTATTATTTTATCACTTTTGGGTGTGCGGGGTTTTAGTATATCAGTTCATGATAACACATATATAATGTTCCATGCTACTAAGAATTCATCTATGGCAATCCAATAAAGATTTGCTCTTACTTCTTAACCTGTTTAAACAGCCAGTCCCTCACACCTTCAATCGTATAGGCATACTGCCAGGTATACCTATGGCTTCCGTTCCTGAAGACCGTATAATTGATGTTGCAGCCCTCAGCCAGCATGGAGTTCACAGTCTTCGTGAATTCTGACGTACTGGCTTCTGCGGACCAGGTTGCCTTGCTGACAGTAGCCCCCTGCGCCTTCAAGGCTTCGGTTATGGCGTCCATTCCCGGCTTAGCCTTATTGTCACCCTCGGAAACGATAATCCACAGGTTGTCCTTCGCCATCGGGGTCACTTTCGTCGCATCCCATTGGCAGGCTACCAGCAGCGATGCCGCAAACATGTCCGGATACCTGATATCCATCGCGATGGAGGCCATCCCGCCCATCGACTGGCCAGTGTTGTAGATGAGGTTGGTGTCGAGACTGTATTGCATCTCCAGTTCCTTGATCAAATCCACAGTGATGTCCATTTGTTCGGTTGTCTTGGAATTGTCATCGGCGATCACAGTAGTGTACTGAGGTGCAACCACAAAGCATTCGTTCTTTGCCTGCTCGGAGGGAGTGGCCCAGATGACTGCACCCAAGCCCTGCGTCAGCGTATTCGTGGGGTTATTGCTGACAACGCCGGCGTCATGCATGAACATACTTCTTGGACGGATCGTAATTCTTCGGCACATACAGGTTGTACATCAGTTTTGCGTTATTGTAGTTCGGGTCTGTGTAAATAAGCTGTTTGAAATCCTCTACCACCAGATTAATGTTCTTGCTGTTCGTCATTACGCGGGTATCCGCCTTGTAGGTTTGTCCCTCTGCCGTCGCAATGTCGCTGTTCTGTGTCACATTGACGGTTAAGGGTTTGCTTTCGGCTGAATCGGTTGCTGCGGACCCTAATTGGGGTCCACCACCGCCCTGGGGTGGACTGATATTCTGTGAAGACCCCTGCGCGGAATTGCCTGCTCCATTACCGCTACTATTCCCTCGGTCAGCACCGTTGCCATTCAGCATTGTATCGGGCGTAATGGCCGTCAAGAGTTCTACAATGACATATTGGCCGTTCACGCCCTGCGAGGCCTTTGCCGCTGCGGTATTGGCATACACCTTCGTGACGGTCTTGCCTTCGACCGCGAAGTCCGAGGTTTTCAGCTTGGCTGTGTCGATGGCCTTATCGTATTCCAGCACTACAGCACTTACCTTTTGCCCATCCCCAAGTACTTCAGTAATGGCTGTAACGCTTTTTATAGGTTTATTATCTGCCACCTGTTCTTTGGGTGCAGCTGTACATCCATTGATTACCATTCCAAGCATTAATAATACTGCTAAGATTATTACTCTTTTCATTTTCTCACCTCGCTACACTAGAGTGCTTTTATTTTAATATTGCTTAAATTATCAATTACTATTTATAATGGCATCATCCACTACAAGCCCGATCGCCAGTACCATAGCGAACAAATTCAGCGTATTGATGCTAAATCCAGCGTAACGAAGGCGCCAAACGTTCCAACCAGCAATCGTGAAGTTTTCTACCACCTCACCACTCCGGCGGTCAGATTGGCGGTCGGCATATAGACGTTTTAGCTGCTTCTCGACCGCATCAATATCCAAATCGGCTACTTGGAGGTCAAGTTTGACGCTCAACCAAGCTCTCAAGTTTGCGCCGTAATAGACAGGAAGCGTGTTTGTATTGTCAACCTTAACCAGCAATATTCTTTTTCGTACGCCTAAAATAAGATAGCATTGGTCTTATATTGAATCCGAGATGTACTAATCCTGCTGCAACAAAGATATATCCCGACCATTCATGCGCTTTTTTCGGGTAAAACGGTATTTCTCTCCTAGCCGTTGATTTATCACCGCCATGTTTATCTTCCATTTGCGATTGAACGTTTTGAGGTTTGGGTACAAGGACCATATGTAGGCCTGACACAGATACACTTATGAATGCGATCATCAGTATAATAGATGCAATTCTTCTCATAATGCCCTCCATTCTTCCAGAGATTTCCTTAACCAGTATAGACTTTAAAAGTTAATCACTTGTTAGACTAAGGTTAGAATTTGGTAAGAAATAGCTAATTAGACTTTTCAACAGGGTGGAAAATTGACCATTGTGCTTATCTGCCAGACATAGCAGCACCTTTTCCGTCTAGTTTGGTAATCACGATCTAAGCCCTTCCTTGTATAACCTGAATCACTTCCCACCGAACCAGAATATCCTGATCGTGCGAAAGTTGTATTGACATTCGAGTTCTAAGTACCCCAATTATCTGCTTCCCCATTATACCACCTCAGCAATCTTTTCGAGTTCATTCGTCGTAGCGCTTAAGGATTGCATCGTGGACATCGTTTGTTCAGTGGCTGCCGCCTGCCGTCTGCTAAGCTCGAAAGCACGATCAACCGTTTGGGTTACGCATTCCGTTTGATTCTGGATATCTTGTAATATTTTTTTTATTTCGCCAACGGAATTGGCACTGTTAACAGCCATTTTACGAATCTCATCGGCAACAACTGCAAATCCTTTGCCATGTTCTCCCGCCCTGGCAGCTTCAATTGCGGCATTGAGTCCAAGTAGGTTGGAATTGGCGGCAACATCGCTGACAAATTTCAAAATATCACCCGTTTTATTTATCTGGTTGGCAACATTGTGTCCGCCTGCCTTAATTTTACTCAATTCTTCCGCCAAGTGCGTCGCTGTGGCTCCTAACTCCTGGGATGTTGCCGCTATTTTTTCGGCAGTGGCGGCAACAGTTTGCGCCACTGCGTAAACATTATCTTGATTTTCCATACTTACAGTCATGGAAAAAATACCAATCAACGATCCATCAGTTTCAAATACCGGTTCGCATTGCACTTTTACTTTCATCCCTAAAACTTCTTTGGGAATCACCTCACTCACCGGCTGCTTAGATTCTATGCACTGATAGCCAATTCCCGGCGGTATACGTTTACCACTCTCAAACATATTTGGTACACCCGGAAGAAAATCACTTTTTTTAGCACCAGCTATAATCACGCCATCACTATCGATAACGACGGCACTGCAGGGAAATGGATTTGCGGCAACAATAATATCAATACAATCTCCCAAAACCTCCAATTTGCTCATTATTATAACCATTCCTCTCGCAAGCGCAGTGGTAACGGTATGAAACCATTGCCACTGCGCTTATTTTACATGACAGTAAGAGTCAGACTTATATCCTCGATTTTAAAGTTATAAACCGTCTATTTCCCTGAAGCGGCGGAGATCATGGCCTTAACATTTTCCACCTTGGCATTGGGCGGGACGGTGCATCCGGAGGATAATATGAACCCTGTTCCCATGTCGTTTATTAATTTTATGCAGTATTCGTAAACCTTATCGGGAGTACCTAAGGTAAGCAGGCCTGCCGGAACATCCCCTTTGATACACATGTGGCTGCCGAGCACCTCTTTTATTTTGTAAATATTGGTACAACTGTCAGTTTCAAAAACGCATTTCCCCCTCGGCAGCGCTTTGAAATACTCCAGATCGCGTTCCCAGTCGCCGTCGATATGAAGATTAGCGATCGCACCTTCTTCAATAACAGCCTCCACTGTTGCTTTTAGGTATTTCCAAACAAACCGTTCCCACAGTTTGGACGAGAAAAATTGACTGGCGCCCCGGGCAGGCGAGATAAAGACGGCCAGCGGTTTGGCCTCCTGAATTTGTTTTCGCAGTGTAGTCATAGTTTCTGCCTGGATTACATCCAAAACAGCCGCCACTTTATCCGGTGTTTTGAATAAATCCTTCATGAATTTTGGAAAGGAACGGCCGCCACCCAAAAACTCGTTTACCGTAATGGCACCACAAGGGTTATAAAATACATAACCCGCTTCTTCGACATTTTTCCCCATTTGTGGGGCAACTTTCATTTCATCTATGATGGAAGCCAGTGGCAATTCTAGCCTTTGGGTAAAGTACTGCTCGCTAAAAGCCGCCCACCCCTTGGCTAAAATGGTGTTATAATCTTCCACGCTCATCATTTCTTGTTCGTCCAACTGCCAGAGGGCATCATCCGGCAGTTCCCGTCCTGGCAGTTTGACCTTCGAGCAGAAGCCTAAGGCAAATCCTCGTGCAGCCGTAAAGGCTACACCGGTACCATCAATATCGCCCAGTTCTTTGCAGGACTTTAAAATTATCTCATTGGATCTTTCAAGTGTTGATATATAGTCAGACAGTTTTACTCCCATATGCTTAGCGGCAAAAGCATCGCCTGACAGTACCACGGGCGTCTTATCCGGTTTTTCCAGCGCTATTGCCTTTTTTATCCTCACAGTACGTTCCTGCAGTAATTCTTCAGATGTTTTCATCAATAAACTCCTCCTAATCAGCACCAACCGACAGTTAACCGGCAACCGTGGTCTGAGATTCGTGAGATTCGCCTTCACGATTTCGGGTAAAGATTACATACGCTAGCGCAATGAGAGCGAAAACGGCCATATTACCGGCGACAAACATAAAGCCGGCCCGGATCGAACCATTGGTGAGCCAGTCGACGAATTGCGTGTAAAAACCGGTGAAAAATTGCCCAAGATAGATAGCCATGCTTAACAAGGAAATAGCAAAGGTCTTTTGAGAATTAGGAGCCACTATGGATACCCGGTTCATTAGGTAAGGGAACATCAAACCCATGGAAAAACCAAGAAAAATGACTGCAGCCATCATCATGCCATAGGAGTGGGCAATACTAAATAAGAAGTAGCAGACCGACATACAAGCTAAACCGACAATGGCGGTAAATCGTTTAAGTTTATTCCAGATTTGGGCAAAAAACATACTAACTACAAACGAGGCCAGGGTATTGATTGCCGAAGCCATACCGGCATCGGCCGAGGTACCGATGTGTTCATTGACTATGAACAAGGCTAACTTGAAGATAATAAACATAGAAACAGTCATGAATACCAGCATGTCGAAAGTAGCAAGCCAAACCCGGTAGCCGAGTTTTTCCGCCGAGCCAGTTTGCAATTTCGCCTGGGTAATTGTCGGATCTTTTTTCTCTGGGGGAAAATTCGGCAATAAAAACCACTGCATGATTAAAACGATAACAAAAAGCAGGTAGTAGTAAAAAGCGTATTTCCAGTCAACTAATGCAGCATAGCCGGCAGCAATACCAAGTACGAACGAGACAGCACCGCCGCAGGAACTGGTCCATCCCATGAGTTGAGCACGCTCCTGACCGTCATACAGGTAGGCGATCATGGCCGGGGCCAGAGGATAAACAATGCCGCAGCCAATTCCCAGCAGAGCCCGGGCCCAGACTAAATCCATAATGCCGGTGGCAAAAATACCACCAAAGCCACCAATAATGAAAATAAGCGTCCCGACGAGCAGCAAGGTTTTTTTGCTGATATAGTCGGCTAGCTTACCGGTTATCAGTATTGCCGGAATCATTAGCAGTGAAGGTAACGACAGCAATTGATTGAGCCAGGGACCGGCATCTGGGTAGGTGGCAGCGACATTGGCCAGTATCGGCACCATCAGGGCGCTGGCAACCATACCATTTACACTACTGAATAATAGAGTCGCTTTCAGCAAAGCAGTTCCAAACCCTTTGTTTTCACTCATGAATCATTCTCCTCTCAATATTTGTAGTTTAAAAATAGTGGCTAAGTCCAGATGGTCCTATTCGATGCAAGCTGCAATAATCGCGTCGATATTTTCGGGTTTGGTGTTGTGCGGGAGAGTACAGGAACCACTGGCGATAAACCCGGTAGGACCGAGATCGGCGATCTGCTGCTTGGCTTCTTTGTATACTTGATCCGGGGTGCCAAGAGACATGAGAGCTGCGCTGATATTACCGGTAATACACATCCGGTCGCCGAGAATCTCTTTTATCTTATAGATGTCGGTCATGCCGTCGCTGTCAAAGATACAGCGGTTTGCCGGAAATTCTTTAAAATAATCAAGAACTTTTGTCCAGTTTGCATCCATGTGAAAATACGGTGTTCCGCCAATCTCTAAAACAGCGTTGGCTTCTGCCTGAAACAGGGGCCAGACATATTTTTCAAATTTATCCGGGGAAATAAAATCGCAATTACCCCGCACTGCAGGGGCAATCCCCACCCGGATGCTTTCTCCGGGACAACGGTTCTGCAGCGCCGCCAAATCACGCCGGAAGTCGGCAAGCATTTCTTCCGCAATGACATCAAGCGTTGCTTTCACTTTATCCGGTATTTTCCACAAATCGCGGGTAAAGTTGACGATACCGCGTCCGGCGCATAGACCGTCGTAAATAATCGGCCCCATCATCTGCGTCATGTTGATACAGCCAAATTCCTGCAGTTTCCGGTCGGTGTAATCCATGTATTTTCCGCTCAGTAAAAGCTCTTCTTCGGTCAGACCAAGATAATGTTCAAAATAATACTTCTGATAATACTTCCAGCCTTTGTCAATAATGACGTCATAATCTTCGATTTGCATGCAGGCAACTTCTTCAATCTGCCAAGAGGCCGTCGGCGGTAGTTCATGACCGGGCAATTTGGTTTTTGACATCCAGACAGAGCCCAGCGCTTTGCCGGGAGTAATCCCCAAGACGCTTACAGCGTCGATGTGTTTCATTTGCTTTAATGCAGCAAGAGCACGATCAAGTGCCCAGGGAAATTTATTCACATAATCAGCGGGAATTGCCGAACGTTCCGCATAATGGAAGAAAGCAAAGTCACCGGAAAGACAAATCGGGGTACGATCTGTTTTCTCTCTGCGAACCGCTTTTTCAATCCGTTCTTTTCCTAGATTGGCTTCACGCATGATTTACACTAACCTCCATACCGCTTTTTAAACTGACGATCTTGCCGGCCTACTTACCGGCAGCGGCTGCAACCATGGCTTTAACATTATCTACTTTGGCATTTGGCGGTATGGTGCAACCGGAAGCGAGAATAAAACCTGTTCCCAGATCATGTATCAGTTTTGTGCAATAATCATACACGTCATCAGGAGTGCCAAGTGTCAGTAAGGCAGCCGGAACATCACCTTTAATACACATATGGTCACCCAAAACCTCCCTCACTTTGTAGATGTTGGTAGAACTGTCTGACTCGAAGATACATTTCTGCTTAGGCAAGGTTTTAAAATATTCCAGGTCACGTTCCCAGTTGCCGTCAATATGGAGATTGGCTATGGCTCCTTCTTCAACAATCAGCTCAACGGTGGCTTTCAGATATTTCCAGACAAATCGCTCCCATATTCTGGGCGAATAGAACTCACTAGCGCCCCGCGCGGGAGAAAGAAAAACAATTAAAGGTTTGACAGCACGAATTTGTTGCCGGAAATCGGTTAATGTTTCTTGCAGAATTAGATCTAAAACAGCCTCTACTTTATCAGGCATCTTAAACATATCCTTCATAAACTTGGGAAATGAGCGTCCGCCGCCCAAACATTCATTTACCGTGATTGCAGCGGTGGAAGCGAATACCAGATAACCGGCATTCTCAAAATTTTTTATAAATTGCGGCACATTGGCCATTTGCGGCAGCAAGTTATCGACATCAATCCCTAGTCGGTTCTTGATATAATCATTACTAAACTGTTTCCAGCCATTATGTAAAATCGCATCATAGTCTGCCACAGTCATCAGTTCCTGTTCATCAAGCTGCCACAAAGCATCATCCGGCAGTTCCCGCCCAGGTAATTTGACCTTGGAATAAAACACTAAAGGCAAGCCTGCCGCTCCTCCAAAAATATTGCCAGCTCCATCCACGTCGCCAAAGTCTTTGAATGAATGTAAAATGGCTTCATGGGAAGCCTTTAAATCCGCACAGAAATCTGATAGTTTCATGCCTGCGTATTTTGCGAAAAAAGCGTCTCCGGTAAGCGTAACCGGTGTCCTGTCCGTTTGTTCAAAGGCAATGGTTTTCTTTACCCGTTCGGTGCGTTCTGCCAACAATTGTTGTGCGTTTTTCATAACTAACCACTCACTTTCTTTAATTCCCCATCAGTTCGACTACAGCAATGCGCAGGAGGTATGCATTGCTGTAGTCTGTAAGGGGCCGAAATTAATAGAAGAAGTCTACCTTAACTTGGTACAGCTTGCCAACAGCATCGGTATAACCGGGCAGCAAGCCGAGGTCCTTATACTTAACCTGCCAGTAGGCTAATTGCAGGTTAGTGTTTGGAGCGATAACCTTTTGATAGAGCAAAAACAGGGTTTTGGTGTTGTCCTGCTGTTCGTAGCTGGGAGAACCGGCATAGTTCTTGTTCCACTGAAAATCCCAGCCATTGGTGTACGGAGGCACAGCGCCAGCGCCGCATTCAAAGTAGCCGACAGCCCAGGCGCTCTGGCCAACAGTCTTGTGGTCAACAATATCGGACGCTGGCCAGGTGGTATGGGGAATTGTTGTTTGGCCATTGGTCAGGAACAAAGCCCAAGCTGTAGGATTCTCCGGGAGCGTGGTATAGCCGGACAGCACGCTGCGGTCAGCAAGCCTGGTGTTGATATATTCGGCCAGCAGGGTCAGGCCACCGAACTTGTAGTCGGCCGAAATGTCAAGACCTTTGGACTTTTGGAACGAGGTACCGAGGTAGTTGCCGTTGGTATAGGCAAGGTTGGCATCGGTGCTGCCGTTAACCGTGGACCAATAGTAGCCGGCCCGCAGACCCAGGTTGTCAGATAATTTCGTGCCTAACTGGACATTGCCCAGTACCGGATTGATCTGGGGCGGGCTGGTCATAAAAGCCGGCGAGTTTACGTTGGCAATATAGGTAGTAGCTTCAACGCCGCCGAGGGTTTTCTTTAAAAAGATGCCGTCAGCGTTCGAAGGCCGGGCGAGCAGACCGATACCGATATCATGGATCGGCTGGCGGCCTGCCCAGATCATGTCAAAGCCCATGGTATCAAACATCATGGCGCTAACGCCGGTCATTTTTACAGCGGCAGTGGTATTGCCGATATGTTGGTCGCCGCCCATTTCCAGGGTAAGGTTAACGTTCATTTTGTCATTGACTTTGTAGGTGAAGAAGTTCTTATCGGCAAAAGTGAACTTTTGGCTGCCGTTCAGCGGCTTGGTGCCGGCGGCTTCGTTGCCGGCCGGAAGGCTGTCATGATGGTAGCCAAGCTGCAGGTCGCCGGTAATGGTCAATTTATCTTGTTTTTCTTTGATAGCCTTAATTTCAGCACCGAGAGTCTTAAGTTCGCCGGCAAATTCAGTGGTCAGCTTGTTGATTAACGCTTTGTCTTCGTCATTGACCTTATCAACTCTTTTTAGGGCTTGAACCACGATTAAAGCCATTTCGTAACGGGTAAGAATATTATTGCCACGGAAAGTTTTGTCACTGTAGCCCTCTACAATCCCATCGCTTGACAACCTGGTAACAGCATCGTACGCCCAGTGATTGGCCGGGACATCGCCAAACGGATTGGTGGCACCAAAAGCTACCGATGCAAAGCTGAATAGAAAGAGTACTAAAACCAGATACACTACCTTTTTCATCTTTTTCCCACCTTTTAATTTTCTATTATCACGACTTTTAGCTACTGACAGTGATCATCGCTTAAAATTATTAATAATATTCTGTTTTTTCTTGTTTTGTTGAACCAAAAACAGATTCCGCCGCTTGTTGAGGCTGTTCCTTTGCCAAACTATCGTCCGGTTTGCTGCAAATAGACTGTTCGGATTAGGCAATGTATGGTTAAATCGACCAAACAAACATGCTGCATGGGCATCCTGCAACATGAGTACTACTTCACCACCATGCTGACGTTACGGTCCCGTCCCTGTGTAGCAAGGATATATACTACGGCAATGATTACGCAGACAGCAAGCACCGACGCTACAAAAGTGAAGGTTCCGCGAATTGAGCTATGTGAGACCCAGTCGGCAAATTGCGTAAAAAATGCCGAGAGGTACTGTCCTATATAAATCGACATACTCAACAAAGAAATAGCCAATGTTTTCTTAGAATTAGGAGCCACAGAGGAAACACGATTCATTAGGTAGGGAAATATTATGCCCAGCGATAAACCAAGACAGATCGCTGCAACTACAACCAGTGAAAAGTT
Source organism: Sporomusa sp. (assembly GCF_035561255.1). Classification (GTDB taxonomy): domain Bacteria; phylum Bacillota; class Negativicutes; order Sporomusales; family Sporomusaceae; genus Sporomusa. Next base: position 6,822 of record NZ_DATMXX010000322.1, on the reverse strand, counting down.
GTCGGCAATACCGAAGAAGAAATAGCCTGAAGCCATGCAGGCAAGTCCCAACACTGCGGTAAACCGTTTTAGCCTCTTTAACACTTGAGAAAAAACCAGGCTAATTAAAAATGAGGCTAATGTCTGAATCGAAGTGGCAAGGCCGACATCCGCCGATGTTCCAAGGTGCTCGCTAACGATAAATAAGGATAGTTTGTAAAGAAGAACCATTGACAGGGTCATATATACAATCATGTCAAAAGAAGTCAACCAGACCCGGTAACCTAACTTTTTATGCGGATTGCTTTGGACTTTGGCCTGAGCTATCTTATCATCCTTCTTCTCCGGCGGAAAATCAGGCAACATAGCCCACTGCATAAGGAACACAAGTACAAAAATCAAATAAAAATAGAAGGCATACTTCCAGTGAAATAGTGCGGCATACCCGGCACCAATGCCCAAGACAAATGAGAATACACTGCCACAGGCGTTGGTCCAGCCCAGCATCTGAGCGCGCTCCTGGCCCTGGTATAAATAGGCGATCATTGCCGGAGCCATCGGATAAACAATACCTGCGCCGATTCCCAGCAGAGCTCTGGTCCAAACTAAATCCATAATATTGTTAGCAAAAATGCCGCCAAAGCCGCCGGCGGTAAACAGAATTGTTCCGATCATAAGCAGTGTTTTCTTGCTGACATAGTCTGCTAGTTTACCAGTTATAATAATTGCCGGAATCATCAACAGACTGGGTAACGATAGGAGCTGGTTCAGCCAGGGGCCGGCATCCGGAAAGTCTTTAGCGATATTGGCCAAAATCGGTACCAGTAGGGCGCTGGCGACCATACCATCGACACTACTGAATAACAAGGCACCTTTAAGCAGCGTTTTCCTGGTTCCATCACTGCTAACCACAAGACATTCTCCTCTCAAATTCTTGCTCCATTTATTTACCGGAAGCGGCGGAAATCATTGCTTTGACATTTTCCACCTTGGCGTTTGGCGGTACATAGCAACCGGAAGACAGAATGAATCCTGGACCCATATCACGTATGAGCTTTGTGCAGTAATTATAGACCTCATCCGGAGCTCCCATAGTCAGCAGTGCTGCCGGCACATCGCCTTTGATACACATGTGATCGCCGAGCACTTCTTTGATCTTGTAAATGTCTGTCACCGAGTCAGTGTCAAAAACACATTTGCCCCGCGGCAGTGTTGTAAAATATTCCAAATCACGTTCCCAACTGCCATCAATATGGATATTAACTGCCGAACCCTCCTCAACAATTACATCTGCTAAGCCTTTAAGGTATCGCCAGACAAACCGTTCCCAGAGCTTCCGCGAAAAAAACTGGCTGGCACCGCGGGCGGGAGTCAGGCAGGTCACCTGCGGTTTGACGGTTCGCAGTTGCGTTCTGAGCTCCTCCACCGTTTCTTGATGGATGATATCCAGGACAGCTTGAATCTTGTCCGGCATACGGAATAAATCGCGCGTAAATCTAGGAAAGGATCGGCCTCCTCCTAAGTGTTCATTTACCGTAATGGCGAAGCAAGGCGTATAAACCATATAGCCGTCGTCCTCAACATCCTTGATCATTTGCGGTATTCCATTTAATTCCGCTACTATCTCGGGAACTGAAATATGCAACCGATTGGCAAAATAATCGGCTTTAAAGGCCGACCAGCCTTTATTTAAAATGACATCATAGTCTTCCGGCATCATTCTTTCCTGTTCGTCAATCTGCCATAGAGCATTGTCCGGCAGTTCCCGGCCAGGCAGTTTGACATTGGCAAAAAAGGCCAGTGGAAATGAATTTGCGGCGGTAAATATCGCGCTTATTCCGTCAATATCGCCCAATTGCTTAACTGAATCCATAATGATTTCATGAGATCTTGCCGGGCTGGAGCAATATTCCTCTAATTTTACACCCATGTGCATCGCGCAAAATGCGTCGGCTGAAAATACCACCGGCGTCCTGTCCGGTTTTTCCAGCGCAATGGCCTTTAACACACGCGAGGTGCGCTCTGTAAGCAGTTCTTGGGCTGTTTTCACAGTAAACACCACCTATTTTCATCTTAGCCTTTTGCAGCAGCAACTAGCGCTTCGACATTTTCTGGTTTCGCATTGCAGGGTACGGTACAGCCTGAGGAAAGAATGAAGCCTGAAGGACCAATTTCTTCGATTAATTTGCGGGAATACTTATAAACTGCATCCGGGGTTCCCACCGTAAGCATCGCCGGTGATACATCGCCGGTAATACACATCCGGTCGCCGAGTACTTCTTTTATTCTGTAGATGTTGGTCGAGCTATCAGGGTCGAATATACAGCTGCCTTTAGGAAAATCAGTAAAATAATCAAGGAAATCATCCCAGCGGGCATCCATATGGAATAATACTTTGACGCCTTCAGCGATAGCTATGTCGGTAAATTTTTTGAACAATGGCCAGCCAAATTTTTCAAACATCTTTCGCGACAGGAAATCACAATTGGCCCGGACGCAAGGAACTACGACCGTGCAAAACGGTTTTCTCGCCCGCAGGAATTTTATCTCGTCCTCAACCATTTCAGCTACCATAACCTCCAATACGGCTTTAACCTTGTCTGGTCTCTTATACAAATCACGGTTAAACTTGGCCAGCCCGCGGCCGGAACAAAGAGCATCATACGGTATGCCGCCGCCAATACCGTCAAGAAGGTTAACCAGGCCGATTGATTTGAACTTTTCGTCCTGCCGTTTGTTGAATTCCAGATCTGGCGTTATTTGTTCAGGGGTATAACCTAACCTGGAAATCAAAAAATCTGATAAAAACTTACGCCAGCCAATTTTTAAAATGGTATCGTAATCTTCTTCGGTCATCAAGCCGACTTCATCGATTTGCCAAAAGGCATCGTCCGGCAGTTCCCGTCCGGGAATCTTGGTTTTGGACAGCCACATCGCCCCGGTTGCATCCGCTCTACCCAGTACCGGCGGTCCGCCAGCGTCAACATCGGCCATTTTTTGATAGCCGTTAATTACCATATCGTCAGCCCAATCTGGCCTGGTTATAAAATCAACCATTTTTGCCTGCGGGTTACCATATTTCAAAAAGAAGGTTCCCGAAAGCATTATTGGCGTTCGGTCAGGTTTTTCCAATGCAATAGCTTTTTCTAACCTTGCCATTCGTTCAGCGAATAGAGTTTGCGTCACTTCCACCACCACACCTCATTTCTTTTTACTTCAATCGCCGCCAGGCTTGCATGTTTATGTGCCGGAAGCGGCGGCAACCATAGCTTTGACATTTTCCGTCTTGGCGTTAAAAGGTACAAAACAAGCCTCAGCCAAAATGTAACCGGTTGGGCCGATTTCGTTAATCAGCTGGCGACTGTAGTTATATACTTCCTCCGGCGTGCCCAGCGTCAGCAATGCTGGCGGTACGTCGCCCATTATGCAGCCATGGCCGTCTAGCGCTTCTTTGAGTTTATAGATATCGGTTGAGTTGTCGCTGTGAAAAATAAATTTCTTGGCCGGCAGTCCGCGAAAGACTTCTAAATCCCGGTTCCAGTCGCCATCCATATGCAAATAGGCAACTGAACCATTTTCTGCGATAAACTCCACTGCCTGTTTCAAATACGGCCAGACAAAGCGCTGCCAGAGTTTTGGTGATAAAAGGGAAGTAGCGCTGCGCGGAGCGCCGATCATCACCGTTAACGGATTACCGGCAAAGCAAGGCTTGGCCATGGCCAGCAGGTCCGGCATGGCGGCATCCATGGCCGCTTGTACTTTGTCCGGGCGTTTAAACAAATCTTTCATAAAGTTACTCATGCCCCGGCCACAGCTAAACAAGTCAAGCGGCAGGCCGATTGCGCCCCCGGACAGCGGCACAACGCCGGCGTTTCTAAAATTGACATCATATTGGGCCATATTGGCTTTGCTTACTGCTTCTAAATCGACCAGCGTCTCGGGAATTCTGGTTTCGAGAAAATGTTTATTGAATGCGTTCCAGCCCTTGTTGATGATCATATCGTAGTCCTCAACCGTCATCAGATCCACTTCTTCAACTTGCCAGAGAGCATTTTCTCCTAATTCCCGTCCGGGAAGTTTTTGCTTGGAGAGGAATGCCGGTCCGCTGGCAATGGCCAAAGCGGTCGTTTGCATTGAGCAATCGGCGTTTTCCCCCATGTCCAGCATGCAATTAAGCATCATTTCGCTTGCTTTGTCCATGTCACTTAAGTATTCGGCTAAGGTAAATCCCATATGCCTTGCGGCAAAGGAATCAACTCCCAGCACTACCGGCGGCCGATCGGTCTTTTCTAGTGCAACCGTCTTCTTAATCCGATCAGTACGTTCCTGAAATAGCTCCAGGCCAGTTTTCATATTAATATCCACCTTTCGGTTATCTGTTTGCAGAGTTTCGAAAACTCCGTTGACTTAAGTGAGCTTTTACCCGCCTTAAGCGTCCAAGGTTTTACTACTATTTACATGACTATTTACATGCTTGTCAAATTGACTTTGCGTTAGCAATATAAAACCAATGGCAATAACAACAATAATCAAAATCTGACCGGCAATTATTGCAAATGCCGTCCTTGTTACTCCATTAACAAAAGATTCGACTGCTTGAACATAATAAGCCGCTAGAAATTGCCCGATATACATTGCTGTACTCACGAACGACACCGCGGTAGTTTGCGCGTTTTTAGGAACAACCATGGTTATTGTTGTCATCAGATATGGCAACACAGTTGCCAGCGAAATTCCCATAAAAAGCGAAGCAACAATAATCATTTCAAAATTCTGCGCAATACTCAGGCAAAAGAAACAGACTCCGGTTGCGGCAAAGCCTACCACTACTGTATATCTTTTTAAGATTTTAAATACTTGCCCAAACACTAAACAAAGAATCAACGCGGTAAACGATACTACTGAAGAAGCTATTCCGGCATTAGCCGAATTTCCGAGGTTTTCTTCCATGATAAAAATAGCCGTTTTTACAATGAACACCATGCTGATTACCATATATACCAATGTCGCCAAAACATAAACCCACGCCAACCAGTTCAAACCGTCATTTTTGTCGTCCTTTTTCATTGTGATATCTTGTTTTTCCGGGGGTACATGAGGTAATATCATTATTTGAGCAATCAACAAAACTATATATAATAAATAAATATCAAAAGCGTAATGCCAGTCCATTACCGCAAGATAACCGGTAACTGTAGCAAAAACCACCCCGAAAATGCTGCCTGTCGCATTGCCCCAGCCAATCATCTTAGGTACTTCATGGCCTTGATAAAGTTGCGCAATTAACGCTGGAACTAATGGAAAAACCAAGCCCGTTCCCACGCCGCCAATAGTCCGCATTAGTAAAATGAAATCAATATTATCATATAGGCCACCGCCAAACCCACCAATAATATAAAGAATAGAACCAAAAACCAAAACTGTTTTCTTACTGACATATTTGCTAATATATCCGGACAAAAGTATTGCCGGAATCATAACCAGTGACGGCAAGGAAATAAGCATAGGAATCTTCGTTCCCGCAGTTGGAAATGTTATTGCTAAATTCCCCATGATCGGCATAATTAACGTGGTTGCCATCATTGTATAGGTGTAGCTGAACAATAGCACCGCCTTCAAAGCCAAATCCCTATTTTGCATGTTATAACACCTTCCTTTTTCAATTTTTGATCAAATTATAATATTGGCAACGTCTTATTCACCCCCATCAGCATGCGTCTTTATGAAAAACTACATGTTTATTCTACTTAAAAGAAAAAAGATTGTGAAATATCAAAATAGATAGGTATATTCCAAAAATTCATAACGATATATGGTGGATTTTGTGCAAGTTTTAAAGTATAATGACCTATATTGTCTAAGACTACAAAAAATCGCTCAAGGCATAAAACGGATTTCATCCGTTTTATGCCTTGAGCGATGCGAAAGGAATGGATATAGCCTAGCCATGAATAATGATATTCGTTATTTGCATTCATTCATTGCTGTAGCTGAGTATTTAAATTTTACCAAAGCAGCCGAACATCTCCACCTTAGTCAATCGGCACTAAGCAAGCATATTATGGAATTAGAAGAACAGTTAGGTGTACAATTATTTATTCGCAATCATTCAGTGGTTCGGTTAACACGTGCAGGTTTTACCCTATTTAAAGAGGCCAAAAATCTTTTGGACAAAATTGACGAAGTGCTTGAAGCAACACGCCAATCCCAACATGATGTTTCAGGAAAGCTAAAAATTGGCTGCCCTAGCTCTTCACACACTTTCTTGCCCAAAATTTTCAGACGGTTTTGTACTCTTTATCCCCACATCACCCTTGAACTTCGAGTACTCCAGACGCCAATTAGCAATAACCAACTGTATTTAGAAGAATTAGACATTAATTTCAATTCCTATATTGGACATGAGGAGAAAACAAAGTCTCCCTTTAAACAAAAGGAAATACGAAGATCACGACTATGTTTCTTATTACCCATCAATCACGCTTACGCTAATAAATTTTCCCTTGATCTTCACGAACTTAAACAAGAGCGCTTCATTCTATTTGATCAACCGGGATTTGAATTTAGCAATTGGTTTGTACGCAAGTGTACCGAACAAGGATTTACCCCTAATATTGCACATATTTTTCCGGAAGTAGATAGTATTTTTTTGCATGTGGCATCTGGGTTGGGAATTTCATTTTTTGTTTTAGATGCAAAATATTGTAGAATGCTGCAAGGTCAAATTTCTGTTGTTGCTATGAAAGGCGACGATGCATATGGCATGGCTTATGCTGTTTGGAATACTAAAAATAAAAACCCAGCTATTCCACTTTTTTTAAATTCAATTGATTGACTAATTAC
>NZ_DATMXX010000321.1:0-4488 GCF_035561255.1 Sporomusa sp. | reverse complement strand
GAAGAACTTCCACTCAGAGAATAAGTTGGTGACCCCGGCAGGATTCGAACCTGCGGCCTTTTGATTCGTAGTCAAACGCTCTATCCAGCTGAGCTACGGAGTCATATCTACCGACAAAAAGCATTTTATCATATTCTCTTAGTTAAAGTCAAGCATCTTATAAAGTACCCTTCTCTTGTTATCCACATTGACGTTATCCTACTTATCCACAGTGAAAATCCTTATATCGTCACTATTCATCCCTTAATCCACAGATTTTCCCCACAATCAATCATACAGTTATCCACATTTCCACGTGTTTTGGGGATAAGTTTGTGGATAAGTTCATTGTTCTTTGACTAAAAGAGAATAAGCGTGACATTTCGTCACGCTACCGGCCGACTCCAATCAACATGTACACCCGTCTTTTCCCAGATGCGGGTAAGCGCTGTTTTAAGATGCTCAGCACTTTCTGCTGCACGAATCGTGACATCCTTAAAATCCAGAAGCCCTTCACCAGCCACTCGAATCACATGCTCAGACGCCAGATAATTTTCAATGATTTGTCGAGTTGCGACATTATCAAATACCACCTTAACAGACTTACTTTCCTCATCATACTCAATATAACCGCACTGATTGTTGTACTGAACAGCTACTTTAAAATTGTTCTGCATGAATATCGCCTCTTTTCTCTCAGAAACACATTATTTCCACTTAGTATATTATTATACCGGCAGGAGACAAAATCCTGCCGGTATTTATTGATTTAGTTACTCTGCCCGCTTATATAAAGGCTTCAGGCGCTGCTCAATGGTAATGTTCTGGACCTGTGCCGCCGATTGTGCTTCAGCATAAAACTCGAGCTGACTGTTGACGGTTTTGCCGCGCTTATCAACCCGCCGGTAGGTACCATCTTTTTTCATAATATAGGCTTTTTGGTTATCTGTCAGAGAAATGTCCAGGATATCTTTAATTCTTTCAATGTGATTGGGGTCTTCGATAGGGAAAAACAATTCAACCCGCTCATTGAGATTACGCGGCATCCAATCGGCGCTTGATAGGAATACCCGTTCATCACCACCATTGCCAAAATAAAATATGCGATGATGCTCCAGATACCGCCCGACGACGCTACGGACTGTTATATTATCGCTTACTTCGGCCACACCTGGTCTAAGAACACAAATTCCCCGGATAATCAAGTCAATCTTGACGCCCTGGCACGAGGCTTCGTACAGTTTGAGGACAATATCCTTATCCACCAGTGAGTTCATTTTAGCAATAATCCGTCCCACTTTACCGTCCTTGGCAAATTCAATCTCCCGGTCGATCAGTTCCTTGATTCTTTCCCGGAGGCCCAGTGGTGCAACAACAATTTTATTCCATACCGGTGGATCAGAATACCCTGACAATACATTAAAAAACGCGGAGGCATCAGCACCGAATTGGTCATTGGCCGTAAAAAGCCCCATATCTGTATACATTTTGGCTGTGGCATCATTATAGTTGCCTGTCCCCATGTGGACGTAACGTTTGATGCCGTCCTGTTCCTGTCTGACCACCAAGATCATTTTGGCATGGGTCTTAAGTCCTACCAGCCCATAGATAACATGACAGCCTGCTTCTTCCAGCCGTTTAGCCCAGAGAATATTGTTTTCTTCATCAAACCGTGCCTTTAACTCTACAAGTACGGTAACCTGCTTACCATTTTCTGCTGCCTGGGCCAGCGATTTTACGATTGGCGAATTACCACTCACCCGGTACAAGGTCTGTTTGATCGCCAATACCTTGGGATCCCACGCTGACTGTCGGACAAATTCAACAACAGGTTCAAACGATTCGTACGGATGGTGCAGCAGGATATCCCGCTCGCGGATAGCTTCAAAAAGGCTGGTAGTGCCAATAAGATCCTGGACCAGTTGCGGTCCCATTGGGCTATACCGCAGGTGTTCCAGCCCCGGCAACTCACTGAATTTAAAAAAACAGGTAACATCAAGCGGTCCTGAGATTTCATAGACATCCTGTTCCTCAATACTGAGCGTATGCACCAATAATTCTCTTAGATGCTTATTGTTCGTTTTCCCAATCTCCAGCCGCACAGCCTGACCACGTTTGCGTTGTCGGAGTGATTTTTCGACTTCAGCCAAAAGATCTTCCGCATCTTCCTCGTCAATGGAAAGGTCAGCATTCCTGGTTATCCGGAATGGCACTATATCTTTAATGGTGTATCCATGGAACAAGTGTGCACAATAATGTTTAATAATATCTTCCAAAAAAACAAACTGGCGTTTCTCACCATTTGAAGGCGCTTCAATGATCCGGGGCAGAACGCCGGGAACCTGAATGACGGCGGCGTGGGTTTCACCCCGTTCCCGGCCCAGAAACACAGCCAGGTTAAGACTGCGGTTGGCTAAAAAGGGAAAGGGATGGCCAGCATCTACCGCCATGGGGGTGATGACAGGAAAAATGGTATTATTAAAGTAATTCTCAACCCATTCTTGCACCCGTTCATCAAGACTGGTAATATCGGCAAAACTGATATCAGCTGTAGCCAGCTCCTGCAGGATATTTTTTAAATACCGGTACTTAAACTTGACCAATTCATGCGTATCTTCAGCAATACCGGCCAGCTGCTGACTGACTGTCAAACCGGCAGCATCAGTCTTATTAATGCCACTTTCAAACTGATGCTTGAGTCCCGCCACGCGAATCATAAAAAACTCATCCAGATTGGAACTGGTAATTGCAATAAACTTGAGCCGCTCTAGCAGCGGCTTATGTTTAACATCAGCTTCTCCCAGTACTCTCCGGTTAAACTTAATCCAACTTAATTCCCGGTTAAAGAAGAATTCGGGATTGTCATGGATATCACAGTTCCTGGCATTTGCCATAATCGTCACCCCGCCCTTCTAATTAATATTGCTTTTATGCCAAAAACATCTTCAAAAAAGTCGGCTTTTTCAGCAAAAGTCCATCCTTCCAGCGACATATCTTCACTGCTGGTCACAGTAATCACCATCTCTTCCCCACGCAGAACAACATCGGCCTGACTGACTTTTTGCCGATGGCTGCGATCAATGGCATCTGCCAGGCGGATAATGGCTGAAAGCTTGGAGACTGTAACTTTTTGCCCTGGTGTTAAATAGGAAAAATTTGCATCAGCGTCAGAAGGAGTACCTTTGGAATGATAGAATGCTATATTGGCCATTATATGTCTCTCAGCTTCAGAAAAACCCATAATATCTGAAGAAATAATTAAGCGGTACGAATAGAAATAATGGCGTCTTAAATTAACGTGCTTGCCAATATCATGGAGAATGGCAGCCACTTTTAAGAGCCGTCTGTGGCGTTCCCCCAGACCGTGAACGCGTGCCAATTTATCGAACAGGAGTAAAGACCACTTTTCAACAGCGGCGGCATGGTTAGGATCATAATAATATTTTTTACCAATTTCCCAACACAGGCTAATAAGCTGGTCTTCAATAAGGTTATTATGTTCATGCCCGGTTTTTTCTGCAATATGTTTAATAATAACACCATCGATAAATTGATCACTTGGAATAACAATCTCTTCTGGATTAGTAAGCGATATAATCTTTTTGTACAGCACAATAGTGGGCAGTACTATCTCAGCTTTATTCTCAGTTAGACCAAAGTTTTTGATAATTTGCGGCAGATTAAGCGACCGCACCTGCTTATAGAGATCGCTAAATTCGGACAGACTGAAAAAGGTAACCCTTCCCTGTTCTTTTCCAAGCATTTTTAGGAGCAGTTTTGTTTCTGGACCGGATAGTACCAGCCGCTTAATATTGTGCTGGCTCATTTCCTTTTCTACCGGTTCAATAGTACTGCTTATATATTGAGATAATGCCTCATGAAAATTTGCTGAATCGCGCTGACTTTTGTCAAAGCTTTCTTTGATACGGAGGGCACCGATATGAATATTCTGCTGATAGGTAAGGCCTCCGTCTTTATAGAGCGTAAAACCAAGTCCACCTGAGGAGATGTCGACAAACAGCATCCCCTCCTCTTGATTCATCAAGCCACGCTCATTTACAGTTTTGACAAGCGAAACATATTTATAAAAAATTTCCTGAGGCATATCAACAACTTCTACATTAAAGCCGCTTTTTACTTTGATCTGGTCGATAATATACGGTTGGTTTTGCGCTTCACGAATAGCGGTAGTAGCTACCAGACGATAATCACGCACCCCATACTCATTGAGCAGGCGGCGGTACCCCTTTAACAGTTCGCATATCTCACTTACGGCAGCAAAGCTAACACGCCCGGTTTTAAATGTTTCCTCACTTAACATCACCTGACGGTAGCTTTGTTCGACGATTTTAACATCATCCAGTGTATTATATTCGACAATCTGAACACCGATCTGCTCTGAACCTACATGAATGGCAGCAAACCGGTCTGGAGCATGTCTGGCCATTGCCTGCCCCCCTAAATTTCTTGATTTATATAATATGCTCTAATTCGACATTAAGAACTAAA
>NZ_DATMXX010000320.1:0-14519 GCF_035561255.1 Sporomusa sp. | reverse complement strand
ATTTATCACCATGAATAAAAATCGCATTTTTTATAAAAAAATGTCGATTTCATCAATAATATTCATATATGTAAATCCATTTAGAAATTCAACCCGGAATTCGCGACCTGTCTTTTGACACAGGGAAGGAAAGCGCAAGCAGCAATACTGATGCAAAAGTAGTCTGCCCTGTTTATTAAATTGCGAAGAAACGAAAACCCGCAGGATTTCCGCGGGTTTCAATGTTGTTCCTGTCCCACCCTCACCTCTCAAAACAGATCTATTGTCAATACCAGTCCCGTCGGCACCGCGCTATCTACAGCAGCACCTTTTATACTTTTTTCCGCTACCGCACGGACCAGGATCGTTACGACCGACTGGCTTACTGTCCGGTAAAACTTCATCTTTACTATTTATGCGCTCCACCATGATCCCCTACGTTCGTTCTTCTGGAATGGCGGTTTGTATCATTTTTCTTATTATTTTCTTGCCCATTTATAAATTCCTACAATAAGTATAAAAAAATATATTCAATTAAAAACCTCGGGCAATCCCGAGGTACTAAATTCGTATTTAAGACAATAGTCTACTCCCATTTTTTTGCAGCCTCTTTAGTGCCTATGTAGGATGTTTTCTTAGGTATTGGGAGCGAAACTATAAAATTCGTTCCTTTTCCCAATGCGCTCTTTACATCGATCTTCCCGCCATGTTTTTCGACAATCCATTTAGCGATAGCCAAACCTAAACCTGTGCCGCCGGAATTTCTTGACCGGGACTTATCGCCCCGAAAGAAACGGTCAAATATGCGCGAAATATTCTCGGGAACTATCCCAACGCCTGTATCACGCACGCTGATTATAGCGTTTTTATTGGCTATATAACAATCAACAGTAACCTGGCCGCCGGCAGATGTGAATTTAAAAGCATTGTCAAGCAGAATTACCATCAATTGATGCAACCGGTCCTTATCACCGACTACTTCTACATTGGCTTCAATTTTGGCTACTAAGCTGATATGATTTAGCTCTTTAAACACCTCAAAATGACTGATCACTTCATTCACAACATCACTTAGATTAATCACAACCAGGCTTAGATCAGACTTGCCGGAGTCCGACCTGGCCAATGTAAGTAAACTCGCTATCAGCTTAGTCATTCGCTTTGATTCTTGCATGATAGTATTGATCCTGTGACACTCGTCCCTGATGCTCTTATCCGGATATCGCAGCATTAGCTCGGCATTGCTGTATATCCCTGTTAAAGGGGAACGCAATTCATGGGATACGTCCGAGACAAATTGTTGCTGTTTTTCCCATGCTTCCTGGATGGGAAACATGGCCCGCTTAGCAAGAAGAAACCCGGCTAAGATAATACCAAATACACTTATAATGCCCCCACTGACAATAAGCCATAAAAAATTACTGAGCAATTGTACTTCTGAATCTACAATGCTGATTACGATGATAGATTCAATCTGGAAATTTGCAGCTTTTCCGTAAATATTTTCTTGATATGTATAAGGCCATCTCATCATCCTATAGATGTGGCTTTCATATTCTTCTGTTTTCAACTCGCCAACTTCGCTTGCGACCGTAATCTCATCAATATTTTTTAATTCATTTTCACGAAAAGGAATTGGATTTAATGTTCGACCGTCGGTGCTGCGAATTAAGACAAAAATTCGTGGATCAAAGATCGGATTCTCTAAGGGAACAACCTGCCCATTTGCTAATCTAAATTCACTTGCGTGCAAACGCATGGCTTCGTCTATTCTGTCGAATAGACGATAAGAAAGATATCCATAGAGTATTGAGGTAGATAAAAAATAGATAATGAAGAAAACAAATGAATTGATAACCGTCAATTGAGCCAGCGTACGTTGAAACATCCTAACTCTCCTTCAGCATAAAACCAACACCGCGAACGGTCTGAATTAAAGTATCTAAACCATAAACATTGAGTTTTTTTCGCAGATGATGGATATATATATCAACAACGCTAATTGAAGTATCACAATCTAAGCCCCAAACCCGGTCAAACATCTGATCTCGTGTTACGATCTGCTCTTTATTGAGCATTAAAAATTCCAGGATTTCATACTCTTTATTGGTTAACCCGAGAGGTCCCTCGTCTACGAAACCGTCCTTCATTCTGCCATTTAATGATAGGTTACCGTAATTCAATTGATCCTCAATAATGAGATTGCCTTTGCGCCGTATAAGAGCTTTTATTCGGGCCAGCAATTCCCGCATAGCAAACGGTTTCACCAGATAGTCATCTGCACCCGACTCCAAACCAATGACACGATCATCGATACTATCCTTTGCTGTCAAAAGCAGTATAGAAATGGCATAACCGTTATTGCGCAGCGTTTTAACGATCTCTAAACCGCTAATCCCTGGCAGCATAATATCCAACACAATTAAGTCATGTATTTCCTGCTCTGCTAAATACAGCCCCTCATCACCAGTCGCCGCTTGATCGACTATGTACTCTTCTCCGGTTAAAATCGCTACCGTTGCTTCTCTCAGAATATTATCATCTTCAATAACAAGTATTCGCATTGCTAACTCCTTCAGCTATTATTATCTATCTCTAGTATGCTCCTGCAGCTTCAGAGACATGTTCACTGTCTGACGACAAAAAAGCTGCGGCTCGCAATGCTGGCTTACTAATTGGCAGAAAGGGGATAGACTTTCCGATAAGATAAGAAAAGACTTGGCTTGTGCCAAGTCCTTTAGAACGCCGGCAGAAGCCTTAGTCGTTCTTATGTCAACAGAATTGCATTATAAATTCTGGTAGACTAAAAAAGCCCGGCAGCCGAAGCTGCCGGGGATTATTCCTAGTTGTTACATGTATTTTGAGATTGGTCTTGTGGGAGCTCCCTATTCAAGTTTTGTTTATCATTATTTTCCTTCTGCATTGGCTGTTGGTGATGATTTTTTCTACATTCAGGCGTCACTCCCTGAGCGCACTCTTCCAAACAAACCGGATCCCCACAGCAATCCTCAAAAAATGGCGGTTCTTCAACTCTTGGCGCGGCTGAAGCAGTTGCGAACAACCCAACCTGCATTAACCCCAGCATGGAAAACACCATGATTCTTTTTAACATACCCTTCATTTGAATACCTCCCTTTTTTATGTATGCCCCAGGCATATTTACATAATAAAATTATTTTCTTAAAATTACCTTAAACTTATCTAGGTAAAATTACCCTTAATGGGAAACGCCTTAGAATACGGGGACAAGTTTGCTTCCCACTTTTGTTACCATTAGATTCTCCGCTGCTTGTTACTGCTAATTGCAATTTAAAAGGGACAGGAACCTTCCTTCGCCATCAAAAAATCAGCTTGAGGCTGATTGCAATCAAAAGAGGGACAGGTTTTCTGTCCCTCTTTTGATTACAATTGCAGTCTTCGATTCTTGTTATCAAGAACCGTCCTCTGTTCCAAATGGACCAATATATTCTCTCTTATCTGATAAAATTAGTCATTACTTTCTTTTCGCTTTGAGGCAATACAACGCCTGCCTTTTTCCCGGCTTCTATGCTCTTTAAAAGCCATGCCATGTTATTGCCAAGATTACGCATAGTCTGCATACCTTCTAAATCCTGCCGTACTTCTTCCGGCGTATTCCCATGTACCATATTCCAGTAACTTGAAGATACTACCGGCATTTCAGCTATAGTAAAATATTTGTATAATACATCAAGTGTTACTGTTGTGCCGGCACGTCTTGCAGATACTACGGAAGCACCCGGCTTATGGGCAAATAGTTTTCTAATTGAACCAACGATAAACAGTCTGTCCAGCAGGCTGATTAAATTACCATTAGCTGATGCAAAATATACCGGAGAACCGATAATTAATCCTGCGGCTGTTTCCATTTCGTTTAAACAGGAGGTAACTACATCATCATTAAAGGCGCATTTCCCAAGTTCCATGCATTTATAACAACCAGTACAACCACCTATCGGCTTTACTCCGATGTGTATCATCTTTGTTTCAATACCATTTTGCTCTAATTGTTCGGCTGTTTCCGCCAAAGCGGTAAATGTACAGCCATTATTATGCGGACTGCCATTAATTAATAATACCTTCATGCAAGACCCTCCATTTCAATAACTTCACTGTTCTTACCAATAGATTACAACAGTCTTATCACAAATAACAGTATGCACTTTTTAGGTAGATACTATCAAAAGGAGAGCATCACAGGCTGGGGGACAAGGGACCTGTCCCCCAATCCCGGAACAGAAAAAACCCTGCCGGCAGGGTTAACTTTACTTGCAATTCACCTGAAACAAGCTATAATTAAAAATAGGTGGAAATTAAAAAGTCGCCGTGACCTAAAAGTGTTGACGCACTTCCAGGCCCGCGCAAGGTGCACAGACACCTACACGTAACAGTCAAGCTGTCCACGACGACATTTCTATTATACAATGGGGTTCCTCCGGAAGACAAGCCGGGGAACCGGTATAAGAGACGTTGCCGCAGGCTCCGGGCTGTGAGTGCGACTAAACGCAGCAGATGATTCATCCTCTCCTCAATATACCATCAGCAGCAGGGCAAACATTCGATTGCATGTATTCACCTTGCTGTAAAGCCGGATATGCCCCGGCTTATTGGCATTGAGGATTTAGCAGACAACAAAGCAAAGCGCATGTGTAGGGTAAAACCTCGCATGCGCTTTTTAATTTCCCCTTATAAAAGCTGGCGGCAGCTCTGGCAGCATTCCTGCCCCAGCCTGAGTATGGGGGGTATAAATTTGTTCAGACGCTTAGCGCGGCAAGTGCCAAACAGAATGACAGGGGGGCTTAGTTTTGTTAAAAAGTATTTTAAACCAGGCTTTTAATCAGTACATTTTTGACAAAGTGGATGCTACCCTCAGCCTGGCCGGTACTACTGATGTTCACTACAGTAAAGCGGTGAAAGACGTCAGTACCACCCTGGATCAGCTAATGGTATTTGCCAATGAACTGAAAACCAGCATCCGGAATTGATCAGTCTGGTCCTGAATTTTGAGTCTGTCACTGCTATTGAGTCTATACTTGCGTCAGAGATTGCCTACAGGCAAGGGTTGCGGGATAGCAACAGCGTACGTCAGGAATTCATCACATTCATTGAGGAGGAGTATGACAAAAAAGTAAACTGATCAGGGGATATAAGTTTCTGGGACCCGGGACAGGTTGGCTGTCCCTCTTTTTTTACAATTATAGTCCTCACTGCTTCTGTCCTTGCTAATTGCGATTTTGGGGGACAAGGAACCTGCCCCCAGTCACACGTGGTATACTTTACCTCCTGCTAAAGCTTGTCCAGACACTGCCGACACTTTATAATAGTCTTAAGGGTCAATGGCAAGCATGCCGTGAATCAGTATCCACTGCGATAAGTCTGGAGGCGTGAGGCTGTGAGTGAAGAACAACAAACTGTACTATTAGAACCCCAAATTAAATGGAGTAAGAAAAAAATCGGCTTCCTTATTTTTGCGGTGGTCTTTTTGGCAGGAACAATTCTTTTTCAATTTGCCGCCGGCAAGGTAAAAGCAGCGGCGGAGCAATCGCTGCTGGCAAGTGCCAACGAGGCAGTCAATGGCCAGGTCCTGGTGGGAGGGATTGACTTATCCATTCTCGGGTCTGTGGAAGTTAAAGAAGTCCAGGTCCTTGATGCATCCGGAAAACCGCTGGCCAGGATAAAGCGGGTACATATTAGTTATAACTGGAGTGATTTGATAAAAGGACAGGTGGGGCCGCAGCTGATCAAAGCTGTGACTGTGGAAAAACCGGAATTTTGGGTTGCCTATCATCAGGACCACCTGAACTGGGATGGTTTGCTCAAGACAAAAACAAATGGGCAGTCCGACTTATCCTGGCTGGTAAAAATTGAGGATGGCAAGCTGCATCTGGAAACTGATTTCTTTGATAAAACTGTGGAACAGTTGGCTGGCGAAGTTGATTTTCGCCAGGACAACCAAGTCGGACTTGCCGCCACCGGCAAGGTTGATCAGGCTGTGCTGAGGATGAACGGTCAATGGGGAACCCCGGATATTACGGAGGTTACTTTGTCAGCAGAGCAATTGGACCTGGTCACATTAGGGCTGACAACAGCAGACGATCCCATTCAGTTAGCCGGCGGTAGTCTTGACGAATTAACTGTCAAAATCGGCAAGGATGCCGCAGCAGGTACAATGTTGCTGAAAACGTTAGCCGGGCGTTTTTCCGGTGTTACTACCACAGGAGCGCTGGTATTGACGCAGGGAAGCGCCCACTTTGAAAAACAGGCCGATGCTATTCGTTTTTTTGAAGGGCAGGCTCTGTATCAAGGCCAGGCTATTACAGCGGCCGGACAAGTGTTAACCGCATCGTCCGGGGACAAGCTACTGGATTTTGATATCCAGATGCCGGCCGGCGATCCGGCTGTACTCCTGTCTGGCCTGCAGGCCGGCGGGGTTCTGGCAGCGCAGGGTAAGGTTACCGGTTCTGCCTTCTCACCGGTGTTGTCCGGTAATTTTACCCTTGGCAGTCTTCAGTTCGGCAATATAATCATCAACGGCATTAACGGTACTTTTTCATATGCACAGCAGCTATTAAAACTGCTGACAGCGCAAGGCACCACGCTGGGTGGCTCGGTTACAGCCAGCGGCAAAATTTTCCCGGATACGCAGCAGTTTACCCTGTCGCTCGCCGGCAGTGGGCTTGATACCTCACAGCTGACGGAAAAAGACGTCAAAGGCCCCTTGTCGCTTACAGGAACGACAACCGGTTCTGCTGCGGCCGCAACGGTGCAAGGCAACTTCACCATCGATAATGGCACCGCCTATGGCCTGTCGTTTCGCACCCTGACCGGCAATTTCATAAAACAGGGCACGGCGGAAGCGGAAATCAGCAACCTGGCTATTCACACTGATTTTGGCGTCTTTTATCCCGAACAGCTAAACCAAGGTTTGATGGAAAAGCTGCGTGAGCGCAATCTGCCGGCAACACGGGCGGAAATAAAAGAGAAAGTTACTGAAAAAATATTTGAAAAGCTTTTTCGCTAAGCCTCGCTGCTCTCTACTAACAGGCACTACATTAAACTCACCAAACCACCAAAACCGGCCTCAACTCCGCAGATGCGCAGAGTTGAGGCCGGTTTTTATGCGTGTGTAGACCTTTTCTTGATAACCAGAATCGCTATTAGGCTTAACATACAACAAGTCATAAGATAAGCTGCGACATAGGTCGGTTGACCATTTGCCATGCTGACAAGCGCGGCCGCAATGAGAGGTGTTGGTCCGGCAACAAGCATCCCATTGAGTTCCCTGGATAAGGCAACCCCTGAGAAACGATAACGGGTGGGAAAGAGATTCACAAGAAATGCCCCCTGCGAGCCTGATGTAGCTCCGTAGCCAACTCCGTAACAAATGCACATAGCCAACGTGGCGATGGCAAGGTTATGAGTACCAAGCATCCAGAAGAGGGGGTAAGCAAAGCAGGCAATAAAGATGCAACCAAAGGAAAAAACCTTCCATGCGCCGACTTTGTCAGCCAATAGCCCCATGAGCGGCGTTCCGATAATACCGGCAATAGAAGCGAATACCAAAGCCGTGAGGCTGTCAGTCCTGGTCATGCCACCATTATTTATCATATAACTGATGCTATAAACACTGAGTATATAGGACACCGCCTGATGACCGGCTACACTGAGAAAGGCGAAGAAGACTTCCTTGGGACTATTTTTCAATAATTCTTTTATTGGAACACTATTGGCCTTCTTCTTAACTTCTGCCTTGGCCATACTTTGCACATATTCAGGGGTTTCATCAAGGTGCTTGCGGACAAAAAAGGCGATAACAAACAGAATTGCGGAGAACAAAAACGGTATACGCCAGCCCCACCCCAGAAAATCTTCTTCCGGTAGTTTAGAAACAATCAGAAAAGCGAAGGTCGCACAGAGTATCCCCACAACAGTACTGGCATTAATCAGTGATGTGAAAAAAGCTCTACGGTTAACCGGTACATATTCAGCAACGAAAGTTAGCGCTCCAGCCAGCTCGGCACCGGCGCCAAATCCTTGCAGCAGCCTAAGAATAACCAAAAAAACAGTTGCCCAAACACCCGCAGTTTGATAAGTAGGCAATAATCCCAACAATACCGTGCTTGCTCCCATCAAGGTCAAAGCAAAAATCAAAGCCGGCTTGCGGCCAAACCGGTCACCAATGTGAGAAATGACAACGCCCCCCAACGGCCGGGCAAAATACCCCACAGCAAAGGTAGCGAATGCGGCCAGCATACCGATTGTTCCCTCCAGGGCCGGAAAAAACAGCTTGTTGATAACCAAACTGGCAGCTGCGCCATATAAGGCATAATCGTACCATTCAATAACACTGCCTGCAATGCCGGCGAAAACTACTTTACGAATCGTTTTTTGGTCAGCCGGCTCTTTTTGAACTTGACTTTCTTCCATTATGATCTACTCTCCCCTATCCACATAATTGTTACCATTAATCTGTCTAGTTTCAAATACCCAACAACATAACAATAAGAAAATTGCGTCTTTTTAGCACCACGTAATATTTAGTTTTGGCTATGGTTTTATATACCCAGGCAGTATTTTAAGCTAGGGGTTTGGTACAAATAATTTATAATCCAAAAAATTCTTTGGCATTGTAGTAGCAGATATTCTCAATCATCTTTTTTAAATATTTTTCCTCTGAAAAATACTCGCCACGTTCTATCAGGGCACCAAAATAATTGCATAAAACCCGCCGATACATTTCATGCCGCGGATAACTTAAGAAGCTGCGGCTATCTGTCAGCATACCTACCGAAAGACTCACAGGATATAAATTAGCGACTGCTTCAAACTGACGTTGAATGCCATACACTTGGTCATTAAACCACCAGGGTGCCCCTAATTGTACTTTGGCCTTTGTCCCGCCTTCGCAAAAACCGGCAGCTAAAACAGCAAAATTTTCAACTTTGCTCGCATCCAGTGGATATAAAATTGTTTTCGGCAATTGTTCCGCTGTAGTCAACCGGTTTAAAATTTCACCAACAGACTGTATCGATGTTGAATCATCGGTACAATCAAAACCACAGGCCACCCCGATGCTGTTTTCTCGGCTTTTATTGGCTCCCTGATAAGTCCCGATATGCAATTGCATAATAAAATTATGTTTGTAATACAACTTGCCCATTTCCACAACAAACGCAGCTTTATACTGATTCTTTTCTTTTTCAGTCAGCGGCACACCAGCTACTGCTTTGCTGAAAATCACTTCAATGTCAGACTGTTGATAATCATAGAAACAAATATCTTCAATGCCACAGTCACTGATCATCGTTCCCAGCTCTTTAAAATAAATCAGACGCTTTTCCAATGCCGACATCAGCTTAGCAAAAGTATCAATTTTTGTAGCTGCTGCTTTTTCCAAGGTCGAAATATAAGCAGGAAAAACTGGCTTTTCACAATAAAACGCTTTATCGGGGCGAAAAGCTGAGATTACTTTAATGTTAATGGCCGGATCCTGTTTTATTTTTAAATGATATTGTAATGAATCAGTAGGGTCTTCTGTTGTGCTAACAAGTTCAACATTGGACACTGTCATGCACCATTGCGGCGTCATATGTTTTTCCTGAATCATTTTTTTTGTTTTTTGATAGATTGCTTCGGCATTATCCGGTCCTAATGGCTCATCAATATCAAAAAAACGTTTTAGTTCTAAGGCACACCATATATAGATTGGATTTCCTATTAAATAAGGTAGAATCCCGGAAAACTTTAAATACTTTTCATAGTAACTGCTATCGCCTGTAATATATTTTTCATCAATCCCAAAAGTACGCATGGCCCGCCATTTATAATGGTCGCCTGACAACCACATTTCCCCTAAATCCTGAAATTCTTGGTTTTCATAAATTTCTTGGGGCTGCAAATGACAATGGTAATCAATAATTGGCATATTCTCGGCATATTTATGATAGAGCTTCTTACCGGTTTCATTTGTTAACAGCAGTTCCTCATCAAACATCTTTACATCGCCTCAAAATAAAATTATTTGCCTGCCATATACAACGCGTTAAAGTTTTGCACCACCCGCCTGAGCCTGCAAGCTTCTTTAATGCGTAATATATAGTTATCCTTCAACTGTATTCTAAGCTTAAAATCCAATCAGTGCTCCACCATCTACCGGCAGACAAATACCGGAAACATAAGCTGCTGCATCACTGCACAAATAAACTGCAGCCCAGCCAATATCCTTGGGGTCACCCACTTTGTTCATCGGTATCCGGCCAAAAATCTTAGCTTTTCTTTGCGGGTCCTTATCGGTTGCCTGGCGGAACATAAACGTATCAATCCAGCCGGGCGCAATAGCATTTACGCGAATTCCATCATTACCAAGCTCTGAAGCCAGCGTATGCACCATACCTAAATAGCCGGCTTTGGCGGTAGCATACCCTGTTACATAGGGCTGGCCAATAAAGCTGGTCATACTCGCGATAAAAATGATGCTGCCTTGGCGCTGCTGTTTCATATACGGTACAAAAGCCTTGGTCAAAGCAAATGCGCCTACTAAATGTACATTAAGTACGCTGGTAAAATCTTCAACAGACATGTCTTCTATTGGCTTTTTGCAGTGATTGCCTGCATTATTACATAAAAAATGTACCGGGCCTTGCTCTTTTATAATTTTGTCAGCAAGCTCTTGGGCATGATCCGTATCTGTAACATCAAACTGATAGTAGGCTAATTTTTCACCAAATTCTTCAAACTTTTCTTGGAATTTTTCCCCTGAATTGCTGCTGACAGCAACCACCTTTGCCCCGGCTGCAATCATACATTCTGTCATTGCCAGCCCCAAGCCTGTAAGACCGCCGGTAATGACGGCTGTGCGTCCTGCTAAAGAAAATGCATTTTGTGACATCTAATCTATCCTTTTTTTGTATTTTGGCACTGCAACTGAATAATGCCAACCTGAGAGCAACCCTTACTGATATGAATCACATTTTTTAAAGGCAACGCTTTTTTCCTGGTACTTATAGGGGATAAAGTATTCTTTATGACCCCACTTTTCACTTTTACTTAAGGTCCCGCCAGCTACCTTGGCAACAAGTTCCGCCAGCTGCAGAGTCAATTCAACCTGCGTACATTGACCGCTCAAAACCCGGCCTGCATCAAAATCCATATCTTCTTCCATATGTGCATAGGTATCGCTGTTGCCGGTTATCTTGATCACAGGCGCTACCGCCGATCCAACTACATTGCCACGCCCTGTTATCAGAAAAGTAAGGTGGGCCCCACAGGCTATCAAAGCCATTAAGCCTTCATTATCATTAGGATTGGTTATACCAAACTGCATCCAGTAAGGATCTGGCGTAGTATCTAAAAGCCACAGCCCGGGATGGGGCGGGCAATTCCCTACTTTTAATACACCCTGAATGGATCTGCTGCCACTTTTAATCACAGCTCCCATGCTCTTTTCCTCAATCGTGGACAGACCGCCGACGAAATTTCCCGGACTAACAGAATACTGCCTTACTGCTTTACAATAATCCAGCGCTTTTTCATAGGTATAACAAATCTCTTTTTTAGCCTGCTCGGTTGAGGCTCGACCGGCTAATAAATTGATCAGCCCAACTGCTTCGACAATCTCCTCAAAAATGGCAGTACCGCCGCAGTCTACCAATTGATCATACAAGTGCCCCACGACCACATTACCGGCTAAACCACTGGTATAATCACTGCCGCCGCATTCTGCACCAATCACCAAATCCTTAAACCCCATCGGTACCATTTCGGCCTCTGCCAGCTTTTGTTTCATGTTATTGACCAGAGCAATGCCATGCGTTATGCTTTTGCCGGTGCCGCCTAATTCCTGAATGTAAAACCACGCAGCTTCCTTGCCTTCCTGCCTGGCAATATCAGCCAGCCATTCAGGCTGCACATATTCACAGCCTAAGCCTACAACCAGGGTTCCGCCCACATTCGGATGGCGAATCAGTGAAATCAGTAACCGCACCGCATAGGCATTATCTGTACAGCCGCTGAAGCCTATTACTTCCACTTCGGCATCGTCTATTTTTTTTACAATCTCTTTAGCCACAAAACCAGCACATTCGACTGTATATATAACCAAAATTTTATTGCGAATGCCTTTACTGCCATTTTTCCTACGAAAGGCATTCCATGTTATATCCGGCAAATTCATTCTAGACTCCTATTCATATTCGACATCTTTAGGTGCCCCTGTTATTACATCAAGATGTGAAGAGCGCTGGTCATAAATGCTTTGCATGCAATGCAGATGGACCCAACTTCCCCGGGGAATATTCTGGGTAGCCCGGCCGATGGGAACACCGTATTTTACAATATCTTCTCCGGACACTATGTCGCGTAGTGCCACTTTGTGCCCGACAGGGACTTCCATTGTTACGGCCAGTGTGGTATCCTGTGCACCTCTAATTTGTACTGCACCTGGGGATAATTGCTCCAGGGCAGTAGCCACATTATCCTGTTTCTCTATTTGAAACGCACATTTCCCCAAAGTTCCCGAACCTCTTTCCATCACAGAATTCCAAAAATCTCAAAGGCCTTTGTTGCCGTCATTCCCTCTTCAATTGCTTTACGAACCTTTTTTTCACCGGCGGCTTTTTCTAATGCTTTTTCCAACACCTCATCGGCCACGTCCTTAGGAATGATGAGAACCCCGTCCACATCGCCGAAAACCAAATCCCCGTCATGGATTGTGACTTGTCCAATCTCAATCGGGCATCTAAAGTCTACAACCTGGGTGCGTACCGAAGAATCCTGGGCATAACAGCCGCAGCTAAATACCGGCCAATTCTGGGCCAGGACCTGTGGTGTATCCCGATGCCAGCCATTGACAACAGCGCCGGCAGCCCCTCTCACCCGCGCGGTAGCTGTCAGCAGCTCACCCCAATAGGCACAACGCCTGGTGCCGCCTGTAGCAAGATATATCTCATCTTCCTGCAGCTGATCCAGCGCCTCTGTTAATAAACCAAAGGGTTTTTTCTGGACACCAAATACATCGATCATTAAGACTGTCATCGCTTTTCCTGCCAGCTTCATTTCCGCTTTTAACGGTCTTATATCGGCCGGTAAAAATTGATGATAATAACCTAACCCATCTAAAATGTCGCCAACAACTGGTGTGTAGAGTTTCTCTTTCATTAATTGAAGCATTTCTTTTTCCGATTTCCAGGCAGGCATTTTTTTCCTCCGTTCTCTATGAAAGTTGAGTAACCCTAATTAATTATCGAAGTTTGCGCACCGTATTCCGATATAAATTATCATTATACAAATACAAATTGCTTTTAAAAACCATATCACAATCAAGAAGACATACCGGTTCCGGCTGCTGATCTTTAATTAAATAATCCATAAGGATTTTTGTCCCATAGTAGCCAATTTGATAGGCGCTCTTGTAGATCAAATTCGTAAACGTACCATCTGCCAGGGCCTTTGCGCTTTCGTCGAATACGTCACTGCCGATAATCCGGTATTTCCCCTGTAAATGGTGTTTCTTGATGAATTTTGCCACAAGTGCACTTTCGCGGGCATTTACACAGCAGATTGCACTGATAGCCTGGGCCTGCGCAATAATGTTGCAGAGTTCGGTCTCCTCTTCTTCAACCTGGTCATATTTATACATTCTGACCACATCAAAAGGAATGTTGTGCTGGGTTATATATTCAAAAAACCCTTCGACCTGTAGATTATGGGCAGAAATATTTCTGTCACCGGCTATTAACAGGACCCTTCCGTCAGGCGGCACTTGATTGCTTATCTGCTCAGCCATAAGCCGCCCGGCAATTTTATAGTTTGCCCTTACACAACAAATCCGGTTACAGTGCTCATTATCTTCATTCACAAATACGGTAGCTATTTCTTCGGCACAATACGCCTGTACTGCCTTGCGGCTGGGGTCATCCATCGGCCCGACCGTTAATAACCCATCTATCCCTTTACTTTTTACGATATTTTGATAAACATCCCGCAAAACATCTGATTGCTGATTTTCCCGTATACCATAAGGAGCCTCAATAAATTCTATTTGATAATCAGTTAACTCCTTTCGATAGTTACGGTATCCTTCCCAGATATCACTGTAATAATATCTTGTTGCTTGCGACAGATCAGGAAAAGAAACAACAATCCGCAGCGGCTTCCTCTTCAAAACAGAGGCAATTGAATTCAGCTGGTAGCCTTCCTGCTCAGCTGCTTCAAGAACTTTTTTTCTTACATCCTTCCCCACACCAGGCTTACCGCTTAGTGCACGATGGATAGTTCCTGTGGATAGGCCAAGCTGCTGGGCCAGATCTTTCATGGTTACTCTATGACTCATAAAAATCCCCTCGTCTAAAACGTTTTAGTATTATAAACCTATGCTAAAACGTTTTGTAGTCGATGTCAACGAGCTACTTATCACTAAAACGTTTTAGCTAAAAATAGATTTACAAGAGAGTCATAGAAAAATACGTACAATTGAATTTTCACATACGCGCATTTTATAATCTGACTTACCATCACTCTCCATA